>JAWOAQ010000040.1:0-7472 GCA_046498495.1 Salinibacter sp. | reverse complement strand
CAAATACACCGTGATGGAAGAACTGAAAAAAAATATCCTCATGGACCCCTTCCCCCACATCACCCCTGCGGCCGATGATTTCCATATTTTCAGCCGCGCATCCAGTCCGTCGCGGCGTCGCGGAGGGCCTTCGGGTCGTCGGCGTGGTTGGGGAGCGTCGTCCGGGCCCAGTCGTCCGCCGCGTCTATGACCCGTTCGAGGCGGTCGAGGTGGGCCGGCACGTCGTCGTAGAGCCCGAAGTGCGTCGGCGCGAGATGGGTGATGCCGTGTGTGTCGACGGCCGTGCGGAGGACGCGGAGGCTCTCTCGCCAGGCGACCAGATCGATCTCGGGCGGGGCGAGGGGCAGCTCCACGTACGACTCGCCCGGCAGCCGCACCCCGCCCACGTCGCCGGTAAAGCACACGTCGCCAATCACGTAGCTCATGTGATGGGAGGCGTGGCCGGGCGTGTCGAGCGCCCGGGCCGACCGGTCGCTCAGCTCGATTGTGTCCCCGTCGTCCAGCGGCACGAGTTGCTCCTCGGGCACCGGTCGCATCTCGCCCCAGAGCCGGTCCATGTCGTCGCCGTAAATGCGCTCGGCACTCGACAGCAGCTTGGTCGGATCTGCAAGGTGCGGCGCCCCGACGTCGTGCACGTAAATGGTGGCGCCGTGCGTGGCGAGACGGCCGGCAGCCCCGGCATGGTCGAGGTGGATGTGGGTGAGGAGCACCTCGGTGATGTCGTTGGGCGTGAGGCCGTGCTCGGCGAGGCGGGCCTGCAGCATGGGAAAGGTAGAGCCGGGGCCCGTCTCGATCAGCGCGGCCCCGTCGGCATGGGACAGCAGGTACGATGCGATGGTGTGGGGCCGCTCCTGGAAGTGGAGGTCAAGCGTGTGGAGAGAGTCGATCATGGAGGTGGGCGAGACGGTGAAGGGAGGGAATCAACGAGAGGCCGCCCCTCGTTCGATCCTGGCATTCGCAAGCGCCCGCCCCGTTCCACAAGAGCCCCTCGGGCCATGAGCACCAAAACATCCCCGGTCTGGCATCGCGTGCTGAACGATCCGCAGCTCCGGGATCTGCCGTACAAAGTAGAGACGAACGAACACGGCCAGATCGTTTTGAGTCCGCACAAACCCCATCACGGCATTCGGCAGACGCGCATCGGCGACCTCCTTCGCGACCATGCTCCCCCGTCGGGGGTCCGCGCAGTGGAGTTTGCCGTGTCCACGGCGAAGGGGGTCAAGGTGCCGGACGTCGTATGGGTTTCCGACGACCGTTTTCGTCAGGTCCCGGACGAGGCGGAGGCGAGCCCGGTGATGCCGGAGATCGTCGTTGAGGTGCTGTCGGAAGGCAACCCGGAAGCGGAAATTGCGGAGAAGTGTCGCCTGTACCTTGCGGAGGGCGCCGACGAGGTGTGGACGTGCGCGCCGGACGGCACGATGACCTTCCACGACGCCTCGGGACCGCACGACACATCCACGCTCGTGCCCTCGTTCCCGGCGCAGGTCGACTAATCGATCGTCCCAGCGGGGTGGAGGAGGCGACGCACCTCGTGGGCCAGCGCCTCGGTGCTGGCGGTGAGGAGGCTGCCGCCGTGCACCACGTCGTCGGCGGACGGATCAAGCGGCAGGGCGACGCCCCCAGCCTCGCGGACACAGGGCACCAGCGCGGCGATGTCCCATGGATGCATGAGGGTGTCGACGGCGGCGTGGGTGCGGCCCCGCGCCACGAGGGCGTGTTGGAGGCAGTCGGTGACGAATCGAAACTTGCCCGCCTGTCGGACGAGGTCGGTAAGGCGGTACGGCGTCTGGTCGGCGGTGGCCGTGACGTCGGAGCTGTGGAGGGCCGTGGTGGTGACGGTGGCGTCGTCGAGCGCGTCGACCGGATCGACGCGCACCCGCTGCTTGTCCTTCTCGGTGCGGAACCAGCAGCCTTCGCCCCGTGCAGCGTAGACGGTCTCGTTGAGGGCGGGGAAGTGAATGACGCCAACGGTGGGAACGCTGTCTTCCAGCAGCGCCACGAGCGTGCCGAAGAGGGGCACGCCGATGGTGAACCCGGCGGTGCCATCCACCGGATCGAGGATCCAGCGGTGGGTTGCGTCGTCGGGGCCGGTGTCGCCAAATTCTTCCCCCAGCACGGCGTGGGTGGGGCGCTCGTCGGCCAGGCGGTCGCGCATTACGCGTTCGGCCTCCCGATCGGCCTCGGTGACCTCCGTTCCATCCGGCTTGCGGGCACTCGCGACACTGCGGAACCGGGGCAGAATTTCGGCCTCGGCGGTGCGGGCGAGAGAGCGAGCCAGGTCCAGGTTATCGGCACGAGTCGGCATAAAGAGTAGGCGTTGGGCGAAGATCGATTAGGCGTCGGAGGCAAGATGGTCGAGCGCCTCCCGGGCGGCGCGCTGTTCGGCCTCCTGCTTGCGCGACCCGGTGCCCCGACCCAGTGTCGTGTCCCCCACTCGCGCCTCCACGGTAAACGTCTTGTCGTGGCTCGGCCCGACCTCGTTGACGACCCGGTAGGTGGGCTGGGGACGGGCCTCGGCCTGCATCCGCTCCAGCAGGCGGCTTTTGAAGTTGGTGTCGTGGGCCAGCATCTCGTCCAGGTCGAACGGGATGAGAATGTGATCGCGCACAAATTGGCGGGCCCCCGCGTGTCCCTGGTCAAGGTACACGGCCCCGGCGAGCGCTTCGAAGGCGTCGGCCAGGATGGTCGGGTTGTCACGCCCGCCCTCTGCTTCGGCATTTGCACTCATGAGAAGGTGAGGGCCCAGGTCCATGCGCCGCGCGTAGCGGGCCAGGGGCGCCTCGCTCACGAGGCGGGCCCGCAGTCGGCTGAGGTCGCCCTCGTCTCGCTCCGGAAAGCGGGTGTACAGTACCTCGCCCACAAGGAGATCGAGCAGGGCATCGCCTAAAAACTCCAGACGTTCGTTGGAGCGAATGGCCCGGTTGGGATAGCGCCGCAGAAGCGACCGGTGGGTCAGTGCCCGCTGGTAGAGAGACCGATCGTCCACCGACTGGCCCACGAGGGACTCGAGCGTGGCACGGGGAACGTCGAGGTCGGGGGAGGCCATGAGGAAGGGGTGTTTTCCGAAAAACCGGCACGTGTACGGGCGGCGGGCCCGTGGGATTCCATGCCCACGGGGCTGGATCACCCATCCATGTGTTGGCGTGGAATTGCTTTAACAACTCATCTCCCTTCCACGTCCCGTCTGTACCCATGGCCTTTGTGTCCCAGAATCCTGCCACCGGCGCTGAACTTGCGCGCTACGACGCGCACACCCCCTCGGAGGTCGACGCCCGCCTCGACCGGGCCGTCTCGGCCTTCGAGGCGCAGCGGGAACGCTCGGTGGAAGCCCGGGCCCGCCGACTGCGCCGCGCGGCCGACGCACTGGAGGCCCAGGCCCAGTCCCTGGGGCGCCTCATGACGGAGGAGATGGGCAAGCCCCTCGCGCAGGCCGAAGCCGAGGCCGAAAAGTGCGCCTGGGTCTGTCGGTACTACGCCGACCACGCGGCGGACTTTTTGGCCGATGAGCCCGTAGAAACGGAGGCGCACAAAAGCCTCGTGGCGTATGAGCCGCTCGGGCCCATCCTGGCCGTCATGCCCTGGAATTTTCCGTTCTGGCAGGTCTTCCGGTTTGGGGCGCCGGCGCTGGCGGCGGGCAACACCATTGTGCTGAAGCACGCACCCAACGTGATGGGCTGTGCTCACGCCATTGAGGATCTGCTGATCGAGGCGGGGTTTGACACCCACGAGGTCCAGGTGCTCCGCGTTGAGGAAGATATCGTGGCGGACGTGCTGGCAGACCGGCGTGTCCGGGCCGCGACCCTCACCGGCAGCGTGGGGGCAGGGCAGGCTGTCGCGCAGCAGGCCGCCGCTCACGTGAAGCCCACCGTGCTGGAGCTCGGCGGATCGGATCCGTTCATCGTGTGTGACGACGCCGACCTCGACCGCGCCGCGTCGATCGGGTGCACCGCCCGCATGCAAAACAACGGGCAGAGCTGCATCGCCGCCAAGCGCTTCATCGTGAACGAGTCGGTGGTGGATGCCTTCACGGATCGGTTGATCGAAGAAGTTGAGGCCCTCAGAGTGGGCGATCCACTGGACGACCACACCGACATTGGGCCCATGGCACGGCCCGACCTCCGCGACACGGTCCACGATCAGGTGGAGCGGGCCATCGGGGAGGGAGCCGTGGCGGCAGTGGGCGGACACACGCTGGAGCGCGACGGCGTCTACTACGCGCCGACGGTGCTTACGGATGTGGCCCCCGGTACCGTGGCGTTTGAGGAGGAAATTTTTGGCCCCGTCGCATCGGTCGTCGTGGCGGAGCATGAGGAGCATGCCATCGAGCTTGCCAACGACACGCGGTTCGGGCTTGGGGGGAGCGTGTTTACTGAGGACCGCGACAAGGGTGAACGGATGGCTCGCCGGCTGGAGGCCGGGTGCGTTTTCGTCAACGAAATGACGAAGAGCGATCCGCGAGTTCCCTTCGGAGGCATCAAGGACAGCGGATACGGGCGGGAGCTCTCCCACCACGGCATTCGAGAGTTCGTGAACGTGAAAACCATCTGGGTGGAGTAAGGTGGGGGGAGTCGAGGGGAGTACGGGCCCTACGCAGAAAAGCGGCAGACAGGCGGGACTACTCTACCGCAGCGGGGTCCCACTCCGCATCGGGGTCGAGTTCACGGGAGTACGTCTGGCCGAAGCGGTCGGTGGCTTCCACGCGGATGCGGCTCGCGTCGGCAGGGCGGGGAGCCTCGTAGAGGTGGGCGGTGGGCTGCGGCTCTACCCAGTTGTGCTTCGTCGGCTGATCGTCGCCTGCGTACAACGCCCGGGCCTGCGGGTCGAGACCGACGTACGAGTCCATTTCACCCCGGCGCACCCCATCCTCGTACCAGACGACGGTCCACTCATCGTCGGCGTCCCACACGTTCGCCAGGAAGCGGTCGGGTCGATCCGGGTCGGCCCCCGCGGGGTAGAGGCGCATTTGGTGGTCGGCGCGGTGGCCCGTGCTCTTGTAGCGCCACTGCACGGACGACCCGTTCACCTCGTAGACCGCGTAGCCGCTGGGGGTGCCGTCGTAGCAGACCGACCCCGTCCACCACGCGCCACAGGCGGCGCCCACCACGTGCTCGTGCGGGCCGGCGTCGAAACGGTGCTCGTTTTCGTGGACGTGCCCGCTCACGATGTGCGCGTCGAAGGGGGCGAGCAGCTCGTAGAGCGCCGCCCGATTAATCACCATGCCGCTGGGGGACTGTGCGGCCTCGTCCTGGCGCTCGTAGAGGGTGCTGAGGGGCGGAATGTGCGTGAGTACAATCACCGTACGGCCGTCGTCAACGAGCGCGAGGTCCTGCTCCAGCCATGCGAGTTGGGTGGCGTCGAGGTGCCCAAGGTAGCTGTCCGTCTCGCGTCCGAAGCCGTCGTTGCCGGGCCAGTACACATCGTCGAGCACCACGTAGTGCACGGCCCCGCGATCGAACGAGTAGTACTCGGGGCCGAAGTGCTTACGGTAGGTCGCTGTGGAGCCGGGATCAGCGGAGGCGTCGAAGTTGAGGTCGTGGTTGCCGACGATCTGCAGGAACGGGAGGCCGGTGGCCTCAACGGCCGCCGCGTAGTCGGAGAACAGGGACAGGGTGTCGAAGACAAGGTCGCCCCCGCCCACGCCAAACGCCGGACGATCGAGGCCCTCCATCGTGTCGCGCACATCGGGGATGGTTTCGGACCCGAATCGATCCATCTCCGCTTCGGTCTCGGCCTGGGGGTCGGCCACAAACGCGAACGCATGCTGGGAGTCGTCCTGCGCCAGTGGCTCAAGAGAAAATGAGGCCGTGGCGGTGCCCTCGCTCGGGTCGATCGGGCGATGGAGTTGCAGAAGGCCGGCATCCGTCGTCGGGAACCGGTAGCCGGCGGGCACCGACAGGTAGACGAAGGGGCGTCGGGCGGAAGAGGCAAGGCGGTATCGGCCCTCGGCGTCGGTTTGCGTCATGGTAACGCCGTCGGTGACGGGCACGTCGGCGAGGCCCCCATCCGGTCCGGTGACGCGCCCGGTGACCTCGACGTGAGGGCCGGGTCGGGCGGGCGGGGCGTCCGCTCCGGCGGCCCACGGCAGGCTGAGGGTGGCGCCGGCGGCGCTCAGGTGCTTAAGAAAGGAGCGGCGGGAAGAAGACATCGGGCGCGGGGCAAAACGGGAATGGAAGCGCACTGTAAGATGGGCTGTAGACCCCAGAACGTCATCCCCGCTCTGTATTCAAACGATTACGATGTGCGCTGTGGGACGGGAGCGGCGGGGAAAGAGGAGGGCTCAGTCGTTGCGCTGAAACGGCACAAATCGAACGGGCATCAGGCGCTCTCGGGTCACCGAGCCGTCTTCATTTTTCGTGACGAGGGTGAGTCGCTGCACGGCGTCGGTTGGCCCCACGGGGAGCACCATGCGACCGCCGGGCGCGAGTTGGTCGATCAAGGGCGGGGGAATTTGGTCGGGAGCGGCGGTTACGACGATGGCATCGAAGGGCGCCCGGTCGGGCCAGCCGGCGTAGCCGTCGCCCGTGCGGACCGTCACGTTGTCGTAGCCGAGGCTATCGAGCCGGGTACGGGCCGTGCGGGCGAGTTCAGGCACGATCTCGATGGTGTAGACGCTGTCCACAATTTCGGCCAGGACGGCGGCCTGATAGCCCGAGCCCGTGCCGACCTCCAGGACGCGGTCTGTCGAATCGGGCTGCGCGGCCGCCGTCATGAGCGCTACGATGTACGGCTGCGAAATGGTCTGCTCGTGGCCGATGGGGAGGGGGCGGTCGGTATACGCGAGGTCGGCCAGGCGGTCGGGCACGAGCCGGTGACGGGGCACTGCGCGCATGGCGGAGAGCACGTCTTCGTCCGACACCCCGCGATCCGCAATCTGGGTGCGCACCATCTCGTGGCGGGCGTGGGCATCGGCGGAGGAGTCGGGCTGGGCGTGGCCTACGCTCGCCCCCCCTGTGATCGCTATCAGAAAGAAAAGGGACAGGCGAACGCGCATCGACCGTGAATGAATGATGAAGTAGGCCCGACAAAGTGCATACACGCAGCCCCAGAAAATGATGCACGAAAACTAGGGGTCGGAACGCCGCGATTGGGGTTGGTGTGTCAGAACCCGGGAGAAGGCCTGTCGCGACTCCGCATTTGTTTTCCATCTCCTTTTGCCGCATTGGAATGAGCGAGGAGTTTCTTCAGCAGGACGTTCGGTACGTGAAAGGCGTGGGCGAAAAGCGGGCCGACGTGTGGTCCGATGCCCATGGCGTGCGCACGGTGCGCGACCTGCTGCACTTCTACCCCCGCCGCTACCTCGACCGCACCACCATCACGCCGGTCCGTCGGCTTCAGGAGAGCCCCGATCCTGTGACCGTGGTGGGCACCGTGCAATCCGTGAACGTGGTGCCGGGCACCAATCAGAAGCGGCTCGAAGTCATCCTGCAGGGGGAGCAGGGCGGGCGCATGAAGGGGACCTGGTTCCAGGGCGT
>JAWOAQ010000008.1:0-5186 GCA_046498495.1 Salinibacter sp. | reverse complement strand
CAGCAGAAACCCCTGCTGCATACCCTCTTCCCGGCCAAACCTTTCCATATTGGTCATATATCGCATTTTCTTTGCCTCCTCGATCTCATGTACCCTTTCCTTGAAATCTCTCTCCAGACCCCTGGGCAGGGGCATCTGTTCGGCCTTGTCAAACGCCCGCATGGTCTTGTCGCGCCCTTTTGGGAGCGGGTCGGGGCGCAGGTCCTGCCACTGCTCCAAGTGGGCCCGAACGGTCTCTACGGCCGCCTGCAGGTCGGGGACGCGCTCGGGGGCGTTCGTATAGGGAGTGAGCTCCGGGTGCGTGCACAGCGTTTGGAAATAGGCCTCCAGGTCGTCGGGCTCCAGTCCGAGGGCCGTAATGGCCTCAATGCGCTCCGGCGCGTCGGCCCGCACGGCCTGGAGGTGGGCCTGCCAGGCCCGCGTGCGCAGTTGTTGCTCCTCGCGGTCCTCGAGGCCTGCCGTGAAGTCGGGGGGCAGACCGGCCGCGAGAGGACGCTCACGAAGCAATCGCGCGCAGAACGAGTGGATGGTGCCGATAAACGTACGCTGGGCGGTTGCCAGAGCCGCGTCCAGGCGGTCGGCCTCCGGAGACGAGGCAGGGACAGCATCCCGGGCTCGCCGAAGCTCCTGAAAAAAACGGGCGTTCATCTCCCCCGCGGCCTTTCGGGTAAAGGTGATGGCCGACAGGTCCTCCACTGGCACCCCTGCCTCCCGCACCAGGGCCACCATGCGGGCAACAAGCGCCGTCGTTTTGCCCGATCCCGCGGCGGCCCGGACGAAGAAGTTGGTATCGGCCTCGAAGTCCGAGAGGTCCGGCAACCCGTCCTCAGACCACGGCCCAATGCGGCGGCGGGCCGCCGTGTCGTCGTAGGCGGAAGAAGCAGTCACGTCAGCAGGCTCCATCAACACAAAGGGGTACGTAGAAACGATTGTCCGCGCCGGCGCGGATTAGCTGGATTTCGGCGGCTCCGGGCGCGCGTCCGGATAGGTCTTTCCCTTGAGGGTCCGTGCTCGGCCCCGGAGGTCGTGCACCAGGCGGTCGTAGCCCTGGTAGCGCCAGGCGCTCGTTTTCGGTGCGTCTGGCGTCATCGGAAAACTGCCGCTTCGCGCCATGTCGTCCAGGCGCTCAACCAGGCGCTCAACGGCGTCGCGGTACGCCGCGGGCCGGAATGAGATGCGGGTCCCCATTTCCTTAGCGGTCGGGAAAAAGTATCCTGACCGCTCAACGGGAGCCTCCCGAAGCGTTTCAAGGGCGTAGGCGTAGAGGGCCCACTGGAGATGGGCGCCGTCCTGGAGGGGATCGTCTTCGTCGTATCGGCTCGCGCTCCCCGTCTTGTAGTCCCAGATGGTGAGGGTTCCGTCGGGCTCTCGGTCCACACGGTCGATGCGACCGCGGAGGGGAAGGGTGAGCGCCCCCAGGGGCAGGTGTACGAGGCCCTCGTCTTGGGGCGTGCGCCGCCGCGGCCCCATCCCAAATCCCAGCTCAAGCTCAACCGGCTCAACTGCAGGCGATCGTTGACATTCCACCCGAAAAAAGACGCGGGCATCCTGTTGGAGGCGGCGGCGCGCGGCCTCTCGTTCGACCTGGCTTCGCGGCGCCACGCGCTCAATCTCGGCCTCCAGCTCCTCGTCCAGAATTGCAACGAGCTGCTCCTCGTCGTCCCGCTCCGGGGGCGCGTCGCGCCCACGCAGAAATCGTTCGAAGGTGGCATGCAAAATGGACCCGCGGCGAAGCGGCGTGAGCCAGGGAGCGTCGTCGAGGGCCGGCTCTTCCAGCGGGTCCACGCCCAAGACATATCGGAGGAAGTAGACGTAGGGCGTTTCGGCCAGCGTTTCGAGCCGACTGGCCGAAACCGGTCCGTTGTGTCCGAGCGCAAGGCGTGGATAGGCACCATTGGGCAGGAGGCCGTCGTGTTCGCCATATTCGGCACCGTCTCGGGCCGCCTGCGCCGCTTCTCCCTGAATGATCCAGGGATACTCTCGGGCGAGCCGCTCTCGGGCCTCGGTCTCCCCATCCGCCGCCGGCGTGCGGGTGGCCGACAGCCAGGCGTCCATCGACTGCAGCATCACATCCGACGGGGTGGGCACCAGGCCTGCGGGGGCAGGCTCATGGGAGGACGCCCCGTGCGCTGCTTCGAGCTGAAGGAAGAGCGGCGCCGGATACCGTTCCTCCCCGCTCTCCAGATCGAACGTGCGGGTGTACAGCCTCTTAGGACCCGTGTGGCGATCCAGGGCCTGCGTGGCCCGCCAAAGGGCTTCATCGGCCGGACGCATGCGGTTCGAAGACACCATGCCCTCGGTGTGCTCTCGAAGCGCCTGCCGATCAGCCTTCCGGAGCGCTCCTGGGTTCGCCGCAGCTGACGAGAAGGTCTCCCCGTCCAGCCCCAGCACGGCGAGGTGCGACCGGGTTCCGTACCCGGCACTTTCCAGCGGAAGCACGTGCACAGCCCCCGGACGCGGGGATTGCGCCTGTACGTACTGCTGGTCCAGCCAGCGGCGGAGCAGAGACGCGAGCCGGGTCCCGGACGCCTCGTAGTCGAACGGCAGGGCCGTGAGGGCATCGAGCTTTTGCCAGAGTACCGTGCGGGCGGCCTGATCCAGTGTGCGGTCGTCTTCGGACAGGGCGTCCGGCGGCGGATCCACGGGACTCATGCGCTCCACGAACTGCCGGGTGGCCCGTGCCATTTCGTGGATCGAGGCGCGACGGGGCACCAGCGACAGGAGCGTATCGACGATGCGGCGCACGCGGTGCACTCGGTCTCGCTCCTCCCGGAGGGCATCGTACGCGGGCGTTCCCTCTGCGACCTCCTCAAGCCGCTCCTCATGCTCGTTCTGCACGGCCGCCAGGGTCCGTCCATACCCCTCGCGCCCCGGCTCGTACCGATGGGCGGCCAGGGTGGTGGCCACTTCGTGGGCATCCAGGGGCGTGCCCTCCCACTCCGCCTGCAGACGGTCGAGGCGGATCAGCCCGCCACGCAGCATTCGAATCAGGATTTCGGCGTCGAAATCCTCTACAATCCAGTCGAAGAACGCCTGTAGGGCCTGCCCGGTGCGAGTCGTGGCCGCCGGGTGACCGGGGCCAAGCGTCAGGGGCACCCCGACCCGATCGGCCTGGTCGGCGAGAAGGGAGAGGTAGGGCGTGGGCTCCGTGAAGGCGAGCTCTACATCGTCGAACGGCACCTCGGACGTCAGGATGTCACGGAGGGCAGCCTGGACCTCGGCGCGGGCCCCGACGGCCCGTCGAAACTGCCACGAGGTATCAGAAGAAGCGGCCGTTCGCTGTGCGGACGGCGGCTCGACCTCCGCAAACCGCCCGGCCCCTGTTTGCGGGGGGGCCTCCACACCCGATGGACGTCCAAGTCGATAGAAGGCGTGGCAGCACTCACGGAGCGCCTGAACGAAGGCGAACGGCTGCCCCGGCAGATCCACGCCGTCGCACACCGCAACAACAGCATTCGCCACTCGGGGTGGGTGACGCCGAACCGCCTTTGTTGCCCACCGGAAGACCAGGGCGTCGTCGTAGAGGCCGTGCTCCTCAAGCACGGCATGGTAGGCGTCGTAACAGGCCGCCACGGCAGGAAAGGTGGACGGCGAAGACGGGTGAGCGGCCCACTCTTGCACTGCCTCCCGATGAACACCATTGAGCCGGAGGGTTCGGATGGTGTCCGCAATGGTCGAAGCGAGTTGCTGTCCGCCCGGCCCCTCCGGCGGAAGAACGTCGCGGTCCAGCCCCCGCAGAAGGTCCGCCACAAGGAAAACGCGCCCTCCTACCGGCAGCTCCGACCGCCCCGACGCCGCAATCCGCGGCTGGGCCAGTGTCGTAGCGTAGTGGCGAGGGATCTGCGCAACGAGCCCCGCCCATCCGCCCTCGTCGTGCGCCACGCCATTCTCGAGCGCCCGGCCAAGCTGCATTCGAGGAACCAACACAACCTTGGGCGCCCGGGGATGCGCCTCACAAACCGACGCGAGCTGGGCCGGCAGGGCTGTAACAGCGTTTTGAGACATCATTGGGGACCAGTGAAGTGGAGAGGAGCACCCGAGGACCGTGGCAGAGGCAGAGACCCGACAAGGTTGGTCCCTAGACTCCTTCGCTCAAAACGAGCCTGTGGTCCCGGTCCGTCGGAATTTCGTGCCGTTTTTCCGGAAGGGCCTCGGCCGCCCTGCGTAGAGGGAGAATGACATCGGCGTTATGCATCGTCCGAATCTGCGTTCCGGCCTTCCGTTCAGCCCTACCTCCTATGATTAAGGTTACGATTCTCGATGCCCAGAAGCTCGCCCAGAAACAGATGGGCGCCCAGGCCATGGCGGCCGGGGCGCGGGGCGCCAACATTGAGTCCGCCGTTCGCAACCAGGTCGCCAATCACCTTGAGAAGGGATTCGCCTCGAAGGGCGTGGAGGTCACCGTCCGTCGATCGGGCTCGCGGGGGCTGGAGATCAACATTGAGGATCCGAAGACGGCGGCCTGGAACCAGGGGCTCCTCGCCTGGCTGGTCGCCTCCATCATGCCGAGCACCGTTGACCACACGCTGGCTCCGACTGTAGAGAACACCCTTAAAGAGAGCGGAATTGAGGCGGAGGTTTCAGTCGAGTAGGCACATCGTTCGGATCTCAAGACCTCCGACCGGAGGGCCAGGTACCATGTACGCCGCGCCGCCCCCCTCGCCTCGTCCCCGCCTCATCCGACCTGTCAGTCATCCTCTGCCCGAATGTCCATGTACAAACCAAGGATTGCAACTTGTACAAGTAAATTATGACAGCATACCAGGATATACAAGCGGAACAATAGAAGACGGACAAATATACTTACTAGTAGATGATACACAATCAACACCTTTTAATGCAAAGATAGGAAATTTACCTGAATGGTACAACAAAGGATACACAAAACTAAGAACATTCGATAATCAAGATCATGACCTTGCGATTCTTGAGTTAGGCGAATGTATTATTCCATTAAAAGATGCACAAGCAACAAGTAGCAATGCACATCAATTCATATGGAACGGAACAATAGAAGATGTTAAAATAAAACCATTACGAATTGCTCTAATGTACAAAGGTCTAACCATACCTGATCCAACACCATAAAAATAATTTTTATTTTATAATATTAATAAAAAAAAAGAAAAAAATAATTCTTAGTAAACTTTAACATTATCAGTATCAGAATAATACATTTCAATACC
>JAWOAQ010000049.1:0-4997 GCA_046498495.1 Salinibacter sp. | reverse complement strand
GTGGCGGAGCGACGCTACGACTGAGCGCGCCGGCGGCCCCCGGCATCACTCTTCCTCCCCCGGCAGCGACACGAACCGGGCCGTATCGGGCGGCGTCAGGCGCGATTCGTCGAACGACCGGCGGTACGAGATGCTGTCGGCCTCCGCCCAGTTCGTGCGCGTCTCGCCGATGCCCCCCTCCTCCGAGTACGCGTACCCCTCGAATCGGGTGGGGACCGTGAGACTGTCGACGATCACGTAGTCCTGGTAGTCAAAAAAGGTCTCCGAGAGGTCGGCGTCCGCGTCCACGTTGCGCCCGAAGGTCACGGTATAGCGAATCGCGTCGAGTCGGCGCGAGTCCTTGTCGAGGTAGAGGGTGTAGGAATCGTCCGGGGCGTCGCCCACGTCGTCGCCGAAGGTGATGCGCACCATGTCGTGCGGCGTGCCGTCGATCGTGTCGTCGGGAAGGGCCTCGTAGTTCACCCCCGGATCCGCAAAGACAAACGGGATCTGCTGGAAATAGAAGCCCGAGAGCGCCCAGAAGCGCGGGTTCGGCTGCTCCATGTCGGGCGGCGCGACCCAGGCGCGATCGCCGGTCCACGCGAACGCCGCGTCCACGGGCTGGGGATCCTCGAACGGGCCCGTGCGCAGCAGGTCGTGGTAGGCGCGGCGCGTGCGGTTGTCCACCACCATAAACGACGCAAAGTGAAGGTCCGCCCCCTCGTTGGCGTACTCCCAGACGTAGGAACTGGTGGGCGCGCGGTACCACGCCGCAAGGCCGCCGTGCGCCTCGATGGCCCGCAGCACGCGCTCGCCGCCCTCGTTTTGGGTCAGGCGCTCGCGGGCGTCCGCCACTTCCTGCTCTACGACGCTGTCGGGCACGACGTTCGAGGCGGCGGAGTCAGAATCGCCGCCCCCGCACCCGGCCAACAGGAGACCTATCAATAGCGGAACGCATACCCCCTGTAGGCCAGCCCCCAACGGGGGCGACAGGCGTCGAGCGGAAGTCGTCATGACACTGGGAGTGGAAGTGGAACGGCGACCGCTTATTGCGGCCCTTACTCGTGGAGGCGCTGCTTGTCCCGACACAGGGCCACCAACAATCGGCGCCGCTCGGGAGACGATAGCCCGTCGTAGGTGGCGCTCGCGAGTGCCTCGATGGCCCGTTCGTAGTGACGCAGCGCCCGCGGCGTGTCGTCGTCCGGCACCGTGCGGGTGGCCAGGAGGCCAAGGTCTTCGTCACAGGGCGGCGGTAACTTCACGGCGAATGGGTACAGAAGGTAGAGGAAATCGACGAAGAAGCGCCTGCACCTGAGGAGCCCCTTACGACTCGATATCGGCAAACAGGTTGTTGAGGGACTCCGCAAGGGTGGGGTGGGCGTAGGGGGCCTCCTTCAGGCGCGTCACGGGCAGATCGCCCATCATGGCCGTCTGCAGAACCGACATGACCTCGCCCCCCTCGACGCCCAGGACGGCGGCGCCCAGCAGCTGCTTCGTCTCGGCGTCGACAACGGCCTTCATGAGGCCGCGCGTCTCGTCGACCTCCAGGGCCCGCGCCACGTGGCTCATCGGCATCTTCGCCACCTCAATGTCGAGCTCTTCGTCGCGGGCCTGCGCCTCGGTGAGGCCCACGCGGCCCAGCTGCGGATCGGTGAACAGGGTGTAAGCCACCAGGCGGTCGGCGGTCGTGCGGGCGGCGCCGTTAAACCAGTTGTCGCGGAGCACGCGATAGTCGTCGTAGGAAACGTGCGTGAAAGCCGGGCCGCCGGTTACGTCGCCAATGGCATAGACGCCATCGGCGGACGTTTCGAGGCGGGAATTGACGTCGACGTGGCCCCGATCGTCGGTCTCCACCCCGGCGGCGTCCAGACCCAAACCGTTGGTGTTGGGGCGGCGGCCCACGGCCACCAGGAGGTCGTCGCCCTCAATCGCGTCCGGCGCGTCGGGGCCGTCGAGGTGCGCCGTGATCGTGCCGTCGTTGGCCTGCGAGACGGCTGTCATGCTCGTGTCGTTGAAGATCCGCAGGCCGTCCTCGCGAAGAATATCTTCCAGCGCCTCGGCAACGTCATCATCCTCGCGGCCGAGCACGTGCGCCCCCTGATCAACGACGGTGACCTCGGCCCCGAACCGCCGAAACATCTGCCCAAACTCCAGCCCAATGTAGCCGCCCCCCAGAATCATCAGATGATCGGGCACGCGTCCAAGCTCCATGATGGAGGTGGAGGTGCGAACGTCGACCGCGTTGAGCCCATCAATGGGCGGGACGACGGGCCGGGCCCCGGTGTTGATCACAATGCGGTCCGCCGTGAGGGTGTGCGTCCCCCCGTCGTTCCGGTCGACCTCAACGGTGTGGGCGTCCACGAACCGGCCATGCCCCTTGATCAGGTCGAGGTCGTCCGTCTCGTCGACACTGCTGCGACTTCCCGCGCGAAAGGACGCGACGATGTCGCGCTTGCGGCGGCGCACCGTCTTCATGTCGACCGACACGTCGCCCACCTCCACGCCGTAGTCGGCGGCGCGGCGGGCGAGGTGCGCCACGCGGGCGCTGGCAATCATGGTTTTGGTGGGGGTGCAGCCCTCGTTCACGCAGGTGCCGCCCACGTGCTTGGCTTCCACGAGGGCCGTGCGGTGGCCGTGGGTGGCGGCGGTGCCGGCCAGGGGGCCGCCGCCCTGTCCGGCGCCGAGCACGATGAGGTCGTAGGAGTCGGAAGACGACATAAGGGTCAGGTGGAAATGTGGGGAAACGATCGGACGTGACGATGGACTCGCCGGACGAGCCCGCGGAGTGCCGTTTCGATCCGTCGGCAGGTCTTGCGTGTTCGCCGGTCGGACGGGCGTTACAGAAGAACCGGGGGAGAGGAGTCAGTCCTCAGCGTCGGGGCGGGCCGCGCGGTCGACGAACCAGTGGCACGCCCCTCGCGGGCGGATGTGCGTCGCGGGCAGGGACGGGTCGCGGTCGTCCAGAACGCCGCGCAGGGCCTCGGCCTTCCGCCCCCCCGCCACGAGAAAGACGGCCTGACGCGCGCCGTTCAGCACGGGGAGCGTGCAGCTGATGCGCGCCGGGATGTCGTGGCGGGGCGGGGCCGTCACGGGTCGCACCCAGCGGGGGTCGTCGGTCAGGTCGGGGGTTTCGGGAAAGAGGGAAGCGGTGTGCCCGTCGCTGCCGAGGCCGAGGAGCACGGTGTCGAAGGTCGCGGACCGGTCCCCGAAGTGCTCCCGGAGCGTGTCTGCGTAGGCCGCGGCGGCCGCCTCGGCGGAGTCGAGTTGCGTGGGGATCGGATGCACGTTGGCCTCGGTCACCACCGCCGACGCCAGGAACGTCTCCCGCACCAGGCGCACGTTGCTCTCCGGGTGGTCATGCGGCACGTAGCGCTCGTCGCCCCAGAACAGGTGCACCCGATCCCACGGAACCGTGCCCGCGGCGCCCGCCCCCAGCAACTCGTAGAGGCGCCGCGGCGTACTGCCCCCCGCCAGGGCGAGCGAGTACGCGTCCTGCGTTTCGAGGGTGGCGTGGATATCGGCCACGAGAAACTGGGCGGCGGCCCGGCTCAGGGCCTCCCGGTCGTCGGCGCGGTGTACGGTGGGCGTCATGGGAATGCGCTGTTGTAGAGAACGGATCGCGCGAGAAAAGCAGTCCTACGACGCTGATGCAGACGGTGCCTCCCGCCGCCCCGCCGACATCCAATCCGTTACCAGCCGGTCGACCGCCTCGGGGCCCCACGTGCCGGCCGCGTAGGGGTGCACCGGGCCGTCCGCCGCCAGAAGGGGCGCGTAGAGCCGCCACGAGGCCTCCACCTCGTCGGCCCGCACAAAGAGGGTGGGGTCGCCCACGATGACGTCGCGGAGAAGCGTTTCGTAGGCGTCGGGGACGGGCCCGAAGGCGTCGCGGTACGAGAAGCTGAGCTGCTGGGTCTCCAGGGTCATCGAGCCGTCGTCGTTATTGCCGGGGGCCTTCACTTCGAAGCGGAGGTCGAACCCCTCATCCGGCTGCAGCGTGATGAGGAGCTCGTTTGGGGCGGCCTCGCAGTCGGCCGCGGCGGGGAGGCACGGCTCCCCATCAGACTGAAAGAGCGCTACGGGCGCGCGCTGGAAGCGGACGGCGATCTGAGTGAGCTTGCGGGGCAGGCGCTTGCCGGTGCGCAAGTAGAAGGGCACCCCCTGCCAGCGCCAGTTCGCCACGCCCAGGCGTACGGCGGCGAAGGTTTCGGTGGTGGAATCGGCGGGCACGTCCGGCTCGTCGGTGTAGGCCGCCACGGATGCGCCGTCGACCGTGCCCGCATCGTACTGCCCCAGCACCACGTCCTGCTCCGGATCGGGCTGCTGCACGGACCGGAGCACCTTCACCTTTTCGTCGCGGATGGCGTCGGGGGCCATGCGGGCGGGCGGCTCCATGGCCACCAGCGTGAGGAGCTGCGTGAGATGGTTCTGAACCATGTCGCGCACGTGGCCCGACTGGTCGTAGTACCCGGCCCGCTCGCCCACCCCCAGCGCCTCGGACACCGTGATCTCGACCCGTTCGATGTGCTCCCGATTCCAGAGCGACTCGAAAAGGGCGTTCCCGAACCGAAAGGCCAGCAGGTTCTGGACCGTCTCTTTGCCCAGGTAGTGATCGATCCGGTACACCTCCTCCTCGTCGAAGAACCGGTGCACGAGGGCGTTCAGGTCCTGCGCCGAGGCAAGGTCGTGCCCGAACGGCTTCTCTACCACGAGGCGGGTCCAGCCCGGGCCGTCGCTGAGGCCCACCTCGCCGATCCCCTCGATGGCCGGCCCGTAGATCGTCGGGGGCAGGGACAGGTAGAACGCCCGGTTCCCGGGCAGGTCGCGGTGTCGCTCGAGCTGGTCCACGCGGCGCCGCAGGGCGTCGTAGTCGTTCCCGTTGTCGCCGAGGGATCGGCGAGGGGACGCCCTCGGCGGCAATTGTGGTGCGACCCTCGATATGACCCTGGCCGCGGTGGAGACGATGCACCAGATCGCGCCCGAGATACCCCTCATCGTCAAACCGAACGCGGGCAAGCCGC
>JAWOAQ010000087.1:0-4041 GCA_046498495.1 Salinibacter sp. | reverse complement strand
GGCCCACTGGAGGTGCGCAGCTTCCACACCTCGATGTCGGTGATCTGGTCGAAGCCGTTGAGGAGCGTGATCGTCGTGGGATCCTCGTGGGCCTCGTTCCAGGTGTTGCGAAAGTAGTAGCCCAGAAAGAAGTGCGCGTCCTCATCGTAGTCCGTCGGCTCCAGATCGAACTCCGTGGTCTCCGAGCCGCCCTCGATGGAGAGGCTGTTGGACTGCCCCTCCTGCTGGCTCGCAAGGGTGGTGAGGCTGAGGTTGCCGAACTGGAACTGGCTCTTGATGCCGAACAGGCTCTGCCCCCCGCTAATGAGCTTTGACGGGGTTTCCAAAAAGACATTGCCGGCCTCCACGCTCTGAACAATCTCGTCCTCGTACCCGGTGTATTCCAGCTTCACCTGGTTCTGATAGTCGAACTCGTTATTGGTGTCCCAATCCACATTGACCTGCAGCTTATCGCCGATGGTGCCGGTGATGCCCAGGCGCAGGTCCTGCTTAAAGCTGGGGTCGAGCTGCGTGGCATCGCCGGTGCGGGCGCCCTGCTGGTCGTTCTTGCTGTACTTGAACCCCGCATCGATGTCGGCCCGCCCGTTGACGCGGAGGTCGACCTCGGGCTTGCCAAAGATGGTGGAGAACGTGCTCTGGCGTCCTCCCGGCACCATCATGTTCACGCCGAGCCCACTGCGTTCGATCTGATCCTGACGTTCTTGCAGGAGCGACGCCCAGTTCTCCTGGAGGGCGGCCCGCTGGCGGTGCTGCTGGTACGTCTTCTGATCGAGGCGCATCGGCCCGTCCGTCTGGCGCAGGTCCTCCACCCGGTAGTCGGTTCCACTGGAATCGAGGGCAACCGTGGGGCCCTCCTCGGCAGCGTCGGATGGAGACACAAAGGGCGTGCGGCGGCGATCGAACGGGCTGCGCCGGGACCGCCGGGTGGGCACGTACCGGCCAATCAGGGTGGTGTCGACGATCGTTGTATCGGCCCGGCCGGCCGCCGCCCCTGCAAGATCGCCGGCGCGCTGGGCGGGGGACTCCGGGGCCGGGCGAAGGGGCGTCTCGCGTTGGAGCGAGTCGGCTCGGGTGGTGTCCGAGTCCGGGCGTTCGACCTCCTGCCCGCGGGACGGCCCGACGACTGCGAGGGCACTCCAGACCAGCATGAACAGAACCGGCAGGGCCCTCCTCAGAACGGGCCCGCCCACACCGGCGGCCCGGTGCGGGAAACGCCAAATGGAAGGCGGGGACAAAGGCACGGGCTCAGCAAAGCAGAGACAAGCTACACCCCGCCGCGCCGTCGGATCCAGCACGACCGCGGAGGGCGGACCACGACGCCACAGAGGGACGAACCGAAGCGATGAGTCGGGGGGTGTAGCGGTTCCGTGCCGATACAGACGTGGAGATGATGAACAAAAGACCGTGCGGCATGGGATCTCGTCGCGTGTCCCCGGCGACGAACTGTAACGTATCCCATTCGATACCTTCTTTTCAAGCCGGATGCGCCCACGGCGTTCCCATTGCGTGGGGCGGATCTGGCGTTCCTCCTACGACTACGCGTGCTCGCCCTCCACGGGCTGCTTCGCGGTCACCGTGCGATACCCGTCGTACCATTCGTGGTGCACGTTGAGGCCCCGCCCCGCCACGGCGTCAAGAAACTGCTCGCGCGGGAGGACCTCCTCCGGCACATTCGCCCCACCGCCGGAGACGGCCTGCTCACGGGCCAGGAGCAGAGCTGTGACGGCGGTCGGAATGGCGGTGCACCGCATCATGGCCGTCTGGCGCGTATTTTCGTTGTAGCGCTCCACAGCCTCGTACACCACTGTGGCCGGAGCCCCATCGCGCTCTCCGCGCACCAGCACCCGCAGCAACACGGCGTCTTCGTAGTCTCCCCCCAGCCGGTCGCGCATGCGGCGCACCAGGATGTCGCGATACGTGAGGTGGGTGCGCACGCCAATCTTTCGGTCTTCGCCCAGTCCCAGCCCCATGACGAACCGCATTTGCTGGGCGTGGCCCGGCCAGCGGATCGTCTTGTGGTCAAGCTCGCGGATGCGGCCGGCCAGCGTGTCGGTAAGGGTTGAGAGCCCCCCCTGTGTGCAGAAGGCCTCCATGGTGCCAAACGGGGCCTCCTCAAAGCAAATCTCCTCGTCGCGCGAGAGGGCGTCCGCCTCCACCACGCTTCCGTTCTCGATCAATCGAGCCGGATGGGTGTAATCGTCGATGATCCGCTCGGCGGACCACGAGATCCGGAAGTTGAAGGGCGGCTCTGGATGAAGCGGCACGTCGCCCACCCGGATGAACGCCGCCTCGGGGCGGTCGAACTGGTCAATGCCGTGTAGGCAGAGCACGTTTGCAAGCCCTGGGGCGAGGCCGCAGTTGGGGACAATCCAGACGGATTTCTCCCGCGCCTCTTCCGCAAGGGCCAGTTCTTTTTGCACCGTGCGATCGTCCCCCCCGAGATCGCAGAAGTGGACCCCAACGCTGAGGCAGAGCTCGGCCAGCTCGGGGTTGTACTCCGAAGGGACGCAACTGATAACGCAGTCGCTTCCGTCCACAATCTGCGAGAGGACGTTCATGTCCCGCGCGTCCACCTGAAAGGAGCGCAGAATCGGGCTGTCGATCTGGTCGTGGAGCCGCTGCAGGGCCCGGGAGCGGGTGTCACAGACTTGCACCTGCGACACGTCATCGTCCCGCGAGCAGAGTTCTCGTACGACGGCCGCCCCAATGGAGCCAGCCCCAATTACCGTGAGTTTCATAGGTTGGTCCGCACCTTCAGTCCAGTCAAAAGCGAGTGCGCAGGAGCGCGCCGGGCTACGAGTCCACCCCCCCACGTCCTTCCAGTGCACGGGAGAGGGTCGCCTCATCTGCGTACTCCAGATCGCCTCCGATGGGGAGCCCGCGTGCGATGCGCGTGACGGTCACGTCGAAGGGGGAAAGAAGCTGAGAGATGTAGTAGGCCGTTGTGTCGCCCTCCACGTTGGGGTTGACCGCCAGAATGACTTCTTCGACGGGGGACTCGCCGGCGTCCGCATCCGCGTCGGCCGGGGGATCGGTCGGAGCATCGGACGTGCCGTTCCTGGCCTGTTCGTCGGACGGCGTGGCGGCAGCGGTGTCGTCGAACGACGGGTCGATGCGGGACGCCAGCTCATGCACCCGGAGGTCGTCCGGGCCCACTCCATCGAGGGGGGAAATGACCCCCCCGAGCACGTGGTACACCCCCCGGTACTCACCGGTGCGCTCAATGGCCAGCAGGTCACTGGACTCCTCGACCACACAAATGGTGGAGCGGTCCCGCTTGTCCGATCCGCAGATGGGACACGGGTCCGTGTCCGCAACCACGTAGCACACAGAGCACCGCTGCACCTGCTCCTTGACCGCCATCAGTGCGTCGGAAAGGGCCTTCACCTCGTCACGCGGCATCTTCAAGACGTAGTTCGCAAGGCGCCGCGCTGTCTTTTTGCCGATGGTGGGCAGCGTTGAAAACTGCTCCACCAGGGCCTCGACGGACTCCGAGGTAAATTGCATAGCACGTGTGCGTTTCGAACGTCGAGCTCCAAAGACGAAGGGGCCGCTCGGGCGCCCTCGTGGGCCCGCCCCATTCGCAATCCGTCGTGGATCAGAGACCGAGCTGGCTCAGGTCCATGCCCGGCGGAAGCATCCCGCCCATCGACTTCTTCATTTCCTGCTGGGCCATCTCGGATGCGTCTTCGAGCGCCTTGTTGACACCGGCAATGACCAGGTCTTCGAGGAGCTCCAGGTCGTCGGGGTCTACGGCTTCTGGGTCAATTTCGAGGCCCGTGATCTCCTGGGCGCCGTTGGCCGTGACCTTTACCATGCCACCGCCGGCCTCAGACGTCACCGTCTTTTCTTTCAGCCCTTCTTGGGCGGCGTTCATCTTTTCCTGCATTTCCATCATTTTGCCGAACATGTCGGACATGTTCATGCCTCCGGGTCCCTGGTTGGCCATAGGTTTGGGGAAGTCTACGAGTATGACGGAGGTCATCGACGGCGAGGCGGTGGCGGCGGACGTCCGGTCGGGCGTCGCCGACTGCGTGGAGA
>JAWOAQ010000072.1:0-14682 GCA_046498495.1 Salinibacter sp. | reverse complement strand
GCATCATCAGATAAGAATAAACTCGTTGAGTCTATTTTGGCTCTTTTAAAAAAATCTATGCCTGCTTGTTTAAGTGGATAAATGTTTTGACCAAAAAATCCTTCTTTTAATGAATCGTTGGATTCATTTTTATTCCACACCATTGCGATCTTTATCGCTTTCGTTTCGGTTTTATTTTTCTTCATATTCATTGATTAAGCAGTTTTCGCCGGTCCGCAGCCCGACCAGCAAGAAGAAACAATCACACAGACTGACGGCGGCGAGACCAATGGCGAGGGCACTTCCGGTAGTGCCGGTCACAACACGTCCCCGGAAGATTAAGCGGAGTCGGCATGGGTCTGCAGACGGCTGGATCCGGGGCGGAGTCCGTGCGTGGTGTCCGACAATCGGTCACTCCCTCGATGATCGGTGGTGCTGCAGACATTGCAGGAAGGCAAGGACGTAGGCGCAATATCCTTGCCGAGTGGTCCTCGACGCCTTCGTTGGAGTCGTAGAATCTTGTGGAAGAGTGCGTGACTATGCGGGGCGTCCCCGGAGGATTCGGGGGCGCCCCGACACGTCTTCTTCCACCCGGACCTCCTCCATTCCGCGGCCCCGTAGAATGTCGGCTGCGTCGTGCGCATAGTCGGCGTGGCCTTCCAGCACGAGGCTACCGCCGGCACGACACAGCGCTTGGCCTACCGAGGCGAGTCGCCAGTAAAACCGGAGAGGATCGCCCCGGGTAAAAAGGGCACGGGCCGGGTCGTATTCACGGACCGTTGCGGAGAGCGTATCCGCCTCCGCCACGGGGATATAGGGCGGATTGGACACCAGCAGGTCGAGGCGGCCGGGCATTCGGTCGAGGAACGTGTCGCCGAAAAGGTCGGCTTCGACGAGGCAAATGTCCAGCCCGAGCTGGTTGGCGTTGCTCCGTGCCACCTGGAGGGCCTTCGGACTTACGTCGCAGGCGTGGACGGTCGCGTCCGGGCGCTCGTGCTTCAGGGCAAGGGCGATGCAGCCACTCCCCGTGCCGACATCGAGGATACGGGGCGCTTCGGTATCTTCAATCAGTTCCAAGGCTGTGCCCACGACCTCTTCGGTCTCAGGGCGCGGGATCATGACGTCGGGCGACACCTCGATCCGGAGGCCCCGAAAGGACGTGTACCCGAGGATGTGCTGGAGGGGCTCCCCGTTCACCCGGCGGTCGACCCACTCCGCGTACTGCTGTCTGTCCTCGGGATCCACGGGTGCGTCTGGGCGCGTGTGAAGCTGGACCCGATTGCACCCGAGCACCTCCATGAGGAGCCATTCGGCCGTCCGCTCGGGGGCCTGTCGGGGAACGGCGGCCAGCCGCTGCCTGGCCCGCTGGAGCAACGCTCGACGCGTCGAAGAAGACGCAGAACGGGCCTCCGCTTCGTCCTTCCCTGCGGTTGATTCGTCAGCCGACATGGGGTGGGGGATCCTATGATGTACTGCGACCTATCGGCGGACTCGAAAGGCATTGAAGTCGTCGCTGGCCACCTTCCACTCGACCTCAACGTTGTCGACCCGGGCCATCCGGGGCCCGTCGTGGACGGCCGCAACCAGGTCTTCGAGCGCCTCGGGCGGTGCCTCTGCCTCCAGGCGCACCGAGCCGTCCGATTCGTTGCGCACCCAGCCCGTGGCCCCGAGGCGCTGGGCTCGCGTCCGGGTAAAGTTGCGAAAGCCAACCCCCTGCACCCGTCCCGTGATGCGGGCAGACACGCGAGCTTGCGCTTCTGTTTTCATGAGCCTACGAGATTGGTTCGGCAGCGACGCGCCCTCGTTGAAGCGCACGGGCCCCCGAACGTTTCCGCCAGACACCGCGCCCCCGCTCGGCCAGGGGCAGGGCGGGGGCGTCGTGGTGGAGTCGTCCCCGAAAAAAACAGTCCGCCTACAGAAGGCCCTTGCTCGTCGTCCAGTCCTCAAACCCGTCCACGAGCTGCTCGAAGGAGTCGAGGACGAAGAGCTCATCCTGCAGGTTGTACACTTCGTAATCGTCCTTTTCTACAATGTGCTGCGGATCGAAAGAGTGAAGGGTTACTTCATCGGAAAGCGCGTGGGTGACCTCTTCATTGGAGGACACGATCCCGGCCCCAAAGATGCGCTTTTCATCCTGCTCCCGGATCAGTCCGAACTCGACGGTAAACCAGTGAAACCGCTCCAGGCGCGGGCGATCGGCCCCTTCCGCGTTGAGGGCCGCTTTGCCAAACATTTGGTAGAAGTCCGCAAAGTCCGGCTGCGTGAGCATCGGCATGTGCCCAAACATGTCGTGGAAGCAGTCCGGGGCCGGGGTGTAGTCGAGTTCGTCGCGCCCGCGGACGTAGTTGGTGGATGGAAACTTCCGCTCCGACAATAGGGTGAAGAAGTCCTTTTCGTGGATAAGCCCCGGCACATTGGCCACTTTCCAGCCGGTCTGCTCGTTAAGCCGACGACTTAGGTTGGCGAGACTCGGAATCCGATCGGCCTCAATCTGGAGCGCATCTTGTCCCTTCATGTACGCCTCGCACGCCCGACCGGGGAGCTGCTCCATCTGGCGCTCCACGAGGAGGCGCCAGGTTTCGTGGTCGTCCGCCGAGTGATCGGGGTACTCGATCTCGTCCCCGATCGGGGGCTCCTCCTCCAGCTTTTGCGGGATGGTGCGTGGGTCCACGTCCTCTTGTTCCTCCTGGGCTTTTTCAAAGGCGGAGCGCTCGTCCTCCGGTGTGGTCGTGTCGACAGCGTCGTTGCTCATCGTATCGTCCTCGGTCGGTTCATGGGACAGACGGGGTACGAGCCACGGGGCATCCGTTTTCGGAACCGCTTCCAGATGTGCTTATCGGGCGAATGCCGTGGCTGCGGTGCGATATCTCAAAATGACTGAGCCCTTATTTTGATCCTCCTATCTATGCTTCGCCGGAGGCCGCCTCGCGTCGGACGATCCAGGCGGTTCCGATGTAGCCTACAAACGCCGCTACGCTTAGCGTAAGGGCCGCTCGCGAGAGGCGGGGCCGGTCGCCCAGTACGCCCTCAGCCATCACCATCAGGCCGAGGAACAGGAATGCGAAACCGCACGCTCCCACGAGCACGTGCGACCAGGTCCGGAAGGCACGTTCGTTAAACATGGAGGGGGCCTCGGGAGGGGGCACGGGACGGAGCCTGGACGACGCCCCGCCCGGCGCGCCGACAGTCTTCCGATTTGGACAGTGGGGCGTTAGGCGTGCGCGGGATCGGCATCCGGCTTCCACTTGATGTTGCAGCCCATGGACGGCGTTTGCTCCATCGTAATCTCCCCCTCCGTCAGGAGTTCATCGAGGGCGTGCCGGAGATCCCCGCCGTGCGCCTCGTCGCCATCGGGCCGGGTCTCATCGAACCGGCCGCGGTAGACCAGCGTGCGATCGTCGTCGAACACGTACAGGTCCGGCGTGCAGGCCGCCTTATAGTCGCGGGCGATATCCTGCGTTTCGTCCTGCAGATAGGGAAACGGGTAGTCGTTCTCCTGGGCCCGCTCGGCCATTTTTTCAAACGAGTCGTCCGGGTAGCGCTCCGCATCGTTGGAGCAGATGCCCACGAATTGAACGCCGCGCTCCTGGTACTCCCGCGCCACATCAACCAGCGCGGCTTCGATGTGCTTGACGTACGGGCAGTGGTTGCACATGAACACGACGACGAGCGCCTCGGCGTCGTCATAGTCGGTCAACGAACGGGTGTCCCCCCCATGGGCGTCCACGTCGGGGTTTGCAGCGGGAAGTGTGAACGCCGGGGCCGACGTGCCGAGCTCCAACATTGTCGATTCGGTAACGGCCATCGGTCGAGAAAGGGAATTGTGAGAGGGTATGCGATATGATTAGTTGATATGCGCAGCCAGCAGATTTAGATGCAGAGAAACGGAACGAACATGTTTGGTCTCGTCGTTTCGCCTAGACCTCCCGTCCTTTCTCCTTCGTCCTATAAATCATGCGCCTCCACGCCCTCCGTTCCGTTGTACGCGCGCAGTTTTCCTGGGCCGCCTGGGCACAGTGCCTCGCCGATCGAGGCGTAACGATCGATCGTCCGGCCCGATCGGCCCACCCCGAGTATCCCTCTGTTATCTACCCCATGGACTACGGCTTCATTCCCGGCACCGTGGGGACCGACGATGAGCCCGTTGATGTGTTTGTCGGAACAGGGGCCACCGGCCTTGCTGGGCTCCTCCTGACGAGGGATTATCGTCAGGAGGACCGCGAGGCGAAGCTGTTGTACAACTGCACGCCCGTTGAGATCTACACGGCCCACGGATTCGTCAACTACGACCGGTCGCTGCTGGAGGGCGTGCTCGTACCACGGCGACCCATGCTCACCCTGTGGAGCAATTCGGGCCCGGCGGCATCGGACTCACAGGTGCTTCACGGGGACGCCGTGCCGACGGAGAACAGATAAGTCCAGACGGCATACATAGGTGTGCCTTTTGGCATCGGCCCCGTAGCTCAGCTTGGCAGAGCAACGGACTTTTAATCCGTGAGTCGCAGGTTCGAATCCTGCCGGGGTCACTGCAACCGTGGGGAGGAATCGGGGGGTAGAGAAGATACCTTACCCGGCGGAACACCACTCCAAGACCCAACTTTCAAAATTCCAACTTTGTTTGCCCGAGTGGCGGAATTGGTAGACGCGCATGGTTGAGGGCCATGTGGCCGTTACAGGCCGTGGAGGTTCGAGTCCTCTCTCGGGCACCGAACGTACAGCTCTAGAAGCTCCCCTCAGCCCGTGAACTGGTGGTCTGAGGGGTTCTTTGTTGGTCCCCGTGCGTCGGAAACGACCGGCGTCCACCGCGGCCCCATCGACTACGACGGATGGATTCGCAGTTTGGGTAAGTTGGGCATCCCACGACCCAAAAACTACCCACGTGTCCATACGCCCGGTCTCTCCCCGCCCTCGGCGTAAAATCGAGGCACACCAGAGGCGTCCCCCCATGTACTCCGCCCGACCGTTTCTCTGGGTCGGTGGCCTGAGGCCTCTTATTCCTGGTCATTCCTGTGTCTCCCATGCCGATATCGTTCTCGGAAAGAATGTCGCTTCGACCCGATCATCCATCCGTTGAGGAAAGTCCGCCCGGCTGCAAACATGCCAATCGTGTAACGGGGTGGCGACGAATATAATCGCCCGGGGCAGGAATGGTGTTTGACTCAGTACATCGTGCGCCATTGCTGCATCCTTAAATCCGCCCGGCACGGGGGACATAGATGCTCTTGCCAGTTAGACTGTACATTGGAGGGGGCCAGACGAACGAACTGGGCTACGACTGCGTGGAGGAAATAGATCGGCGCATTGCCCCCGAAGGCCTTGTTCACGTGTCGCTACGCGTATAACGGCGGCGCGCGGCTGCCTTCTGGTTGGGTGTGCCCACTTGCTTCTCATCGCTTTTCTGTAAACGTGCCCCAGGATTGTCTCCATTCCTCATTCCCGTATCCTTCCATGCGTTTCCGGTCGGGTGGTGGACCTAATTGGACTGGTATGGGACGTCTGCTCTGTGGCCTCATCCTTTCCTGTGTGCTCTCTGCACCGGCAGGCCACGCCCAGTCCGCGACCGACGACTCCTCTCTCATTGACGGGGTGATGGTGGGGGTTGGGATCAACACCTTCCACGGTGACGTCGACTCCGATGATGGCCCCAACACGTTCCCTCGGTCCCTGACCACTGCCGGCCTCAACGTTCGACTCGGGGTCGACCGCCGATTCGGTCCCGGCGACCGCCTCGGCACGAGCGCCCACCTCGTCTACGATCGGATTTACGGAGAGGGGTCTCAGGGATGGTTCTTTACAAACAACCTCCTCTCCCTGGAACTTACAGGCGAATACGGCCCTTCCTGGGGACAGGACGACCTCTTTCGCTTTTTTGCCGGAGGGGGGCCAACGCTCCTCATCCGCCCCTCCTACGCAAACCTACCGGAGGGGAGCAGCAACAACACTGCCAAGGAACGTGGAACGCGCGTCGTCGGGACGCTTGTGTTTGGCGTGCAAATTGCTGATCGCGTCCGCCTCGGCCTGCGAATGGCAACCACCGACTACCTGGACGGCCTTCGGACTGCGGACCGAAACTACCCAGTTGACCTCATCGGATTTGTAAATGTCGGATATCGGTTTGATTTGTAAAACTAACCATGCCCACCGATCCATCTCTTCCAGCTCCGTAATGCCTTCCTTTCGGTCCGTTCTCTTTCTTTCTCTTCTCTTGTTCGTTGGAGCAAGCGCCGCCGTCGTGGACGCACACGCCCAACGCTTGTACGCCCGCGGCGGGGCTTCCCTATCCACGCCCGCAATGCTAGACAGGACGTCCCAGGGGGCCTCCAGCGTTGAAGACGATTTCATCCGTCTCTCCGACAGACAGATGACCGGATCCGTCGGGGTCCTGATCAACTACGGGAGCCATGCGCGCCTGCGCACAGGACTCACCTACAATCAGCTCGTGTCCGGTGAGGTCCTCCTGCAATTCTTTCCTCTTGGAGACGACGCGTCTTCGCTGAATCCGTACGTACAGGCGGGATGGGGACGCTATTTTGCCGACTCGGATCAGGGCGGTGGTGGGGTGCTGCCGATCGGCCTCGGCCTCGAGTACGCCCTGTCCGATCGAATCGGGCTCACCGCTGAAGTGGAGCGACGGTGGGGGGCCGTTCAGCTGTCCAGTCCAGAAGTTCGGGGCACCCTTGCCGGATGGCTCCCCACCCTTGGCCTCACATACAAGCTGTCGGACTTCTCCCTCCGCTCTTCGGACGACTCATCCCCTTCGAGCGATACGCCAACGGCCGTGTCGGCCGATGCGTCGGCCTCGGAGTCCGACGATCAATCCTCGGAATCGACCGCCACTGGGGACGACGAAGAAACCTCCTTTCGCGATCCCGTGGCGGTCCCCTCCGAAGACCGGTCGACCAATTACACGCGCGACTCTCTGAAGCAGTCCCCTCCGCTCCGGATCGATCGATGGGACCCCGCTCCATACGAGAGCCCCGGCGCTCCCGTGGGCGCCGGCGCGCCGGAGGTCGTCGAGGACGGAGACATGGTGCGACTGCCGTCTGGCGTCTTTATCATGGGACTGACGGCCCCGGACCCCCTAGACCTGCAAACGGCCGGCCGCAAGCGGGTCTCGCTGAGTCCCTTTTACATCGACCGCTTTGAGGTAACCAATGAGGAATACCGAGCCTACCTCAACGCAATGGTTGATGAGGGCGAACTCACCGAACAGGAGGCGCAGGAGCGCCTCCCCGACTCGACAGCATTTCGCGACTCGCGTGCCCGTTGGCGATCATACTTCTACAGTGATTCCAACGCGGACCGGCCCGTGGTCGCTGTTACGTGGGAGGAGGCCCGCCAGTACTGCAAGTGGGAGGACAAACGGCTTCCAACGGAGGCCGAATGGGAGTACGCGGCTCGTGGTGGACGCACCGGTGGCCTCTACCCGTGGGCCGGTGTCTTTGCGCAGCACGATGGTCAGTACCTGGCCAACTTTAATCCCGAACGCCAGGGCCAGGCCGCCGACGGGTACGCCTTTACGGCCCCCGTGGGCAGCTTTCCCCCCAATCGCTGGGGCCTGCACGACGTAGCGGGCAATGCGGCCGAGTGGGTCGGCGACGCCTACACGCCCTCCTACGCGCAGCTTCCTAGCCTCAATCCGGCCTACCGCGACTCCACGGAGCAGCGGCACGTGGTACGCGGCGGATCGTACGCGTCCCGAAGCTTTAACATCGGGGTGGGCAAGCGCTCGTACCAGGACAAGGACGAGGCCTCCACGCGGATCGGGTTCCGCTGTGCGGCGGATGTCGGCCAGATCGAGGAAGAGGGCGCGTCGGAAGCGCCCGGATTCACGCCGTCCCCGTCGCCGGGCGAGAACGAGTCCGCCCCCTCCGATTCACAAACCACCGACCCCGGCGCAGGCGAGGACGACTCAACCCCTAGATCGTAGTCCCCCTGCCCCCCCTTCTCGTCGACGACCCATAGGCCCAACCGCATCCCATGTCTTCACAACAGCGTAGCCTCGCACTGGAGCGAACCACCCGGGTCCTCGGATTCGCAATTGGGGTCTGTGGTGCGTTCGCCATCCTGGGCGTCTTCTTCAAGATTATTGAGGGGCCGTACTACCAGACGTTTATGTACCTCGGCTTTATCGGAGAGGCCGTCGCGTTCCTCGTAATGGGCTTCCTGGAACTCGGCCAGGCCTTTACCGTCAGCGCGCCCTCAGACGCCGACGCCTCGGAATCGTCCGCCGCCCTGTCCTCTTCTGGCCCCGCCGAGGGCCCTCTCCGTGAGGGAGCCCGCTCCATGATGCAGGAGAAGGTGGACGAGGACCTCGATCGCATGCTGGACGCCCTGGGCACGGAAGTCAAAGAGTTTGGAGTGGAGATGACCAAGATGGCCGAGGAAATGAACCACACCCGAGCCGCCCTCCACGACATGCGCACCACACTCGACGAGGTGTCGAGCGGACGCCTGGCCGAGGACGCCGATCAGCTGGGAAGCGGAATGAGCACGCTGGGCACCGAGATGGCCGACGCCGGCGAAACGGTGGAAACCATGCGAGACGACCTGGACCGAATGCTCGCCCGCCTCCGCCGGTTCAACAACGTCGCACACACGACAAATGGAACGGAGGAAGCGGTCTCCGATAGCGGCGCCTCCCACTAACCCTGTCTCCTGCCTGTGGCCCTCGATTCCTCTCAAATTAAGGACCTGCGGTACCGGGTCATGCTCGCCCTGTACCTTCCGATCCTTCTGTATGCCTTCAGTACGTTTGACCTGAGCGACGAGTCCGTGGCGGCCCAGGAGGTGTCACCGGTGCTCGTGGAGGGCCCGGAGACAATTGTGCTGGGTCAGGACTACGACGCACAGGCGTACCTCACAGCGACGGAGCTGGCCGACGGGGGAGACATCCGGCTGCGCACAGACGAGGGCGCCGTCCAGATTACCGACGGCTCCCAGCTCCGCGTGCCCTCGGCCTCCCTTCTCGACGAAGGCGAAGACGAGGCAACGTTTGGGTACGACGTGACGATGGAATACAGCGCGATTGGCGACACAACCTTTACACAGGTGCTGCGCGACAGCTTCACGGTGCGCCGCCCCGAACTGGTGGCCTCTCGGGCCTCTGCCCAATCGCTCTACCGCCGGACCCGAAACCAAATCCGGATTGATGTGCCCGGCCTGGAGGACAAGCCCCTCCGCCTCGAAGCCAACGGCCAGCGCGTTGAGGGCCGCGAAATGACGCTCTCCCCTTCAGACGGCCCCGTGTCCGTCGATGCGTACCTTGCCAACGCCGATACCGCCGACACCTTTCTGGGCTCGAAAGAGTTTGCGACCATCGATCCTCCCCCACCGGACATCGAGGTGCGCGATGGCCGCGGCAAGCAGATCGCAAGCGGGGGCACGCTCTCTCGAGGTCGCCCCGTGGTGCAGTTCGCCGCGGTCCCGGACCGCGAGTTCGAGCGGTCGTTTCCCGAGGATGCGACCTACCGCGTTCAACGGGCGCGCGTGTCGATCAAGAAGGGCATTCAGCCCAGCGAAGAGATCGGCACCTTTTCCCTGGATGAGGGACGCCTGAACCTCGCCCGCCCCCTCCAACAAACCAACGCTCAATCCGAGGACCAAATCCTCATTGAGCTGCTCGATGTCGTGCGGGTCAACCACGCCGGCGACTCCATCCCCGTAGACCTGGGCGAGGCGCGCGTGTCGTATAGCTTTACGCTTTCCTGACCTCGTCCGGGGCTCGCCCCACCGGTCCCGGCCCTCTGTTCGTGTTCCCATCCCTCCTCCCCAACCCATGTGTGACCCCCGACGGTCCCTCCTCACCCTCTTTCTGCTAGGGGCCCTTCTAGGCCTTGGCCCCACCGATTCCGCTCAGGGACAGGACTGGCTCCGTACCGTCGAGATTCGTGTGCCGGTGGCCGAGGAGATGCCGACTCGCGCCCTGGTCGACTCGGTAGAGGCCCACCTCAGTCGCACCCCCTCGGTGGACGTGCACCGCGTGCAGGACAGCACGGCCCTTTCGTTTTCTGACTTGGAAGACCTGTTGCTGGATGAGGGCCTGTCGCTGGGCTCCAGTGCCACGGATGCGTTCCTGCGCTATCGCCTCACCCAGGACCGCAACGGCGAATTCCATCAGGAAATTGTGTCGATGGCCCTCTACTACAGCCCCCAAGGCGAGGCGGAGGAAGACACCCCTCTGCTGTTTGCCTCCTCGTCGGACGACTGGTTCCACTCCCTTTTGAGCCAGGAGGGCACGCCCCTGTCGACCAATCAGGCCGCCCTCCAGCTCTTCCGGGACAAACTCGACATTGGCAAGATGCTGCGGCTGGATGAGGCAGAAATCTCGGCCTTTGGCGGAGAGACGCTTCGCGAACAACGCCAGGAACGGAAACAGGCCCTCCGGAAGCGAATCGTTCGGATGACGTATTAGCCGTCCCTTCGTCGGCCATCAGCGGGACCGTGCGCACATCGGCCCCACGGTCAGTCGGCCCGCCAGACGAGATATGCCTGCCCCACAACGAGGGGAACGAGGCTTGCGCCTCCAATCAAGAGCCAGCCGCTCCGGCCGGGCGGCTCCACCGATAAAATCGCGGCCAGCGGCGGCCAGTACACGGCCAGCAGGAGCAGGCCCAGGCAGAGGGCGAGGGCGCCCCACACGTACGGCGTCCGCGCGATCTCGTTGTCGAGGAGTCCGCTGCCGGGGCTTCGCATGTTGAAGACGTGCAGCAGGCGGCTGATCGAAAGCGTGAGAAAGGATACGGTGACGGCCCGATCAACGGGCATTTCAAGTCCCTGCAGCGCGGCGAGGAACGCCCCAAGAATGGTGAGGGCAATGACGACGCCGTACCCCCCAATGAGGCCCCAGTGGCCGGACGTGATCACCGGCTCATCCGGATCGCGAGGCGCGCGCTCCATCACCTCGTCGGTGCCACGCCCCACGCCGAGTGCAAGGGCAGGGAAGACGTCGTTCAGCACGTTCAGGTAGAGGATCTGGAGGGGGAGCAGGGGCAGCGGGAACCCGAACCCAGCGGCCGCTCCCACGGCCACAATCTCACCAACATTGCCGGAAAGCAGGTAGACAACAAACTTGCGGATGTTGTCGAAAATGATCCGCCCTTGCCGGACGGCCGCAACAATTGAGGAGAAGGCATCGTCCTGCAGGACCATGTCGGCTGCCTCGCGGGCCACGTCCGTTCCGCGCTTCCCCATGGCCACTCCGATGTCGGCGCTGCGAAGGGCCGGGGCGTCGTTCACACCGTCCCCCGTCATGGCTACGACCTGTCCGGACGCCTGGAAGAGGTCCACGAGATCGAGCTTTTGCTTCGGGGTGACTCGTGCAAAGACAGCCGCCCGGAGCAGACGCGCCTGGTCGGCCTCCCCCAGGGTCTCGATCGACGCAACGTTTTCGCCCGTCTCCACGGCGTGTCCATTCGTCTTTAGCCCCACGGCCTCGGCAATGGACCGTGCCGTCTCTGGGTGATCGCCCGTAACCATGACCACACGGATCCCAGCCTCCTGACAGCGCTCAATCACGGCGCGGACGTCCGTTCGCGGGGGATCCATCAGACCCACCAGCCCGAGCAGCCCCAGTTGTTCGTACGGCGGGGCGTTCGCGTCTTCTACGCTTTTGTGCGCCAGGGCAAGCACCCGAAGGCCCTCGTGCGCAAGGTTCTCACTCTTCTCGGTCCAGTGCTCACGGGCAGCGGCATCAAGGGGCTCGCGGCCCTCCGACCCGATGATGTGGTCACACGCCTCCAGGACGGCCTCGGGGGCGCCCTTCACGGCCACATGCAGTCCGTCGTCCGCCTCGTGGTAGGTGGCCATCATGTTCGTCGCCCGGTCGAACTCAACCGTCCGGACGACTGGGGCCTCCTCGAGACGCTCCTCACGCGGGCGACCGGCCTCGGCGCCAAGCTTCAGAAGCGCCACCTCCAACGGATCGCCGGTATGCTCATCGGGCGCGTCTGCGGTCCACTCGGCCCCGTTGCAGAGCACACCGACGTCGATGGCATCTCGAAGCCGATCGGGGACCTCCTCGGGGAAAGACGCCAACGCTACCGTCTGGTCGGCGAGGACCATCCGGCGGGCCGTCATGCGATTTTCCGTGAGCGTGCCCGTTTTGTCGGTACAGATGAGGGTGGTGGCCCCGAGGGTCTCAACGGCGGACAGACGGCGGACATACGCATTCCGGCGGAGCATAATCCACATGCCGTGGGCCAGCGCGACGGTCGCAACAATGGGAAGGCCTTCCGGAATGGCTGCCACCGCCAGGGCGATGCCGGTCTCAATCATCAGAAGCAGGTCGCGGCCGGCCAGCAATCCGGCGCCAGTGACCGCCGCCGCAATCGCCACGGTCAGCCACACCAGCCGTCGCCCCAACTGATCGAGCTTTTGCTCCAGTGGGGTGTCGCCGGTGTCGGCCGATTCGACCATTGCAGAGATGGCCCCGAGCTCGGTGTCCATGCCCGTGCCCACCACAAGCCCCGTTCCACGCCCCTCAACCACAGCCGTCCCCTTGTACGTCATGCAGGAGCGTTCGGCGAGCGGCGCGTCGGCAGCCACGGGGGCCGGATCTTTGTCGATCGGGACCGACTCGCCGGTAAGGGCCGACTCATCGACCTGCAGCCGATCGACGTCGAGCAGCCGGAGGTCGGCGGGCACGACGTCGCCGGCCCGGAGGCAAACGATGTCGCCTGGGACCAGCTGTTCGGCCGGGAGGGTTTGCTCGCGGCCCGCCCGTCGCACGCGGGCCGTCATCTGGCCCAGTTGCTGCAGCGCCTCCATCGACCGCACGGCGCGCCATTCGGTGAAAAATCCAATGGCCGTATTGATCGCAAGGACCGCGGCGATGGCCAGTCCCTCCACGACCTGGCCGAACAGGAACGAGACTCCCATTGCCACGACGAGGAGCACCACGACGAGGCTTTTGAACTGCTCCCACAGGATCTCCAGACCGCTGCGGTGGTCGATCTCCCGCAGCTGGTTGGGCCCCTCCTCGTCGAGCCGTCGGTGCGCGTCTTCCGTGCCGAGGCCCTTCACCTCACTCTCGAAGGCATCCAATGCCTGCTCCGGAGGGGCCTGCCAGGGCGCACGGTGGGCCGGCGACGGGTCCGACTGCGGAGGGGCAGACCCGGTGACATCGCTCATAGAACGAACGGGACAAGATCAAAAAGAGACGTGAGGACAGCCGTTGGCCGGTGAATATCGAGGCCCACGCCACCGCGAACTGGACAACCGGGGCGGGCAACGGGCCCGCCTGTTCGTACACGCCGCAGCGCGGCCCCAGCCCCCATTCCTTGCTTTCTCCTGTCCCTCACTCAGAGCTCGGGGCCCCGGTGATCGTAGCAGCAGAGACCAACGACTGTTGGTTCGGCTTGACGAGGAAGACGGGCGTGGGAGCCTGGCGCATCACGCGCTCCGCCACACTGCCCAGCAGGATCCGGTCGAACCCCGTACGGCCATGGGTCGCAAGCACAATCAGGTCCATCTCGTTGCGCTTTGCATAGTCGAGAATCGTCAGGGGCGCATACCCAATCCCAGCCGCAACCTGGACCGGCTCGTCCCCGATGTTCTCCCGTGCCATCTCCTCCAGGGTCGCCTCCGCACGACCCACGATCCCCGATGAGGAAACGTCGGGCGATTCGACACCATACGCCGACGGGTAGATCACTTCCTCCACCACGTGAAGGAGGGTGAGCTCCGCCCCGTAGGCGCTCGCAATCTCCGCGGCATGGTCGACGGCGACCTCAGAGGCATCCGAGAAGTCGACCGGGACGAGGATGCGGCGGATGGACTGCGCGGGCGCCCCCTCCGTGTCGGTGCGCACCGTGAGTACGGGACACGGCGCCTTCCGTACCACCTCCTCGGTCACGCTGCCCATCAGCATTCGCCGCACGCCCCGCCGCCCGTGGGTCCCCATGACCACGAGGTCAATGTTCATGTCCTCGGCATACGCGACGAGGCGCTCGGGCGGCACGTCCGACTCGACCTGCTCCTGGACGATGGACAGGCCCTCCAGGGCAGGCGAGTTCTCTAGGGACTCGGCAAGCCAGTCCTGGAGCACATCCCGGGAGACCGGAAGGGTGGTATCCTCCTCGTCCTGGGGATCCGCGACGTGCACGATGTGCAGTTCTGCGTCGTGCCGGTCCGCAAGATCCACGGCCTGCGGAAAAGCGCGGGCCGCTCCATCGGAAAAGTCGGTCGGGAACAGAATGCGGCGGATGGTCAGCATGACGGGGTAAGGGATCTCAGTTGAGTGCAGAATATGCGAGGCGGAGCCTTGATGGACACGCTCGGCGATGAGCAGAGAGACGAGCCGCACCGCGGTGCTCTCCAAAAGACTCCACAATCGTGGGCACGAGGGGAGAGAACGACGCTCTGGGTTGGAAATGGTAGGATACGGAAGACGAGGTCGTGCTGCCCAGGAGGATTCCTGCACGAACATGTGGGGGACGCGCCCGCATGCATGCCCGAGGGCCTCCACACCAAAGGTCAGCCCACGCCTGCGTGGCCCGCCCACGACCCCAAACTCGCCGCAGGAGCCCCATGAGGAAAGAGCGTCAGCCCCGCTCACGGGCCTCATGGCCCCCGACGCGAATCTCAAGCGCAACGACACAAGTCGTGGTCACCGGGGCGCGTTGCTTCGCGCCGATGCTCTAACGGCATGATAACGCAACTCGATCGGGGCGAAGGGGAAGATTCGGCGCATGGATGCGTAGG
>JAWOAQ010000046.1:0-15471 GCA_046498495.1 Salinibacter sp. | reverse complement strand
ACCGGATTCCCCTGCGCATTCCCGCCGGCGGCCAAACGGACCGCCCGGCCCCCGATCGCATCGAGGTTCGAGGCGAGGTGTTCATGCGGAAGACCGAATTTGAGGCCCTAAACGATCGACTTCGGGACGCGGGGGAGACGCCGTTTGCGAATCCCCGCAACGCAGCGGCGGGCAGCCTCCGCCAGTTGGACCCGTCCGTCACTGCGGAACGGCCGCTCAGCTTCTTTGCCTTCGCGACCGGTCCCCTCAGTGAGGAGCCGCCGACCCACTCCGATGCCCTGGAGATGCTTCGGGACCTCGGTTTTCCGATGGAGGAGCACACCCGTTCGTTCGAGAGCCTGGACGCCCTTGTGTCCTTCTGCGAATACTGGGTGTCCCATCGGGACGACCTCGACTACGAAATTGATGGTGTGGTGGTAAAGATCGACCGGCACGACTACCGCGATGAACTGGGGACCATTGCCGATGCGCCCCGCTGGGCCATCGCGTACAAGTTCCCGGCCCGGGAGGCAACCACCACGCTCACAGACATTGAGGTGAACGTGGGACGCACCGGGGCGGTCAATCCGGAGGCGGTCCTGGCGCCGGTACAGATCGGGGGCGTCACTGTGTCCCAGGCCACGCTTCATAACGAGGACTACATCCTGGACCGGGACATTCGAATTGGGGACACGGTCGTCGTAAAGCGGGCCGGCGATGTGATTCCGCAGGTGGAGCGGGCGGTCCCTGAAGCGCGAACCGGAACGGAAGAGCCGTGGGCGTTTCCGGACGTGTGCCCCGCCTGTGGTGAGGAACTGGTTCGCCTCCCGGACGAGGCCGATTACTACTGCATGAATAGCGAATGCCCGGCCCAGTTTAAACGCCTGGTCGAGCACTTCGTCTCGCGCGATGCGATGGACATTGAGGGCCTTGGGGAAAAGCTGGCCCACCGTCTGGTGGAGGAGGAATTGATCCACACGCTGGCGGACCTGTACCGCATCAGGAAAACAGATCTCGTGGGGCTGGAAGGGTTCGCCGAAAAAAGTGCCGCGAATCTCGTAGAGGCCATCGAGGAGTCGAAGGAGCAACCCCTGCGGCGACTCCTCTTTGCCCTGGGCATTCGCCACGTCGGCAAGACGGTTGCGAAAGACCTTGTCTCCGCGTTTGAGACGCTCGACGACCTCGCCGGGGCCCCTCCGGAGGAGCTTAATGCCATTGAGGGGGTGGGGCCCACGATTGCTGAAAGCATTGCGGACTGGTTTTCGATGCCCGAAAACCAGGCACTCCTTGAAGATCTGAAGACCGTTGGGGTCAACACGCAGCGCTTGCCCCACGAAGCCCCCACAGGAGAGGGCGAGGATCTGCCGCTGGACGGATATACTGTTGTAATTACCGGCTCCCTCCCCGGACGCACCCGTCGGGAAGCGTCGGAATCCATCGAGGCGGCCGGCGGGAGCGTGACGTCCAGCGTGAGCGGAAATACCGACGCGCTTGTGGTGGGGGCCAATCCAGGCTCGAAGCTCGAGGACGCCGAATCCGAAGGCATTCGCATCGTGCGCGTAGATGATGAAGGCGACTTTCAGCAGTTTCTCCAGGGGGCAGAGGTGGCTTCGTAGGATGGATCCGTCTGCGGTTCCCGAGCTGCTGGGAGGATCCTCTTCCTGTCGCTCGTCATTCATCAGATGTGCGGCGGTCACCCGCTGCACTCCTTTTTGCGGTGCTCATCACCGGATGTCCAACGATTATGGGTCTGTTTGATTGGTTCGGCTGGGGGCAGTCGCCGCCTCCTCCCGTAGGTCGCGAGCTCGAAACCGGAGGGCGCACCGCCGACGAGCCCCCGCGCCTGCGCCACTGGCTGATACGGGGCGGGCTGTTTCTTGGGCTCGTCGTCCTCACCGTGGCGGCCTTTCCCCGGGGAGAGGTATACGAGTACGCAGTGCAGGTGGGGGATACATGGCAGCAGTCCACCCTGGAGGCGCCCTTTGATTTTCCGATCTACATCGACCAGGAGCGGGTGGAGACGCGCCGAGACAGCGTCCAAAACAACACCCCCCCGTTCTTCCGAGAGGTGCCGCGCCCGCGTCAAAAACTGGCCGCCAATCGGGACACGCTGGCCCAACAGGTGGAACGGATTCTGGAGGCCTACGCCGGATTTCGGTATCACGAGTCGCAGGACGAGCCGGAGGCCGCGCGGGACGACTCCCTTCGCTATGTAGAACAGCGCCGAAACGCGCTCGCCTCCCTATCTGCCTCGCAGTGGGACCGCCTCGCCGAGCAATACGCCCGTCAGGTTCAGGGACGGTCGGAGACGACGCGGGCAGACGGCGATGAGGAGCCGCGCCCCGATCGTCGGCTCTTAGAGCAGGCGTTTGAGCTCGGCAGTCAGCTCTTGAACGTCGGGGTGATGGACAAACCCCAGGACTCGGTCTCCACCGATGTGCTGGTGGTCCGAAACCAGCAGGAGCGCTCCCAGCGGACTGTGGACAAGAGCAATGTCTATGGGCTAAATGAGGGCTACGATTATGTTGAGGAGCAGCTTCGCCGATCGTACTCGGATACTCCGGCCTACGCCGACATTGCGTTTTCCTTTTTCCGGGGGATGTTTCAGCCGTCTCTGGAGTACATGCGGACCGCAACCATGGAGGAGCGGTCCCGCCGGGCCCAGAATGTAACGGCCATTCAGGGCGGCGTGGAGGGAGGTGAGGTCATCGTGCGACAGGGCGAGCGTGTTACCCCGGAAATTAAGCGGAAGCTGACCTCGTTGGAGCGCGTGCGCACCGAACGCATGTCGTCGTCCAACCTGGGAAAACAGATCCTGGGCCAGGTCTTTTTTGCGGTCTTAGCCTTCGTTTTTTTCTTCTACTACCTGTATCTCCTCCGCCAGGACGTCTGGCGGAAAGATAAGGACATGGCCCTGGTGGCCCTCGTCCTCAGCTTTGTGATTGCCATGTTTGGCGTTGGGGTTCGGGTGGAGTGGTTGAACCTTTACGCGGTGCCGGTGGCGCTTGCCTCGGTGCTTTTGACGATCGTCTTTAACTCCCGAATCGGACTCTTCGGCACGCTGGTGCTGGCCTTTTTGGGCGGACAGATGCTTGGCCTGGATCTGGAGTACACCCTGGCCACATTCTTTGCGGGGGCCTTCGGCGTGTTTAGTGTTCGCGATATTAAAAACCGGGGGCAGTTCTTTCTGAGTGCGGGTCTGGTCTTCCTGGGCTATCTGCTCGTGTTGACGGCAAGCTGGATGTATCTGGGCACCCCGGCCGGGCGCTACGGGGAGGAGGTGGTGTTTGCCGCCATTGGGGCCTCCTTTACCATCACGGCGTCAATCTTTCTCTGGGCGCTGGAGCGCACCTTTGACATCACGACGGATCTGACGCTGCTTGAACTGTCGGATACCAACAATAAGCCGCTGAAGGACCTGAGCCTGCGGGCGCCGGGCTCATTCAACCACTCGCTCCAGGTGGCGAACCTGGCAGAGGCGGCCGCCGATCGCATCGGGGCGCATACGCTCTTGGCCCGCGTCGGGGCCCTATACCATGACATTGGGAAGATGCTGAAGCCGGAGTACTTCGTGGAAAACCAGCGCGGGGGCGCCAATCCACACGACCGTCTCAAGCCGCGGATGAGTGCGCTCATCATTGCCAGCCATGTAAAAGAGGGACTGGAGATGGGCAAGGAGTACAACCTGCCGGAACGAGTCCTGAAGTTTATCCCGACGCATCACGGGACGGCCCGCATTGAGTATTTTTATCAGAAGGCGCTGAGCCAGACTGAGACATCGGATGCACAGGTGCTGGAGTCGGAGTTTCGCTATCCGGGCCCCAAGCCCGACTCGAAGGAGACGGGCATTCTTATGCTGGCCGATTCGGTGGAGGCTGCCAGCCGCAGCCTGGATGACCCTTCCCATAAACGACTGAAATCACTGGTCGACCTCATCTTCCGCGAGCGAATTGACGACGGGCAGCTTGACAATACGGACCTCACGTTTCGAGACCTCCGTCAGATTAAAGACACGTTCCTGAAGATGCTGATGGGAATTTACCACGTTCGGGTTAAGTATCCGGACCAACAGGAGGAGGACGAAGACGAGCGTCCGGTGCTACGCGAGGCAGACGAGGGCCCATACAAGGATGTGTCGATTCTGCTCGCGAACGACTCCTGGCGGCACAAGAGGGGAGAGAACCAGCTGGGGGCTGTTTCGCCGGCCCGGGATCCACGGGCCCCCCGGCCGGAGCTGGCGGAAGCCTCGCCCCACTCCCAGGCCGACCCGGCTGGGGCGCCCCCGGAGGGGGCCCCGCCGGACGTGCCGGACGCCGATGACTCCCTGACGCTAAGCGAGGCGGGGGTCTCCCTGGAGGAGGAGGGCACTTCTCCCTCCGACGCCGATTCCTCTGCGTCGTCATCGTCGGGGGACGAGGATGACGCATCATCTCGATCAGGATAAACTGGGGCGAGCGGGTCAGGCGGGTACGGCCTTTACGATCGCCTCCCGGGAGTCCTGGCTCACCAGAAGGGTGATTTCCGCGTGCTCTCCCGGCGCGTCGCGGAGATGGGGCCGGAGGCGCCGGTGGCTGGCCGGCGTGTACAGCAGCAGATCCGTCTCTTCGGTAAACTGTCCCAGGTGGTCGACGCCATCCTCAATGGACGCGGCGACGACCTGACCGTCGAAGCCCGCCGTGGAGCGAAGCGCCTCCGCCAACGGAGCAATGGTTTCCTGGTAGCGGGTGACAAGGCCCAGGGTCTCGTGATCAAGGAGGCGCACGACGCGTTCGAGGGCGGCCGTCGGGAGATGGGTGACGAACCCGAGGGCGTCCCCCCGCGGAATCGCCTCCAGAACGTCGGTAAGGTGGCGGTGGGGCGTAAATGCGAAATCCGCATCCTGATGGCGATTGATTTGGGGGCGGGGGACAGGGCGGACGGTCTGTTGGAGGGCTTCACTCAGTTGGTTGGCCCAGAGTTCATTCAGTTCGGTATGGGGGCCCACCACAATCAGCTTGCGGTCCAGGCCAGCATGGTCCAGCAGGCTTGCTTGTTCTTGAAAGAGGGCTTCGATTTCCGCGTCGCCCAGTCCGAGGCCGACCAGTCGACGAAGGGTGTTGTGTACAATCGTTGCGCCTTTCTCAATCCGCTCCTCTTTGGGCAGGGGGGCACGCTCCTGGACCATGTACCCACTGCCGGCCTTGGAGCGGAGCACCCCCTGCTCCTGAAGCTCCTGGTACGCTTTGCGGACTGTGTGGAAGGATAGATCGAGACGATCGCCCATTGCTCGGGTCGAGGGGAGGGGATCATCCACCTTGAAGTGGCCACTCGCAATCAGGTAGCGGAGTTGCTCCACGAGTTGCTTCCGCACGGGGGTGTCGGCGGAGCGGTCCAGTTCGATGGAGGGCATAACACAGGAGGCTGGACAAAAAGGGTGCGTTCCGAACTCCTTCAATGAAGGCCTCTGCCGTCTGTGCCCCTGCGTACGGAACAGAACTTTTTACACTGCCCCTTGGGGTTCGTGCTCTTCCCCTTGCTTTCGAAAACATTCCCCGCCCCGCTGCTCCTCAAGGAGATGGGCGAATCCGGTCGTATCCTTGCCCCTAAAGCCCGGTGTGTCCATGAGACCATACCCCGGAGACCCCGAACGGTCAGCGCCACGTTCTTCAGTCGGTCCACAAGACCCTCCTCAGCGTTCCGAGTCCCCAGATTAAGGGCATTTTTTGGTGGGAGCTGGTGGCGGAGGGGCCCATTCGCTCGCGGGGTATGTTTGACGAAGACAATGCTGTCCTACCGGTGAGCACTGTGTTTGATAAGTACAAGCGGGGAGCGGCGAGGGGGGCGGATGTGACCGAATAATGAGTCCTCGCAATTTTTTGGCGTCCCCGTGCGTACAGGCGCCCAACGATTCTCGTCATCGATTGGGAACCGGCGTTCGGCCGTACCTTCGCCTCCGGCGTTGGCCCCAGCGGACGGGCCGCCGGGTCCACTCGCGTCGGGGGTACGGAAGGCCGAAAAAGTTTGCAGCGGGGGTAAAAGAGCGGTGGGAGCGCTTACGATTTGACTTTCTCAAAGAGCCCTGCGATAATGTAACCGCTTACAGTTTGTGTAACCGCTTACAGTTAAGGAATTGTAAACTCCTCTAGCCCCAACACAGCGTCTTCGTGCCGCCTACGATATACGACATTGCGGAACAGGCCGACGTGTCTACGGCAACGGTTTCTCGCGTGCTCAACGACGAGTCGAAGGTTGCTGCAGACACGCGTGAACGGGTCTTAGAGGCAGCACAATCCCTTGGGTACCAGCCCCACGCCTCTGCGCGAAATTTGGCCCGGAAGTGCACCAACACCATCGGCGTGGTGGTGCCGCTCCTGGCAAACTACTTTTACATGGGCGTTTTGCGGGGCATCCAACAGTCCCTTGCTTCCAAGGAATACGACCTCCTCGTGCACGCACCGTCGCATCCCGATCAAATCGAAGAGCAGGTGCGCAGTGCGGCACAGCGAGGTCGGAGCGACGGATTTATGCTCCTTTCGGCTCCCCTCCATCCCGGAATTGTACAGTGTCTGCAGGAGACCTCGCAGTCCATTGTGCTCGTGGATACAAAGCACCCCGAGTTTGAGTCCATTTATGTGAACAATCACTTGGGGGGGTATAAGGCGACACAGCACCTGATGGATCTTGGATATCAGCGCATCGGACACATTACATCGGGGACACCGGAGCCGGACCCGGCCCATGAGCGCCGGATGGGATACGAAGAAGCACTAGGGGAGGGCAATTACCCGCGCTCGTCCTCCTTGATCGCGCGGGGCAATCAAGAGCCGTTCGCTTTTGCGAAGGATGGAGGCTATCGGGCCATGAAGGAGCTTTTGCAGAGGGACCCCCCGCCGGATGCCGTATTTGTGGCGTCCGACATGCAGGCCATTGGGGCCCTCCACGCGGCTACGGACGGTGGATATCGAGTCCCGGAAGACGTGGCGCTCCTCGGGTTTGACGACATTGAGGTAGGGGCGCACGTCGGGCTTTCCACGATGCGTCAGCCTCTCGAAGAGTATGGCCGACTGGCGACGGAAAAGCTCACGGACCGGGTCGAAAATCCCGGCCGGCCGGTATCGAGCACCGTCTTTGACCCCCAGGTTGTCGTCCGCGAGACGTGTGGGGGCGTTCCGGACATCGTTCCGTCCAATGGAGAATCCACGGACCAACGCTCCTAATCCCTTTCCGATCGCATGCCTTCCTCGGGCTGGCTTTCGAGCATCATTTCACAGTTCATCACACGTGACCCTTTACGTTCAGCTATGTGGTCAACCTTGTTACGAATTGTCGCAATCACAACGGCCTTGGTGTTCTTTTGCGTGGGGGGCGTCCTCGCGCAGGAACGAGTGGTCGAAGGAACCGTGACGGATGCCTCTTCAGGCGAAACGCTCCCAGGGGCCAACGTCACGGTTGAAGGGACCTCGGCCGGCACTACGACAAATGCAGACGGCGAATACGAAGTCCAAGTCTCGGGGCCCGATGCAGTCCTCGTCTTCTCGTTCGTTGGATACGAACGACAGACCATTGAGGTCGGTGAGCAGGAGGTTATCGACGTAAGCCTCCAGCCCGACGTCGGAGAGTTGGACGAGGTCGTCGTGGTGGGATATGGCTCGCAGGAGGAGCGGGATCTCACAGGAACCGTCTCAAAAGTGAGTGCCGGGGACTTGAATCAGTCCGACGCCGTGAGCCCGGATCGGTTGATTTCGGGCAAGGTTTCTGGGGTGCAGATCTCCGCGAGTGACGGCGCCCCCGGCAGTCAGTCGTACATCCGCATTCGGGGGGCAACGTCCGTCAATGCAGACAGCCAGCCGCTTTTCGTCATCGATGGCGTCCCGATCAGTAACGAGTCGAATACGGCAGGACGCAACCCCCTCAACTTCCTGAACCCGAGTGACATCCAAGACGTCACGGTGCTGAAGGATGCCTCGGCGACGGCCATATATGGGTCTCGCGGTGCCAACGGGGTGATTCTCATCGAGACAAAACAGGCTGAGGGAGACGGGGCCAGTGTGTCGTATCAGGGGTCCGTCTCTGCCTCAACGATAGCAGATGATATCGATGTACTCGGCCGTGACGAGTTTGTGCGCGTGGTTGAAGAGCGGGCTCCCAGCCAGCTTAGCCGACTTGGGGACGCGGAAACCAACTGGCAGGACGCCACACAGCGGACCGGGTATGCGCAAGACCACTCCCTGGCGATTGCTCGAAACTATGAAGACGCCGATTTTCGAGTATCGCTTGGCTACCTGGATCAACAGGGGATCCTCGAGACGTCCAATACAGAGCGGATGACGGCGTCCGTTCGATACAATCAGCAACTCTTTAACAACCAGGTAAACGTGCGAACCAACCTGCGCGGGGCCAAGACGCAGGACCAGTTTGAACCGGGCATGGTCGGCAATGCGGCTTTGTTTGCTCCGACGCAACCCATCCGAGATGTGGATAGCGAGTACGGCGGGTTTTTTGAGTGGGACAACGGGAATGCTGAGAGCAACCCGGTCGCGCAATACGTTCTCCAGGAAAACATTGGCGAAAACTGGCGAAGCCTTGGGGACATTGAGGCGGAATACGAGCCCTCTTTTGTGGAAGGCCTCTCTGCACGCCTCAAGTTTGGGTACGATGTGACAACGGGAGAGCGCGAGCTGTTTGCTCCCACGAATCTGAAGTCGCAGGCGCTTTCGTCAAATCCTGGGCTCATTGAGCGTGCCAACTTTACTCGAACGAACACGCTCCTCGATGCCTACCTGAATTACGATCGAACGCTTTCTCCGATCAACAGTGCGGTCGACGTAACCGCCGGGTATTCCTATCAGGACTTCTATGAGGAATACCCCGAGTTTAGTGCGGAGGGGCTGAGTACGGACATCTTTGGCCCGAACAGTTCAGACCCGGCCTCGGAAACCAACACGTTCGTCACCGAAATTCCGAGTCGGCTCATTTCCGGATTCCTTCGGGCGAATTACACCTTCATGGACCGGTACCTTCTGACCTTCACGGTCCGCCGCGATGGATCCTCCCGGTTTGGTCCGAAAAACCGCTGGGGAACGTTCCCGTCGGCTGCGCTCGCCTGGCGGGCGCACGAGGAACCCTTCCTTGAGGACGTGGATGTTCTTTCGAATCTAAAGCTGCGCGTCTCGTGGGGCCAGACTGGGAATCAGGAGATTGGCGATTTCCTCTACGAACCGCTCTGGGTCCCGGGAGGGAACCGTGCACGGGTTCAGTTCGGGGATGATTTTGTGAGCACGATTCGTCCGAACGCGGCCGACGAGACGCTGAAGTGGGAGTCGACCACCACGACCAATGTGGGAATTGATTACGGCGTGCTGGACGGTCGCATCTCGGGTTCTTTCGAGTACTATGTCAAGGACACGGACGACCTGCTCTTTACCGTTCCAGTGGCCGGAGGGGCAAACCTCAGTGATCGTGTGCTCACCAACATTGGGTCGATGCGCAATGAGGGACTGGAGATGAGCATCGATGCGCAGGTGGTGAACACCGAAGACTTCTCGTGGAACTTCCAGGCAAATGCCTCCACGAACTCCAACGAGCTTCTCCAGCTCAACCGCGGGGCCGATGAAGACTTCCAGGGCATTTCCACTGGCGGCATCAGTGGCGGCGTTGGAAACACCATTCAAATCCTCCGCGAGGGCGAGCCTATTAATTCGTTCCTCACGTACCGCCATCGAAGAGATGACAATGGCGACCCGGTGTACGAAGACGTTAATGACGACGGGACGATTGACGAGGATGACCTATACGTGGATGTTAATGACGATGGGACCGTCAACGAAGAGGACCGCGTCGTGTCAGGAAATCCGCAGCCTGATTGGGTAATTGGCCACACCTCGGAGTTTCGGTACCAGAACGTGGACCTCAGCTTCACGGTGCGGGCCCACCTCGGGCAGCAGGTGTACAACAACGTCGCCTCCAACTACGGGCACTTTGACAACCTGCGTAATTTCGCTCCTTCCAACGTCCACGAGTCGGCGGTTGAAAATGGATTTGAGACGCCCCAGTACTTCTCGGATGTGTATGTGGAGGATGCATCGTTCCTGCGCCTCGACAACGTTTCGCTGGGGTACACGGTACGCTCGCTTCCCTCGGTTAATCAGCTCCGCGTCTTTGCGCGAGCAAGCAACGTGTTCATCCTGTCTGGCTACAGCGGGCCGGACCCTGAGGTTGGAGGCCCCGGCTCGTCGAACATTGGGATTGACGACCAGGTGTACCCGCGGTCGCGAAGCTTTACTGCCGGAATAAACCTCCAGCTGTAACCACGAGAGGGACATTCCCCGGCACGGACTGATCAGTACATTTAGACCCTTGATTGCTATGATAGGCGCAACTCGACTTCGATTCTTCTCTCCTGTTCTCCTCGTTCTTGTCGCACTGGGGTTGATTGTGCTCCCCGGTTGTACGGACGTGGGGGTGAATCCCAAAAGTAGTGCAACAGCCAACAACGTCTTTTCCGAAGACGGCACGTACGAGTCCTACATTGCCAAGGTGTACGGCGGTCTGAATGTCACGGGTCAGGAAGGACCCGCGGGCAATGGCGACATTGGCGCCATCGACGATGAGGGCTTCTCTCAGTACATGCGGCTGTACTGGAAAATGCAGGAGCTCTCGACCGACGAGGCCGTGATTGCCTGGAATGACAATGGCATTCGCCGCCTGAATAACCACAATTGGACGGCCTCCAACCAGTTCTCGGTGGGGATGTACTCCCGGGTGTTCTTCCAGGTGTCCCACGCCAACGAGTTTTTGCGACAGTCCAGCCCCGATCGGCTTGACGAGCGGGGAGTTGGCCCGGAGCGAAAACAGGAGATCCAGCAATACCGGGCCGAGGCTCGCTTCCTCCGTGCCCTGAGTTACTGGCACGGCATCGACCTCTTCGGGGACATTCCCCTCGTCACCGAAGACTTTCCTCGCGGAAGTGATGCGCCGGAGCAAAGCACGCGCGAAGAGATCTTCGACTTCGTGGAGGGCGAGCTTCTGGCAATTATCGACGACGAGAACGACGAGGTCCTGCCCCCGGCCGGGCAGGCCGAGTACGGACGCGCCGACAAGGCCGCCGCGTGGATGCTGCTCGCAAAGCTCTACCAGAATGCGCCGGTTTACATCGATGAAAACCGGTCGTCCGATGTCGTTGAGTACACAGAGCGGGTTCTGGACGCAAACTATCAGCTGGAGGACGACTACCAGGATCTCTTCCTCGCGGACAACCACACGGCAGACGGCATCATCTTCGCCATTCCGCAGGACGGGGAGAACACGCGCCACTTTGGGGGTACGACCTTCCTCACTCATGCATCGGTGGGCGGTGACATGCAGGCGGGGTCGTTAGGTCTGGACTTTGGCTGGGCCGGCCTCCGCACGACGAGCGCCGTTGCGGATCGGTACGAGAGCGGCGACGAGCGCGACAACTACTTTGTGCGCGAGTCCGGCGGGCAAGAAAAAGAGATCGATGATGAGCTCCCCAACGGAGAAACCACCGACGATCCGATCGGCGCGTTCTCACAGGGGTACGCCGCGCCCAAATTCCAGAATGTGACCTCGGATGGCCAACCGGGATCTAATGAGGAATTCCCTGACACTGACTACCCCATGTTTCGCCTGGCCGATGCGTACCTGATGTACGCCGAGGCGACCCTTCGCGGGGGGGGAGGCGATGAGTCCCGAGCCGTCAGTCTCTTGAATGACCTCCGGGAACGTGCCGGAATGGGACGGGACCTCTCTCAAAGTGATCTGACGCTAGACTTTATCCTTGAGGAGCGGAGCCGCGAGCTCTTCTGGGAGGCGCAGCGTCGAACCGATCTCATTCGGTTTAATGAGTTCACGGAGAATGGCGTGTGGCCGTGGAAGGGCGGTGTCCAGAGCGGCACGACAACCGATCCGGACTTCAACCTCTATCCAATCCCGGCTTCTGAGCTCCGCGCCAATCCGAACCTGGAGCAAAACCCGGGCTACTAAGTCCCTTGACCCTCTGAACAGAGGTTCAATTCTGATCCGGCCTCGGGCGTGCCCCAGTCCGCTTCTCGGGCTGGGGGCGTCCATGCCGCCCGGCTCATTCGACACACCTTTCTTATTGCCTACGACTTTGCGACATGCGTCGAACCGTCACGCTACTGTTTAGCTTTGCTCTCCTCGCTGTTCTTGGCATCGGACTCGTCGGGTGTGACGAGAGCCCGACGAGTGTCGAGGATTTTGATATCCAGCCCAGTTTGGAATCGCCGAACTCTGTGTCTTTGGTCCTAACGGAAGGGACGGCGGACCTGTCGCTCAACTACCAGGGCCTCGACGATCACCCGTCGGTCGAAACCACAGGAAATCTCCAGGCTGAAAGTGCCGACCAGTCCGGCTCGCCCCGAAATGGAGGCGAGCAGCGCTGGTCCCTGTCCTACGATGGTCAGGTCGAAGGGGCTGTGACCGAACAGGCGATTGTCCAGGGCCAGAGTGGAAGTCAATCGGTTACGGACACCGTGAACGTGACGGTGAGTCCCTTCCTCATCCAGAGCGACTTCTCGCCCACCTTCGCCTCGGTGGCTGATTTTGAGGACCGAGCGCTGAGCACCGACAATGGAGCGACTGCGGAGCTTGACAGTTCGGTCGTCTCTGAAAACAGCGCAGGCGTGGCCTCCTTGCGTATTGAGTCGCCTGCGTCCGGCACCGCCACGGTTGAACGTCCAACCAGCGTGCCGAATGCCAATCGGTTCACGTTCCTGGTGCGTCCCGACCAGAGCACCGACTTCACGCTCACCTTCACGTTTGAGGAGGAAACGGATGGGGGAACGGAGACCCACGATCTCGACGTGCGAGTTGAGTCGGGGTCGGACTGGAGCAAGTACAACGTCAATCTGAGCCAGATTAGCGACGACTTTAATCCGGTGGCCGAGCGTGCGGGAGGCAACGGGGCGCTTCAGAGCATCAGCATGACATCTGATGAAGACGTGACGTACTACGTCGACGAGGTTGGCTTTGCCGATGACGACCGAATGGTGGCCGAGGTACACGATTTTGACCAGACGACCTTTGAGTACTCGTTTGGAGGTGTTGCGCTGGACAGTTCCTCGGATGTGCCGGAGGGAAGCGACGGCATGACCTCTCGGGAGGTCGACGGGGGCGGAGGAGGATTTGGGTATAATTATGGGCTCCTCTTCGTCGATGCGGACGCGGACGACATGCTCTCGTTCTGGGTCAAGTCTGAGCTGGAGCAGACAGGGTACGTTTTCGTGGAGACAACCGACGGAAACGAAGGGGGCTACAGCTTCGATAACGGGGTTGACGTTACGATCCCCGGAGGGAACGAGTGGACAAAGATCGAAATTCCCCTGGCGTCGCTGGGAGACGATCCCGCTGCGCTCCTGGATTCTGGAATCCAAAATGTCGGATTCGAGAATGAGAGCAGTCTCCTCATTGACCAGATTCGGTTCGAGCCGGTCGATTAATTCAACCTGGGATCAACCCGTCATTCAGGAGCGCTTCTCTCGGTCCTTGGGGGAAGCGCTCCTGTCTGTTTCGGGCGGGTCTTGAGCGTTCTTCTCTTCTTCTGTCGTTGTCACCTCTGCATATGCCCCGACGACTTGTTTTCGCTGGCTGGATGATGGTCTCACTTTTCCTCGTGGGGGGGCTTTTCCCCGCCCAGGCCCAGGAGGGAGACGAGCCGGTGGTGGAGACCGACCCGGCCATCCCCACGGCCAGCCAATCGGTCACAATCACCTTTAACGCCGATCAGGGCGATCAGGGACTCGAAGGATTTGACGGGGACGTGTATGCTCACACGGGCGTGTACACGGACCAGAGCCCCAACACCTGGCGCTGCGTGAAAAACAACTGGCCGACGGAGGATGATTTTACGGGAAACCGTGAGGACACGAAGCTTACGCAGGTGGGGCCGGAGGAGTATGAGTTGACGATCGACGACATCCGAGCGTACTACAATGACAACGACACCGGCTGTACCCTCGACGCCGAGGAGACCGTCGAGACCATGAATTTTGTCTTCCGGAGCGATGATGGGTCGGAGGAGGGCAAGGCCGAGGGCGGCGAGGACATCATTGTGGACCTTGGCGATTCAGAGGCACCGGTGCTTACCAGTATTCAGTCGCCGTCCGCTTCGCTGGTCGATCCGATTGTCGTGGGGACGGACACGACCCTCTCTGTGATGGCCATCGCCCAGGCGGAGTCGTCCCTTGAGGAGTTCACGCTGTCAGTAAATGGAACTGAGGAGGTGTCCACCACCGGGGACACCCTCACGTACGACGTGACGCTAGACGCCCCCGGACGCAAAGATGTTCGGGTGGAGGCCACGGACGATCAGGGCAACACGGCATCCGATTCGATCTATGCGGTTCGCGCGTCACCGTCCGAAGAGCAGGCGGTGCCCTCCGGGCTCGAAGATGGCATCAACTACACCGGGAGCGGGGGCGCCACGCTGGTGCTGCAGGCGCCGGAAAAGCAGCACGTGCACGTGGTGGGCGACTTTACGGACTGGGAGGTAAAACCGGCGTACCAGATGCAGCGGGAGACCAATACGACGAGCTCGGGCCAGGATAGCACGCGGTACTGGATCGAACTCGACGAACTGACGCCCGGGCAGGAGTATGGGTTTCAGTATCTTGTGGATGGGGACATTCGCATTCCCGATCCGTACTCCGAAAAGGTGTTAACCTCGAACGATAGTGAGATCTCTGAATCCACCTACCCGGATCTAAAGCCGTATCCGAGCGGAAAAGCGGAGGATCTTGTTTCGGTCCTGGAAACGGGCCAGAGTGAGTTTGACTTTTCCACATTCGAGCGACCAGAGCAGGAGGACCTGGTCATCTATGAGCTACTGGTGCGCGACTTTATCGAAGATCATAACTACCAGACCCTCCAGGACACGCTCGACTATCTGGATGGTCTGGGAGTCAACGCCATCGAGCTGATGCCGGTCAGCGAATACGATGGCAATGAGAGCTGGGGATACAACCCTGCGCTCTACTTCGCAACGGACAAGTACTACGGACCGGCCGAGGAGCTGAAACAGTTCATTGAGCTCGCGCACGAGCGAGGCATCGCGGTCATCCTGGATGTGGTATACAACCACCAGACCGGCCAGAGCCCCTTCATTCGCCTGTTTAACGAGGGAACGTACGGTTCGCCGACCGAGGACAATCCGTGGGCCAATCCAGAAGCTCGCCACCCCTTCAACGTTTTCAACGATAATGATCACGAGAGCACGTTTACGAAATACTGGCTCGACCGGGCCAATGAATACTGGCTGACTGAATTTAACGTGGATGGGTTTCGCTTTGACCTGTCCAAAGGGTTTACCCAAACCGATACGGGAGACGATGTGGAGGCCTGGAGCAGCTACGATCAGAGCCGAATCGATCATAGCAGCATCCCAGAACCATCCCGCGTGCACAGTAGGTCGTCACAGCAGTCACTGTCAACCTTGCAGTCTTCGGTGGAGGACAAACATTGCTTGGAAGGCTCGGC
>JAWOAQ010000039.1:0-4834 GCA_046498495.1 Salinibacter sp. | reverse complement strand
CGTTCCCGAGCCCCTTCGACGTTCTCCAGAATCCAGCGAACCTTCGTGCCAGAGAAGTAGGAGTCGAAGGGGCTCGGGAACGAGCCGAGCGCGGCGAGCTCGCCTTTGGGACCGTCGATTCGTGGCTTGTTTGGAATCTTACCGATGGCGAAAAGCACATCACCGACGTCACGAATGCCTCCCGCACACTGATGTACAACATCCGGGAGGAAACGTGGGACGATGAGCTTCTGGACATTCTGGACGTTCCGCGCTCAATGCTTCCGGAGGTTCGCCCGTCCAGCGAAGTGTACGGCAAGACGAGTAGCGACGCATTCAGCGCCTCCGTCCCGATCGCCGGGATTGCCGGGGACCAGCAGTCGGCCCTCTTCGGGCAGGTCTGCACGGACGTCGGCATGGGGAAGAATACCTATGGGACCGGCTCCTTCGTTCTGATGAATACCGGGGAGACCCCCGTTAAGTCAGAAAACGACCTGCTCACGACCATCGCCTGGAAGCTGGGCGACGAGCCCACGCAGTACGCCCTTGAGGGCAGCATCTTCGTCACCGGAGCCGTGGTCCAGTGGCTCCGCGACGAGCTGCGCATGATTCGGTCCTCCGCTGATGTAGAATACCTTGCCGGCAAGGTCGACTCGACCGAGGGCGTGTATCTCGTTCCCGCCTTTACCGGCCTGGGGGCCCCCCACTGGGACCAGTACGCCCGGGGCACGATTGTCGGCATGACCCGCGGCACGAACGAGTCGCACATCGCACGCGCCGCTCTGGAGAGCATTGCCTTTCAGTCCGTGGACGTCATCCGCGCCGCGGAGGCCGACTCCGGCATTGACTTCCACGAACTCCGTGTCGATGGCGGGGCCTCGCAAAACGACCTGCTGATGCAAATGCAGGCCGACCTGCTCGAAGCGCCTGTCGTGCGACCGCAGCTTCGCGAAACGACCGCGCTGGGCGCCGCCTACCTGGCCGGTCTTGCAGTCGACTATTACGACAGTGTAGAGTCCATTTCCAAGCAGTGGTCGGTCGACTCCCGCTTTGAGCCCGAAATGGATTCGTCCGAGGTTGAGCGGAAACGGAAGCAGTGGAACCGCGCCGTGAAGCGGTCGAAGGGGTGGGCCAAGGACGACTAGGTCCCCCGCGTCTCTTGGCTTCTGCATCATTTCGGTTCACGACCTTTTCTCTCCCTTCATGCAACGTGAATCTCAACTCCAGGCTTTTGAAGACCACGACGGACCGTGGGACTTCGTGATCGTCGGGGGTGGGGCAACCGGGCTGGGGTGCGGCATTGAAGCCGCCTCCCGGGGCTACGACACCCTCCTCCTGGAAATGCACGACTTCGCGAAGGCCACTTCGAGCCGCTCGACGAAGCTCGTGCACGGAGGCGTCCGGTATCTGGAGCAGGGAAATGTCCCGCTCGTGTTTGAAGCGCTGCACGAGCGGGGCCTGCTTCAAAAAAACGCCCCGCACCTGGTCCGGAAGCTGCCGTTTGTCGTTCCCACCTACAACTGGTGGGAGAGCCCCTACTACGGCATCGGGATGAAGGTGTACGACCTCCTGGCCCGTGGCTATAGCTTCGGCGGATCGAAGACCCTCGGCCAGGCGGAGACCCTGGACCGAATCCCCACCGTCAACCCCGACGGCCTGTACGGCGGGGTGCTCTACTACGACGGGCAGTTCGACGATACCCGGTTGGCCGTCAACATGGCCCAAACCATGATCGAGCAGGGCGGAACAGCCCTGAATTACATGAAGGTGACGGACCTGATCAAGAACAACCGGGAGGAGGTCAATGGGGTGACGGCTGAGTGCCAGGAAACAGGGGCCACATACACGATCGACGCGAAGACCGTCATCAATGCGACGGGCATCTTCACGGATTCCATCCGGAAGATGGACGACCCCTCGGTGGAGAACACGCTTCGTCCCGCCCAGGGCATTCACATCGTGCTCGACCGCTCCTTCCTTCCGGGCGATTCGGCCATCATGATCCCGAAGACGGACGACGGCCGCGTGCTGTTTGCGATCCCCTGGCACGATCGCGTGGTCCTTGGGACGACGGACGAGGAGGTAGACGGGCCTGAGCTGGAACCGACCCCGATGAGGGAAGAGATCGAGTACCTGATCGAGCACGCCGGGCGGTACCTGTCCAAGGCCCCGCGCCGCGAGGATGTCCTCTCCGTGTTCGCCGGCATTCGTCCCCTCGTGACGGATCCGAACGAACCGTCGAGCGGCGATACGTCTGAGATTTCCCGCGAACACGTGCTTCACGTCTCCCGAAGTGGGCTCGTCACCATCTCGGGCGGGAAATGGACCACCTACCGCAAGATGGCGGAAGACACCATCGACCGGGCCGCAACCGTGGCCAACCTGCAGGAGCAGCCGTCTGTGACGGACGACCTGCCCATCCACGGCTGGCACGAGCACGCGGAGCAATTTGGGGCCCTCTCCCTCTACGGGTCGGATGCCCCGGCCATGAAGCAACTCATCCGCGAGCGCCCGGAGCTCGACGAGAGGCTCGACGACCGACTCCCCATTCGGGCCGTGCAGGTCGTCTGGGCGGCGCGGCACGAAATGGCACGGACGGTCGAAGACGTTCTGTCTCGTCGCACGCGGTGTCTGCTCCTCGACGCCCAGGCATCCATTGATGTTGCCCCCAAGGTGGCCGAACTGATGGCCGAAGAAAAGGGATACGACCAGGACTGGCAGGAAGAGCAGGTCGATGCCTTCACGGAGGTCGCAGAAGGCTACCTGCTGTCTCACGTCCTTTCAAACGGCGCCTGATCTCCCCGCCTGGTCCTTCGATGTACGCGAACGACTCTATTATCCAATCTTCTTCAATAGAATCACTGCATTGCCATGGAAGCATTGCTCGAGATTAACTGGATCTACCTCCTCATCGCAGCATTTGCGGGGGGCGCATTCGGAGCCGCCATCGGAGCCCTCCCCGCCTTTGTCTTCACCGGGATCATGGTGATCGCGGGTGAGGCCGGAGGACTCGACGGCGTCACCGGATCTCTCGCCTTCGGCGCCTTCTTTGGCCCCCATGTCTCGTTTGCTGGGGGAGCCGCCGCGGCCGCCTACGCCGCCAAAAAGGGGTACATGCAAACCGGCTTCGACTTCCACGAGTCAAAAAACATCACCGCCGCGCTCGGGCTCAATGTCGACGTGCTGGTCGTGGGGGGGCTGTTTGGCATTCTTGGCGTCCTCATTCGGCAGGTGTCCGTGTCGTTCGGGATGCCGTGGGACCCCATCGCCATGGGGGTCGTCCTGTCCGCCCTGTTCCACCGCCTCTTCCTTGGATACAGCCTGATCGGAAAAGTGCACGGCGCCGGGTTCTTCGACATGGGCCCGTTCGAGCGAGAGGAAACACGGAGCTCCGACGCGGGCACCATCTCGGATCACATCAAGTCTGCCACGGATCGGTTCGCCGTAGAGCCATGGCTCCCCCATCAGTACAAATGGAGCAACGTGGCCTTTCTGGGGCTCGTCGCTGGCTTCCTCGGGGCGTACGCCGCAATTGAGACGGGAAGCCCTTTTCTCGCATTCGGCATTAGTGCCGCCTCCCTCTTGTTCCTCAACCTCGGGGTTGAGAAATTCCCGGTCACGCACCACATGACCCTGCCGGCCAGCACCATTGCGCTTGCCGTCGCGGCCTCCGGGAGCGACGTGGAAGCCGCAGCCATCACCGGCGCGTCCGACGCCACCGCCCTCATCTTCGGGGCTCTCTTCGGACTGATCTGTGCCCTCTTTGGCGAGGCCTTCCAGCGCATCTTCTACGCCCACGGGGACACGCACTGGGACCCCCCCGCGGCCGCCATCGTGTTCGGGACGTTCGTCATTGCGCTCCTGTACTTCGGGGGCATCCTTGGTACGACCGTCTGGGTTCCCACACCGTAAAGAGGGACCCATCTCTCATCACGTTCTTCCATCGTTTGTCTCCGACCCCATGACGTTCTAGCTCCCTCCCGCTCCAACCCCCGCTCCGTGCACGCGGAGGGGGCGTTGGAGCATGTATGGGGTGTGCTGATCCCCACAGATACGATGCAATCCCTCTGCATTTTCCTACGCATACTTCCAACAACTTGAGATCCACCATGACAAGCTATACACCCTCGAATACGTCAATTTCAGCCCGAAGCGCCCAGTATCTGGTCGGGGGGCTCTGTGCCCTTCTGATGCTTGTGCTATCGGCTGCACCCGCCCAGGCCCAAATGGAGGACGGCGACTTGCCACAGATTGACTTTGGCGTCAATCTGATGCAGTCCGCACAAGCACTGACGGTTGACGATACAAACCCTCCTGCAGGAAACGCAGGTGTGTCTTCCGGAAGCTACTCTGGATTCCATCAGGTACGGGCGGGCCTAAATGCCAACGTCCAATTCTCTGATCGTGTGAGTGGGATGCTCATGCTTGAGGCCGAACCCAATGACTTTGGCACGAACGGCTTCGCACCTGCCGTTGATTTCGTGACCCTTAATCTCCAGCTAAGCGATGGTCTTACGCTACAAACGGGAACACCCGTAACAGGCCTCATTAACTTCCGAGGGTTCTCGGACGGGCCCGCGGTGCAGGGAAATCCCCTGATTGGCAACTCTCCTGCCGATATGATCACCGCAGCACATGGCGTTAAGCTTATTGGGGCTTACGAAGACGTTGGATTCGACCTGACGGTTAACAGGTCGTTCGCGGAGGACTTCACGACCACTGATTACACTGGCGTGAATTTCATTGGTAAGGTTCGATATACTGGCTCCGAGAATGTACAAGTTGGTGCTGGGGGTGCCTTCCACACAGGAGATGGCGTTCCCCCTAACAGCCCGGAGGTTCAGGACGGCCAAAA
>JAWOAQ010000219.1:0-3948 GCA_046498495.1 Salinibacter sp. | reverse complement strand
CCCTCGGCGATGGCCGTCTTTCCGACGCCCGCCTCCCCCACGAGCACCGGGTTGTTCTTCGTGCGGCGGCTCAGGATCTGGAGCACGCGGCGGATCTCCTGCTCGCGCCCGATCACCGGGTCGATGTTGCCCTCTCGGGCCATCTCGTTCAGATCCTGGGCAAACCGGTCGAGCGCTTCGTAACGGCTCTCGGCGTGCGGGTCGTCGGCCCCCTGCCCGCCGCGCACATCCTCCAGCACCTCCATCACGTGCTCTTTCGAGGCCCCCTGGTCGCGGAGGGCCTGGCCGACCTCGTTCGTGCCCTCGACGAGTCCAATCAGCAGGTGCTCGGTCGACACGTACTCGTCGTCCATCACGTCGGCCTCGGCGCGGGCGCGGTCGAACACCTTCTTCAGGTCTTCGCCCACGTACTGGTCGCCGACGCTCGCGCCCGAGACCTTCGGCAGGGCCTCCATCGCATCGTCGGCCTGCTCCCGCAGACGATCCACGTTCGCACCCACGCGCCGCAGAATCGACACGGCCACGCTGTCCGGATCGCTCAGGAAGGCCTCCAGCAGGTGCGGCGGCTCAATGCCCTGATGCTGATGCGAGGCCGCCAACTCCATTGCTTTCTGGACGGCCTCCTGCGCCTTGACGGTAAACTTTTGCAGATTCATATGGCAACGATCCTATTCAGTCGAGAGTCAATCGGAGCGCTGCTCCCCGCCCCACGGGGCGAGTGAGGATGCAGCGCTGTTTTGTTACGCATGTTCAACGAGAACGAAAAGTGTACCATGACCCCTTCTTCTGACAGGATGGCAGACAAAGGCCGTCGAGCGTGCCGCGGGGGACGCTCGACGGCGCATAACGCGACGCGTCACACCAATCGGAACCAATGACGCGCTGCGTTATTGAAAGGTTAAACATTGCAGGCAGCCACTTCCTGCGTCCACACTGTTCCTACATTTTGGACCAACGAACGGAGCACCGACATGACGGCACAAGACAGCACATCATCTTCGGACGAGCACGAGGGGTTTGCCCTGAACCATCTGCCGGAGGAGGTCACGGGGCAAGCCCGTGAGATTTGGCTGGCCGGCCTTGGAGCGCTGGAGCGCCTCGAAGAGGAGGGGGACAAGGTTTTCCAGAATCTCGTGGAACGGGGAAAGGGCTACGAGTCCAAGCGCCGCAAGCAGTTTGAGGAGGCAACGGATACCCTGCGCAAGCGACAGGAGGCGTTTGCGGACGATGTCACACAGCGCCTCGACGACGCCACGGAGTCGGTGGAGAAGGTGGTGTCGGACACGCTCAGCGGCACGCTCGGGCGCATCGGGGTTCCCACGCGCGACGAGGTCCGCGGGTTGTCCCGACGGGTGGGTCAGCTTTCCCAAAAGCTAGAGGCCCTCTCCCAGATGCTCGATGCCCAGCAGACGGCCGTCGAGGAGCGCGTGCTCCACGTGGTGCCAAGCGAGGACGGGTGGACCGTCACCCTCGAGGGCGAGGAGGAAACCGTGAGCACGCACGACACGAAAAAGGAGGCGGTGAGCGCCGGCCGCACCGCCGCGAAGAAGCACGTACCCAGTACGCTGGTCATTCATAAGCAGGACCGCTCGGTGCAGGAAAGCTTCTCCTATGACGAGACGGACGCCGAATAGGTCGTTTCTCCTCGGCCCGCCCCCGATGGGGTCCGTTCCGGGGATGACTCCTTCGTTTTTCTCTGTTTTCCGTTGGGCCCCTCATGATTCAGCGCGACGTCCTCATGCGGCAAATCCGCCAGCTCGGGCGCGCCTTGGCGGAGATCGTGACGACCGCGGACACCGGGCACCCCAACGCCGTGCTCGATCAGATCGACGAGGCTGTCCAGATCCATCTCGACGGCACGGCGGCCGACCTGCGCACCCTTCCGCCCGAAACGCTCCTGGCCATGTGCGAGGACGGGCGCCGGTTCGAGCCGGAGGCTGCCCAGACGCTGGCGCATCTGCTTCGCGTGCAGGGCGAGGCCCATCACGAACAGGACCAGGACGAAGCGGCCGGTGCCTGCTTCGGGCGTGCCCTCCTCCTGTACCGTCGACTGCTACAAGCACCAGACGCGCCGGTCTCATGGCAGGTGGGCACGACCGTGGCCGCCCTTACCGGCCGGGTCGACGCCCTTCCCGTAGACGAGGCAACGGAGACGGCGCTTGAGACGATGCGGAACGGGATGGACTAAGTAGACACGCGAAAGAACCGTAACAAGGAGTCATTCCGAGCGGAGCGAAGCGGAGTCGAGGAATCTCTTCGAAGATCAGCAAAAGCGACCTTCAGGCCGGTGTATCCCCGAATCAGTGTCCTCACTGGACCCAGCGAGATTTTCCCCAGGAGCACTCGATCACTGCGTTCTCAGCGCTTCGACTCGCTCCTCCCTCCGGTCGGCGGTCGCTCAGAATGACTCTCGAATAAACGTATTTCTGCGTGTCTACTTAGCCGGGACTGCGGTGGACATCGACTCAGACCGGCGTGGGGACTCAGCTGGGGGTCCTCCGGGACTGGGGGTCCGGGAGTACCTGCTCCAAAACGATGTCGCCCGTCCAATTCCTGCGTCTGGCTCTTCGTGGCGACGGGCGTGACGACAGGGGGCGACGTCCCTTCTGCAAGCCGAACGGAGAGACGCTCCCCCTTTTCCCCCTCTGTCCCCGCCCGAACCGACAAGGCGGAGCACGTCCCCTGCGCATATCCAGGCCCCATGTTGCTCCCCACTACATCCCGAACCGAGGCGGGCGGTCCGGGCGGAGCGGCCTCCCGGCCGGGCCTCGTCTTCATCCGTCCGCGGGCTCGTGACTTTGGTTCACGGGAACGTACGACCGCCCCACGAGCCCCCCGAAGAGCAGCTCGGACATCGACAGCTGTCGATGCGCTCCCCCGCGGGCCATCTTCAGGCGCCGCTCGGTGGTCTGGAAGTAGTTCACGACCGTCACCAGGATGGCGCCCCCCACGGTGTTGCCCAAAATGACGGGCAGCACAAACCCGAAAAACCCGGGGACAAACGCCGCGTGGCCACCAATCGTCAGGTACGTTAGTTCGGTAAACGAGACCACGACGTGGTACAGGTTGCCGAGGGGGATGCACAAAAATGCCACGTACGTGAGAAGAAACCGGCCCGTCACGCTACGCGCCGTAAAGTTGAGCCAGACCACCCCGGCGACAATAAACCCAGCCACCAATGCCTTGAAAAAAAGGTCTGGGAAGGGCGTCTCAAGGCCTTTCATGGAGATCTCCGTAGCCGCCGTGGCCGCTTCGGGCGATAGCACCCCGGTCGTTGCGAGGAGCAGCGCGCCGAACCCGCCCCCAATAAAGTTGGCGGTGAGCACGACTCCCCATACCCGAAACAGAGCCGGGAGGCTGGCCAGCCGCTCTAACACCAGGGCCACCGGCGGAAGGGTATCCTCAGTGTACAGATTGTAGCCGCCCAGGATAATGTAGATGAACCCGATGGGGTACAGAATGGCGCCCAGAATGGGAGCGCCGTCCGTAGCTGCCGTCAGGGTCGAGTACAGCAGGACAGTCAGGGTAATGGAGAAGCCGGCGGCGAGGCCGCTGAAGAAGAGCTCCCGGGCCGGCGTGCCAATCTCCTCATCCGCAGCAACGAGGACGCGCTTAAACACTTCGGCGGTGTCAAAGCGGTCGCTGATTGTAGCGCCCTCGGACGGCGCTCCGTGTTTAGATGTCCTAATTGGGGGAACTTGGGCGTCCGAACTCGCCCCTGCTTGCAAGGATGCGGTCGTCTCGTCCTGTATTGGCTTGACCTCGTGCTCCATCGCTGACCTCAGAGTTGCGAATAGTGGCAATTTTTCTTTCGCTTTCCTAACGAAAGAAAATACTTACCCTAACATAAAAATGCTGTTTCCTCCCACCTTAATCGTGTATTTAGAGTTCCCTCGAATGGATATTTTGGTGACATTTTCTGGTAAACATCCACCTTCACGAATTCAT
>JAWOAQ010000199.1:0-3948 GCA_046498495.1 Salinibacter sp. | reverse complement strand
CCGCAGGCGCCGCGAGCGACCGCCCCGGCCGCCGCGCTGCCCGGCGCAGCGCCGCCGCGAGGTCCGAGACCGGCGCCGTGATGAGGCGACTCTTTACGGTCACGGGCAGGACTACACCGTCTTGGCCCGTCGCGCAAGGGTGCAGCACCTCCGAGGACTTGATGCCACGGCCCGTTGCCCTGAGGTCAGGGCACGTCCGTACGGCGGGGGTTCCTTGGGGTTTGACTTCTCCCCCGGCTGCTCGAAGAGTACCCCTTCGGGGCAAAGCCGGGAGATTCTTCGCGTTCTACGCAGGCTGCCGTGGACCTGTTGGTCCGTTGGTCTTACGCCTGCTCCGCGAGCTACACTGGAAAAACCCCAGAGGGTGAAGCCATGACACCAGGTAGACGGGCTGACTTTCACCCGACATACTTTCTGCTCTTGAACCTTTTAGTTCACTGGGCCGAGGCTTTGGTACGGTCTCTCCTTCGAGAGACCCTGCCTTACGGGGCGCGGTCGGAAGACGCTGGACGCCTTCACATTGCCGCTTGCCTGCTGGCCCGAGAGCGGCGCCTGTGTGGTTTTGCCACGCTCCCATGACTTTGGGAGCCAACCGCTTACCACGTCAAAGAGCTGTACAACATTGAATTCAAGAGCACCGGAGAGGTTCCAGAGAAAATACTCGCCTTGAGCTCGCATTTTCACTGCGAAGGAGTCCCGAACCGACAGGTTCACATCCCCCGGCTAAAGCCGGAGGGTTTACTGCTCCTTCGCGCATCCACAATACTCTAAAAAACCGATTGCTGCGCTTGGCCAGAAGGGCACGTGCTTCTGGACACCCAGTGCATTCCAGTCGTCCAGTAGGGCAGCGGCATCGTACCCGTACGCTGCGGATCCCTCTCATCACGTGCCCTGCAGGCCATCTCAGCTGTGGTCGTCATCCGTGCGATTGACTCCCACGAGTCCGAAAGGAGCACGGGATCCACCCGGCTGGGTCCTCCGCCCAATGCGGATCGCGTCTCGAGGGGGCCTCGGGTGGCTCATCGCGGCCGGGCTGGGGGACGGCCCCTACCGGCTTGGGTGGAGCGAACCGCAGGCCTCGGCCGGAGCGAGCCGTAACGGCGGGGCCTACTCGTCGTTGTCGTCGCCCACCGTGCGGGAGATGGAGTCCTTATCGAACCGGAGCCTGGTGCCTTTGCTGTCGACCTGGGCCAGCAGGCTGTCGTCTTCAATTTTCTGAATCGTGCCGTGGATGCCGCCCACGGTCACGATCTTATCGCCCTGCTCCAGGTTTTCGATCATCTCTTCGTGCTCCTGCTGCCGCTTTTGCTGTGGGCGGTAGATGAAAAAGTAGAAGACCGCAAAGATGAGGAGGAGCGGCAGGAAGAGCCCGAACAGGCCCCCGCCCCCGGCGTCTCCACTCGACTGCAGGAGAAACACCGGAAAGAGCGTAGCGACGGAAGAGGAAAGCATGAGCGGATAAACCCTGATTGGACAAATCGATGCGGAGCAGGCCGCAAGCCCGCTCGATCGAGCGGATAAACGCTGGGGGCTTCCGCCGGTTCGGGAGGGACACGAAGGCCCCGGCGGTCGGGCGACAAAAACCCAAAGAAAAAAGGGCAAGCGACCCGCAGCGCGCCGCTGCGACCTCCTACCGCTGCTGCCTTCCGGCCCTGACGGGGTTCAGAGGGAGCTGGCCGTGCGGGACTTGCCCTTTGTCGTGCGGGGAGTCCCCGCAAATAAGTCACTTCGCTGTCACAGAAAACACAGCGGCAGGTTCCCCGCCCCGGCCCCAGCACGACTGAAAATGGCGTCAAGGGGCGCGAGGCGGGCGTCCGGAGGCCGAGCATCGCCCCCAGCACGGCCTGTATGCTTCGTTCTCCATCCATTCTTTGAATGAGGACGAGGAAAGCAATAATCAATTGGGCCGCCACATCTATACGTTGGTGCGGCGTCACACCCGTGACCCACGACGAGGCCACACGAGCCCACCACTCGATTCCCTCGTGGCGACCCGGCGCGCCCGTGCGCCCCGTGATTTTCCATCCCACCCTCTTCGTCCTGCCCGTCTGTTGAGGCGGGACGCATCGCGATTTGCTCCCCACCCCACAGAGATGATGAGTGCTCTTGCGATTTACTGGACCTTCGCCGCTGCCTTCCTGGTCGGGATGGTGGCCATTGGACTGTACCAATTCGTCGGCCTGCGGGCCGTCGATGATGACGGAGAGCGCGCCTTCGACTTCTGGATCGGCGAGGGGACGGTGCCCGGCTGGTGGACCGCCGCCTCCCTGGCGGCCGGGTGGCTTCTGCTGGGATGGATGACCTGGCAGATGTACCTCTGGTACGCCTACGGGGTGGGGGCCATCTGGATCTTCACGCTTCCCTGGATTCTCTGCACCATTGGCCTTCTCTTCGTCCCAAAGCTGTTTCGTCGCTTTCCGGGGGTGTCGATTCCGGAAATTCTACGTTTTCGCTTTAACCGCACGACGCAGACGCTGCTGGGCCCCGTGCAGAGCTTTGCCTATCTCACGTGGCTGGCCGCCGAAATCTACGTGCTCAGCGCCGTGCTCTCCCAGCCGCTGGAGGTGGGCATTGTGACAATGGCGGTGATTGTCAGTCTCACCTTTGGGACCTACGTCACGCTCGGCGGCTTCCGGTCGGTGCTGCGCACGGACCTGATCCAGTTTGTCTGTGCGGCCATCATGCTGGTGGCGCTCTCGGTGTTTGGCATCATGGAGGCCGCCTCCATCTCGGGCGGATTCGGACAGATCGTCTCCCAGATCAACGAAACCCCGCCCATCTACGCCGACGGGTTCTGGGACTGGGACTCGCCCGGCTACTCGTATATGGTGGCGGCGATGCTCATCTATACCCCCGGGTTCATCACGCTGCAGGGCGCCTGGCAACGGGTCATGGCGACCTCCAGCGAGGCGGAGGCGTACAAGGGCATGTGGTGGAACGTGACGTTCAACGTCGTCATCGTTGTTCTCATGCCGACACTCATCGCCGTGGCGGCCCTGGTTGTGTTTCCGCCGATAGGAGGAGAGATCCCCTCGGAGGTTGGCAATTACGGCTACTTCATCTTCTCGTCGATGATCACGGAGCTGTTTAGCAATCCCATCATTGCGGGGGCCCTCATTGTGGCCCTCATGGGCATGGCGCTCTCCTCAGTGGATACGTACGTGAACGTGTGCGCCATGAACCTGACGAAGGATGTGCTGGAGCCGCTCGTTTTTGAGCGCTACGACGTGAGCGGCACCACGCGCCTCAACGCGGGCCGCCTCGTGACGGCGGGCTTCATTGGCCTCTCGCTCCTATGGGCCTTCGAGTTCCCGGGCCTGTTCGACATGTACTTCCTGTCGAGCGCCCTCCTCTCGGCGACAACGGCGGTGGCTACGTTCAGCGTCTTTTCCAAAAAGCCGACCACCCTCTCGGCCTATCTCGCCATCATCTTCGGCACGGTGGGCATCTTCGTGTTCTTCTTCCTGGGCAAGTACGAGATGCTGGGCTGGCTGCCAGCGTGGCTCACCAACTCGGGCCTCGCCTACGGGGTGATTGGGCTTGCCCTGTCGATCATCGGCGTGTTGATAGGCATTCGCTACGGGCGGGCCCCGAGTGAGCAGGTGCTGGCGCGCTACGACGGCGAATATTATTCTGGGCGGCGCGAGATGTACGAGCTTAATAAGCGAATGAAGAAAGAGGAGGCCGAACCCGACGAGCGCGTGCTGGCAGGGGATAAGACGTGACGCATCCGGCCGTTCGTTCTCCGGATTCCACCCCTGATGAGAAGGGGGGCGGACTGATCGGGGCGGCCTCCCCGGGGCACAGGGCCGGCACCGCCCGGGCGGTCGTTGAGGCCGCGCGCATCGTGGCGCACCTCAGCCTCAAATGGTGTACGTCTCGGCACGCCGTTGGACACGGGACGGCCGCTGCTTTCGGTGAGCGGATGTCCTGTCTCGAAGATGATGG
>JAWOAQ010000073.1:0-8187 GCA_046498495.1 Salinibacter sp. | reverse complement strand
CAAAGCCCGCCGGGCCGCCCGGCACGACGTCGCCCGCCGGTCCCGGCGGAGACGATGGTCCCACGCTCCCGCCCGGTTACAGCGGCGATGGAGGCGGCAGCCTCTCCCGTGAAGACTTTCAGTCGGACCAGGAGGTGCGCTGGTGCCCCGGCTGCGGCGACTACGCCATCCTGTCGACCGTGCAGCGCCTGCTGCCAGACCTGGGCGTAGAGAAAGAAAATCAGGTGTTTGTGAGCGGCATCGGGTGCGCGGGCCGCTTCCCATATTATATGGACACCTACGGCATTCACTCCATCCACGGCCGCGCCCCTGCCATTGCCACGGGCATCAAGGCGTGCAACCCAGAGCTGGACGTGTGGATCGTCACGGGGGACGGCGATGCGCTCTCGATTGGGGGAAACCACCTGATGCACATTCTGCGCCGCAACCTCGACACGCAGATCCTCCTCTTCAACAACGAGATCTACGGCCTCACGAAGGGCCAGTACAGCCCGACCTCCGACCAGGGCACCGTATCCAAAAGCACGCCGCATGGCTCGGTGGACCGTCCCTTCAACCCGGTGTCCGTCGCCCTCGGCGCCGATGCGTCGTTCGTGGCCCGTACGATGGACCGTGATCCGCAGCACATGAAGACCATGATGCGTGCAGCCCACGAGCACGATGGCACCGCTTTCCTGGAGATCTACCAGAACTGCAACATCTTCAACGACGGGGCCTTCTTTGAATTCACCGATCGGGAGACGAAGGCCGACCGCGCCCTCTTCCTAAAGCACGGCGCCCCGATGACGTTTGCCGACGGCACGAAGGGCATCCGGCTCGACGGCCTACAGCCCGAGGTAATCGACCTGGAGAACGGGCGCTGGTCCGTTGAGGACTGCCTGGTCCACGACGAGACGTCGCCGGAGCTGGCCACGCTTATCGGCCGAATGTCCTGGCAGGAGGCGGGCGACGACATTCCGCGGCTGGACGAGGAGACGCCGATGCCCCGTCCGTTCGGCGTTCTACACCGCACGGAGCGGCCCACCTACGAGGCGCTCGTGCACGAGCAGCTCCGCACGGTGACCGAGGAACGGGGCGAGGGCGACCTCGACGCGCTCCTCCACGACGGCGACACGTGGACGATCGAGTAGCGCCATTCCCTGTGCCCTGCGGCCGCCGCAATTCGACAGGCTGCCGGTCGTCCCCTATACTTTGCGTCGACCCGTGACGATACTCTTCTCCAACCGACGCCCAATACATGATCTGGACGCATCTCGACAAGTATCGCGACTTCGGCCTTCTTCTTCTGCGCGCCTCCTTTGGGCTGTACATGGCATTTGGGCACGGACTCAGCAAAATTACTGGCGGTCCCGAGCAGTGGGCTCAACTCGGCGGTGTGTTGGAAGGCATCCTCGGGGTCGGTTTCCTCCCAACGTTCTGGGGCTTCATGGCGGCCGTTGCAGAGTTCGCCGGCGCTCTTTTGGTTGTCGTCGGACTCGCGACGCGACCCGCGGCCCTGCTGCTCGTGGTGAACATGGCGGTGGCGTCCCTGGCCCACATCACCGGGGTGATTGATGGCGGACCGGAGTTGGCCCTGCTCTACGCGGCGCTGTTCTTTGGGCTGATCTTTACCGGGCCCGGCACGTACAGCTTTGACGACAATCTGTAGTCTTCCCCTCCCCCTTTCTCCGCTCCTCCGTCATGAACACCAATCGCTGGAGCTCCGTCGACCTGGCCCTCCTCGTCCTGCGCGTGGGCATCGGCCTCTCGTTCGTATACGTCTACGGATGGGCCAAAATCTCCGGCGGCCCGGGCCAGTGGGCCGACCTGGGCCAGAACATGGCCCTGTTCGGCATCACCTTCTGGCCTACGTTCTGGGGCTTCATGGCGGCGGCCACGGAGTTTGTGGGCGGCCTCTTCCTCATGCTTGGCCTGCTCTTTCGCCCCGTGCTGGGGCTCCTGCTTATGGTCATGACCGTCGCGTTTGCGAGTCACATCGCGGCGGGTGAAGGGCCGTGGCACGCCACCGAAATGGCGACCGTGTTCGTGGCGCTACTGCTGACGGGGCCCGGCCGGTACAGCCTCGACAATCTGCTCTTCTCATCGGAAAAGTGAGGGGTTCGGGTGTCTGACGCGTCTGCCCACACGGTTCTCGTCGTTGGGGCCGGGCTGTCCGGCCTCGTTGCGGCCACGCGCCTCCAGGAAACGGGGAGGCGGGTCACGGTATGGGAGGCGCGCGATCGGGTCGGCGGGCGGTGCTGGAGCGTGCCGGTTGGGCCGGAGGGGCATCGGCTCGACCTTGGGGCTGCCTGGCACTGGGCCCAACACGAGCGGGTGCGGAGGCTGGCCGATCGCCTGGGGGTGCCCCGCGTGCGCCAACACGAGCCGGGCACAGCCCTGCACGAGCCCACGTCCGACGGCCCGGTCGAGTCGTTTGAATGGCCCGAGACGCCCCCGCCCTCGTGGCGTCTGGTGGGAGGAACGCAGACGCTCCACGACCGCCTTCGAGCAAAACTGGAATCCGGCACGGTCCGCCTGAACCATCAACTTACGGCCGTTCGGCACACCGACGCCGGCGTCGAGGCACGCGCCCAGACCCCCGACGGCCCCCGTACCGTAACCCCCGACGCCGTGGTGCTCGCGGTGCCGCCCCGCCTCGCGGCCGAGACCGTCACGCTCCGACCGGCGCCCAGCGAGCTTCTGGAGGCGATGCGGAGCACGACCACCTGGATGAGCCATTCCGGCAAGGCGGCCGTCACGTACGAGCGTCCATTCTGGCGCGAGCAAGGCATCGATGGACGGGTGGTGAGCCGGGCCGGCCCCGTGCACAACTGGCACGATGCCGTGTCGCCCACCGGCGCGGCAGCCCTCGTGGGGTTCATGCACCCGCCCGGCCCCCATTCGCCCACCCCGTCCGCCCCGGCCGACCGGAACGAGGCCCTCGTCCGCCAGCTTGTTCACTGCTTCGGAGAGGCGGCGGCCCATCCTACCGGCGTGGCTACGTGTGACTGGAGCCGGGAAGCCGCCACCACGCCGCCCGAGGGCCCCCCCTCCGGATCGCAGACCCCGCCCGATCCCGTGCCCCTCCTCCGGGCCCCCCACTGGGACGGCCGCCTTGTCCTCGCTGCCGCCGAGACCGCCGCCGACCATCCCGGGTACCTCGATGGGGCCATTCAGGCCGGCCGCCGCGCCGCTGCGGCCCTTTCCTGAAACGAAGGGGAGGCCCCAGAGCGGATCCGTCGAGACCCCGCGGAGGTGGGCCGCCACGCCGCCCGCACCGGGACCTTTTTGGACCCGTCGGCATCCAATTCATGCCCACAACTCTCTCGCACAAAATTCCTCAACTCCGCCATGGCCAAACGCATCCTTATGATCGTCGGCGATTACGCCGAAGACTACGAAACGATGGTTCCCTTCCAGGCCCTGCAGGCCGTGGGCCACGAGGTCCACGCCGTGTGCCCCGACAAGGCGAAGGGAGACGCCATTCCGACTGCGATCCACGACTTCGAGGGCGACCAGACCTACTCGGAGAAGCCGGGGCACAACTTTACCCTGAACGCAACCTTCGACGCCATCGACGAGACCGAGTACGACGCGCTCTGTCTGCCCGGCGGCCGGGCGCCGGAGTACACGCGTCTCAACGACCGGGTCCTTGAGATGGTGCGCCACTTCTTCGAGGCTGAGAAGCCGGTCGCGGCTGTGTGCCACGCGGCGCAGACCCTGGCCGCGGCCGACGTGCTGGAGGGACGTCGGTGCTCCGCCTACCCGGCCTGCGCGCCCGAGGTGGAGGCGGCGGGCGGCACCTACGCCGACATCGCCATGGACGAAGCCGTGACCGACGGCAATCTGGTCACCGCCCCGGCCTGGTCGGCCCACGTCGCCTGGCTGTCGCAATTCCTCGACGTCCTGGGCACGCGCATCGAGCACCGCGAGGCCGTGCCTGCGTAGAAAAACACCGATCGATGAGGGTCACATGCGCCGGACCGCCATTGTGCGGTCCGGCGTTTCTTTGTTTTATCAGCGAGCCTCTCGCATGCTTCTGTTGCTCGCGCTGCGCCTCTCCCTCAATGACGAGTCCAGCCTGGATCTTTCGTGCCGGCATTCTGGCCCTTGCGCTGTCCCTCTATCTGCGGTTCAGCGGAAGTCCACAGGCCGCCATTTTTGTGGGCCTTTGGATGCCCTCACTCTGGATTCTGGCCAACCGTGTCCGTACGGGGGAAGCTACACACTCGTGAAACTTCTTTTTGAGTACTTCGGCCTTTTTGTTTTCGCCTTCGTTCTGTTTGTCGGCACTCTCATTCTGGGCCCCCGGGTCACGGTGATGCCGGTGTCGTCGCCCGGTGAGATGGTTGGGCTCACGCTCGCACTGATCGTGATCGCCGGTGGGTTTTCGTGGTACTACCTGGGGTCGACACATCAGGGCAGGCCCTCCGGCACGGCAGAGCCCTGGGAGCGAACGTGACCCCGGAGGCCGAGTCAGGAGGACGGAACGCGTCAGTGGCCGTTGAGAACCCGTGAAAACTGTGCTCTCGGTGGGAAAAGAGGGGCGATACGGCGTCGTACTGCACCATGTAGTGGATGCATGCAACTCAGCGCTGTCGGGGGCGCGAACACATCCGCGGGGGCATCGGTCCCATTATCGGAATTTGTCGTTTGCTCACCAACGTTCTCCGTGTTCATGTCGACCGACGCCGCCCCCCGCACGAATTCGGCCCCGGCCCCTCCGTTTCCCACCGACGATCCTGTGTTGCGACTGATCGGCGACACGCCGCTCATCTCGTATCCGGGCACCGACCGCGGGCGCGTGCTCTGTAAGATGGAGACGGAAAACCCGACCCGGTCGATGAAGGACCGGATTGCGATGGGCATCCTCTCGGAGGCGCTGACCGACGGGGACTACGACACGGTGGTGGAGGCCAGCTCGGGCAACACGGCCGGCGCGGTGGCCTTCGTGGCCAACCGGCTGGGCGCAAAATGCAAGCTGGCCTGCCCCGACTCCACGAGCCGGCAGAAGATCGGCTACATGAAGGCGTTTGGGGCGGAGGTGCACGAGTGTCCCTCGGACGTGGAGAGCGGGCACCCCGACCACTATCGATCGGTGGCGCAGCGCCTCGCGGACGAGGACGACGGGGCGTTTCTGGTGGACCAGTACCACAACCAGTCGAACCCCGGCGTGCACTACCAGTGGACGGGCCCGGAAATCTGGGGCCAGGCGGGCGACCGCATGACGCACCTTGTGGGGGCGATGGGCACGGGCGGCATCCTCAGCGGCAGTGCGCGCCACGTGCAGGAGCAGGCCGCCGCGGCGGGGCGCGACGTGACCGTGGTCGGGGTCGACGCCGAGCAGTCCAACATTTCCACAGCCTTCTACGGCAAGGAGCCGGTGCCCTACGACACGACAGTCGAGGGCCTCGGCAAGGGCGGCGACCTCCCCACCATGTGGTTCGACTACATCGACGAGATGCGCGACGTGGCGGACGAGCGCGCGTTCACGCAGGCCCGCACCTCGGCCCAGGAGCACGGCCTGCTGATTGGCCCCAGCGCGGGGGCAGCCCTCTCGGTGGCGCTCGACATTAGCAAAGAGCAGCCGGACGCCACGGTCGTCACCATCATCTGCGACGGCGGCGAGCAGTACTTCGACACGCTCTTCGACGTGTAGGACCGGCGGCTACGCCGAGACGGGCCGCCCGTCGATGTCTTCGAGGGCGGCGTTGAGGCGCTCGATGCTGTCGGTCGTGTCGATCCGCGGCTTGAGCTGGACCAGCAGGTTGAGCAGGCCCACCAGTGCCTTGTTCAGGAAAATGAAGTGGGGCGAGCCGGCGGCTTGTCGTAGCGTGGAGGCCGCTTCGAAGGAGTCCTGCAGGCGGTTGCGAAAGGCCGGATCGCCGAAGTCGAACGACGACTGCCGGTAGGGCTCCACGATGAGCGAGCCGTAGCGATCGAAGAAGTCGCGGACCTCGGCCTGGGTCGTCTCGGGCATATCCTCTTGGAGGATGTCGAGGCGCCGCAGCAGGCGGTCGATCTCGGACTCATTCTCCTCCATGCGGGCGCGGAAGAGGCGGAGCATGTCGTCGCGGAACGCCTGCGGGAGCGTCTTCACGCAGCCGAAGTCGATGATGCCGAGGCGCCCGTCCTCGCGGAAGAGAAAGTTGCCGGGATGGGTGTCGGCGTGGAGCGTGCGGTGGTTGTGGGCCACCTGCCGGTGCAGGAAGTCCCAGAGCAGCTGTCCGAAATGGTCGCGCGTGGCCTGGTCGGGGTCAGTGTCCAGAAAGGCGTCGAGGTGCTGACCTTCCACGAACGTCATGGTGAGCACGGTTTCGGCGGTATGATCGCGCACCGGCTCCGGCGTCACTAGATCGCCGCCGCCGTGTTGCTCCGCAAAGTAGGCGATGTTGTCGGCCTCGTTGAGGTAGTCGGTTTCCTCGCGGAGACGGGCGCGCACCTCGTCGAAGTAGTCGTCGATGGGTCCGCCCTTCACGATGCGGCGGAAGAGCGTGCGGGCCAGCGACAGGTCCGACTCGATGGTGTCGCGGACGTTGGGATACTGCACCTTCACGGCCACCGGGCGGCCGTCGTCGAGACGGGCGCGGTGCACCTGCCCGATCGAGGCCGCGGCCATGGCGTCGCCCTCAAACTCGTCGAAGAGCAACTCCGGGAAGCGGTCCAGGGCGTCGCGGATTTGCTTGCGCACCAGGGCCCGGTTCATGGGTGGCACGCGGTACTGGGCTTCTGCCATCACCTCCATGAACTCGTCCGGCAGCATGCCGGTGTCGAGGCTCATGGACTGGGCCAGTTTGAGGGCCGTGCCCCGCAGCCGGGCGAACTCTTTGAAGAGGTCTTTCGCGTTCTGCGTGTTCAGGTCGCGTTTGCGCTCGTCGCCCCCCTTCCCCCGCACCCGGTCGGCGAGGTACTGCGCGTAGTTTTTGCCCACCTGCAGGCCCGTCTTGGCAAAGATGCGCCCGCGCTCCAGCTTGGTGGCGGGAAAGTCTTCATTCGATGAGTCGGGGTCGCGCTCGCTCATTGCGAGATCCTGTCAGGGGAGGCGTGCGGAAGTTAGCGACGTCCGAGCCAGCGCCCAACGATTGGCAGCCGGCCCAGGCCCAGCGCGTCGTGCTGCACAATGTGCCAGGCCAGATCGAGCCCGGAGGATACGCCGCCGAAGGTCACCAGTTCGGCCACAAACGAAACGAGCTTGTCGACAAGCGCGGTGGTGGCGGCCTGGTCGGTTGTTTCGTCCTCAATCCAGTGACGGATCACGGCCATTGTGACGACGGTGAGCACTTCGTGCACCGGCCACAGGCCCGTGACGAGCTGATTGGCGTTCGGCACCACGTCGTCGTCCGTGAGGAGGGCCCGGAGCTCGGCCCGCACCTCCGCCCGGAACGAGGACCGGCGGCGCACCCAGGTGTCGAAGGTGTCCTGGACGAACGGCCGTTGTTCGTCCAACGCGTCGAGCAGGATGTAGAAGAAGGACGCCAGCCGCTCCTCGAACGAGAAGGCCTGGTAGTCGGTGGTGGCGTCGGCGAGCAGGCGGTACTGGTCGACCGCCAGGTCGTAGTAGGCGGGCAGGAGGGCCTCCGCGGTGTCGACGTGGGCGTCGAGGACGGACCGATCCACGTCGGCCCGCTGGCACACGGTGTAGGCGGTGAGGACGGCGTCGTCGTCCTGGTAGAGGGCGATGGCCGCCTCGATGAGCTGTTTTCGGTCGGCGAACGCGTCAGGATCGACGATGGGCGGACGGGCGGTTGGAGACAACACGTGGGCTGATTGTTCGCGCCGGCCCCCAGGGAGAGTTCCCAATGTGTTGTCGGCTGTGTCGGTTTAATACGCATAAAATGAAATTGTAGGTTTTGGTGGAGGGGCTTTGGAGGAGGAAACGGGCCCGAGAAGACAAATTGACTTTCAGTCGAAAAGTAAAGGGTTACCGAAGTATTATCTCCGTAGACGTTGAGGGAATGAATACCACCATTGCTGATTTACAAAATAACTTGAGTGAATTAACAGAGCAACTAAATGCTCAAAAGCAAAAATACATTGACCGTTTTTTCTCTGGTGAGGAAAAAGAGGATCCAGAAAAAGAAGATCCAGAAACAGAAGAAGAAAAGAAACCGATCACAACGGATGATATTGTAAAAGAAATGGGAGGTAAGAAATGAAAAATCAAGCCATAATTGACGCCATTATTAATGGTGCCAGTGACGAGTTTAA
>JAWOAQ010000239.1:0-7928 GCA_046498495.1 Salinibacter sp. | reverse complement strand
AGCGGTCTCTTTGTGATCAGAAGTTCTCCAGATCTGGCGAATCGAACGGCTGATTGTAGAAACTGCCCCTATGCTATCGATTCCGCTGGATTCGGGGAGATTTACTTCGTCAGTCGCTTCGCTCGTGTCTCGACTCCGCTGCGCTGCGCTCGAAATGACTCTACCCAAAATAGATTGCTTGATTCTGTATTATGTCCTCGAACATCTCTATCGGCTCAATCGGGGGCGACGGTTCCCCCTCCGGACGCAAGGTCCTCCTGATTCTTGTCGTTGGTGTGGCGGTGATGGGCTACGGCGGATACGACTACGCCCGGCAGTCCAGTGCGATCGCAACCGCCGTCGAAGTGACGGCGACAATCACCGACATGGGCGTCGAAACCGTTCCCCAGCGACGGGGCGGCCCGGACTATCGCCCCGAGGTGGCCTTCGAGTACCAGTACCGGGGCACCCGCTACACCGGCACCAACCTGTATCCCGCAAACACCGAATCGAACTACGATACGGAGTCGGCGGCCCGATCGGCGATTGAGACGTATGAGGAGGGGGAAACGCGCACGGCGTATGTCGACCCGGACGCTCCGAGCGAGGGCTTCCTTACGGATCGACGGTCGACGGCTCCGTTGAAGCTGATTGGGGTCGGCGCGCTGTTCGTCGTGTTGGGCATCGGGGCGTACGTCAAGTCCTGACCGCCCCGGTGCATCAACTGCTCGCGGCCCCGCCCATTGTTCCTGCGGAGTGTGTCCCTGAAGCCACGAAGACGCCGCATGTGGAGCGTGGCCCCAAAGAAAAGGCCCGGCCCCCACCAGGGCCGGACCCATATGCTGCGCCTCAGAACGGAGGCGTTGCGAGAAATGCACCCGTGAATGTAGAGGGATGTATAGCCAGATACGGTCATCCAAAAGCCTGCTTTCGTAGGGAGACCTGGATGACGAATGTGAAGTCGAAGATGCCGGTGGGCTTTGGATGTTGGGCAGGGCGTGTATGCAATATACGCCTTTGGATTTCTCGGGTCTACATCGTAACGTATTGACTCGCCCGCTACACGTATCCCCGCGGTAGCGGCCCCACCGTCCCGACGGAGAGGGTCATGATGCCTCGAGATGCTCCCGGTATGCCGCGTTCGCGTACCGATCCCCTTTCGGTGCTGTTGATTGAGGACAATCCGGGAGATGCGCGTCTTGTTCAGGCGCATCTGCGGGAGGGGGAGCAGGCGGTGGACCTCCGGTGGGAGGCCTCCCTGGAGGCCGGACTTACGGCCCTTCAGGAAGAGCGTCCGGACGTGGTGGCTGCGGATCTCCACCTGCCGGATAGCGAGGGTGCAGACACGGTGCGTCGATGCGCGAATGCAGCCCCCAGCGTGCCCGTGGTCGTTCTCACCGGCGAGGCGACCCTGGACGTGGCGCTGTCCGCACAGAAGGCCGGCGCCGAAGAGTATCTCCGAAAAGAGGAACTGAGCCCTGGCCTCTTGGCCCGGACCCTTCGGTGGGCCGTTGCCCGGTCGCAGATGGAGGCCAAGCTTCGTCGTCTCTCAGAGGCCGTAGAGCAGACGCAGGAGGCCGTGGTGATTACCGAGGCGGCCCCGCTGGACACCCCCGGGCCCCGCATTGTCTTCACCAATGCGGCCCACGAGGCGATGACCGGGTATACGGAGGGGGAACTGCTTGGCCGCACGCCCCGCGTCTTCCAGGGGCCGAAGACGGAGCGCGATGTTCTCGACTCGCTTCGCGCTGCCCTGGAGGCGGGAACCGAGTGGGAGGGGGAGACGATCAACTACCGCAAAGATGGCACGCCCTTCCGGATTCAGTGGAATGTGGCGCCGGTTCGGGGGCCGGAGGGGACCCTCCAGTACTGGGTCTCTGTGCAGCGGGACGTCACGAAGCAGCGCAAGCAGGAGGCTGCTCTCCGCCGCCAGCGCAACCTGCTGAAGCAAAGCCGCCGACTGGCCGGGGCCTGGGAAGCCAACACAGAGACAGGGGCGGTGATGTGGTCCGAGAAGGTGTACGACATTTTTGAGGTGTCCCCGGACGCGGACATGACCGTCGAGCGGGCGATGGGCTTTTACCCCCCGGAGGCGCGCGAAACCCTCCGGGACGCCTTCCAGCAGTGCACAACGAGTGGAGCGTCGTACGACCTGGAGCTTCCGATCACCACGGCGACGGGAACGGACCGGTGGGTGCGCACGGTTGGGGCCCCGATCGAGTGGGAGGGGACGCGTGTGGTGAAAGTGGCCGGGGCCGTGCAAGATATTACGGATCAAAAGCGGACAGAAGAAGCCCTCCGCGAACGTAGCGTGCGCCTACAGGGCCTGGCCAACACGCTCCCGGGCGTGGTCTTTCAGTTCTACGCCCACCCGGACGGCACCTACGGGCTTCACTTCGTGAGCGAGTACGCGGAGGAGCTTCTGGGCATTTCGTCGGACCCGGACGGGTTTTACGAGCGACTCACGGACCACATTCCGCCCTCACATGAGGGGGCGTTCCGCGCGTCGGTGGACGAGGCAGTGGCGCAGGAAGCGCCCTGGCGCTTCGAGATGCCCTTCCGCCGCCCCTCCGGAGAGACGATCTGGCTCCTGGGGCTCTCCACGCCGGAGCGGATGGACGGCGAGCTCGTGTTCAACGGTGTTCTCCTCGATATTAGCAGCCGGAAGGCGGCCGACCAGGCCCTCCAGAACGAACGCGATCGGTTTGTCACCCTCTTCGGCAACCTGCCCACGCCGGTGGTGCGGGGGACGATTGGCGACGGGAAGAAAACCATCACGGTGACGGATGTGAACACGGCGTTCGAGGATGTCTTTGGGTACTCGGCGGATGAGATTCAGGGCGAGGAGTTGTTCGCGTTTATCCTGCCGTCCGATCAGGAGACGGCCGTGGAGATCAACGAAGATATGATGGCGCAAGGGGCCTTGCAGATGGAGGTTCAGCGCCGCACGGCCGAGGGCATCCACGACTTTCAGTTGCAGGCGGCTGCGCGCACCCAGGCGAACGGCCCGACGGAGGTGTATGCCATGTACACCGACATCACTGAGCAAAAGCGCCGGGAGCGAGAGCTGACGGAGGCGAAGGAGGAGGCCGAGACGGCCGCCCAGCTCAAATCGGCGATGCTGGCGAACATGAGTCACGAAATCCGGACGCCCCTCACGTCCATCCTGGGGTTTGCCGAGGTGCTGGCCGATGAAGGAGTGGGGGAAAATGTCGAGCGGTTTGCCCGTCTTATTGCGCAGAGCGGGCGTCGCCTGCAGAAGACGCTCAATTCGGTGCTGGAGCTCTCGAAGCTGGAGGCAGGCGTGTACGAGCTGGAGCGAGCGCCGGTGGACCTCGCTCGAATCGCCGACGAAACGGCCGACGTGCTTCGGGCACAGGCCGAAGAAAAAGGAATTGACCTCCGGCTCCGGATGTCCGATGCATCGGTTCAGGGCCGATGGAACGAGGGCGCATTGACCCGCATCGCCGAGAATCTGCTGGAGAACGCGATCAAGTTTACGCCGGATGGGGGCAGGGTGGAGGTGCGGGTGCAGGGGACGCCGGAGGCGGCGGCTTTGGAGGTCGAGGATACCGGAATCGGAATGGAGCCTCGTCAGGTCGACCGGCTCTTTCAGCCCTTTAAGCAGGAATCGGAGGGGCTGGAGCGCGAGTACGAAGGGACCGGCCTCGGGCTGTCCATCGTGAAACGACTGACGGAGGCGCACGGGGGCACGGTGGATGTGGACACCGAGAAAGGAACGGGAACGTGCTTCATCGTGCGGCTGCCCCGAGACGCAAGGGCGGGCACGTCATAGAACCAAGCCCAGCAAATCGTGAAATGGAATCTGAACAGGTAGACAGACGCGTCGGTGCGTCAGGAGCGCCAGCCGTAGAGGCGGCCCAGATTGTGGACACCCTCCACGAGCCGCTTCTTGTGCTCGACTCTGACCTCCGGATCCGGCAGGCCAACCCGGCCTTTCACGAGGCCTTTGGCATCAGCCCGGAGGCGGCCGTCGGCGCGTCGCTATTCGACGTGGGCGGCGGTTGCTTCCGCGCTCCGGCCCTTCGGGACCGGCTGGAAGCGGTGGTCGCCGACGATGCGACGTTCACGGACCTGGAGATCGATCGTACATTCGATGACCTGGGCCGCCGGGTGCTGCGCCTCAACGGGCGCCGCCTGGTGGGGCAGAAGGAGGATGCAATTCGTGTCCTGCTGGCCATTCAGGACGTTACCGAGCAGCACGAGATGGAGCAGCAGCTGCGCCGCCACGCCCGTGAGCTTGAGCGCTCCAACGCCGACCTGGAAGAGTTTGCCTACGCCGCCTCGCACGACCTCCAGGAGCCGCTCCGCATGGTGTCCAGCTACCTGCAGCTGCTGGAGCGGCGCTACGCAGACGACCTGGACGATACGGCCCGCGAGTTTATTGAATACGCAGTGGACGGGGCGCAGCGCATGAAAGGCCTCATCAACAGCCTGCTCCACTACTCCCGAATCGGACGCAAAGAGGAAGAGTTTCGGGACGTTGACCTGGGGGGGCTGATTGATGAGATTGTAAGTGATCTGGAGCGCCGAGTTGAGGAGACCGATGCAACGATCACCCGCGATCCGCTTCCCTCAACGTACGGCGTTCCGGACCAGCTGCGCCGCGTGTTTCAGAATCTCATCGAAAACGCCCTCGCGTACCACGGCGAGGCGCCTCCGGTCGTCCACGTATCCAGCGTCGAGGCGGACGAGGGCGTGCACGTGATCGTCCGCGATGAGGGACCGGGCATTCCGCCGGCCGCGCAGGACAAGATTTTTCGCATCTTTAAGCAATTGGATCCCCACGGCACGGGCCGCGAGGGCAGTGGCATGGGTCTGTCCATTACCCGCAAGATTGTAGAACGCCACGAGGGAGCCATCTGGGTCGATTCCACCCCCGGCGAGGGAACGACATTTCACGTCACATTTCACCTCACCCCCGACTCCACACCGTGACCGATTCACGTTCCGCGAATCCCGGCTCGGCCGGGCGTCCGGCCCGCATTCTGCTGGTTGAAGACAACCCGGCGGATGCGCGCCTGACCCGCGAGATGCTCGAGGAAGCCAAGATCCGAAACGACCTCCTTGTGGCCGAGACGGCCGAGGAGGCGGAGACGTACCTGGGCCTCACCGACGCACCGGGCGAGCCGCCCCCCGACCTGGTACTGCTCGACCTGGACCTGCCGGTCAAAAGCGGGCACGACCTCCTCGATGAGATGAAGTCGGATCCCAACCTGCGCCGCGTGCCGGTGGTCGTGCTTACCAGTTCCGAGGCGGAGGGGGATGTGGTGAAAAGCTACGACCTGCACGCCAACGCGTACGTCACCAAGCCGGTGGATCTCGACGAGATCGCGAAAATCGTCCGCACGATCGACGAGTTTTGGCTCCAGGTGGTGCGCCTGCCGGAAGAGAACGGAGAGGAATCCGGCGCCTATGGTGCGGGCGACGCCGAGTAGCCCTTGTCCCGGCCGTGTATGCGAACGAACCGCTCATTGCATTCAGTCCCCTGTAGCCATGACAACTGACGAGCCGACCCCTCGCGCTGATTCCGACGTGCACTATCAGAAGTGGAAAGCCCTCGCCCCCCTCGGCCTCGTGGCTGTGGGGCTGGGCGCCAGCGGGGTGGGGCAATCGACCCTGATGAAAGGAGACGAGAACACGTCCACCTGGAAATGGGTGGCCGCCGGTACGGCCAGCCTTGCCGTCCTGAACGCGGGCCTCTGTCTGTTTGGCGACGCCGTAAAGCACCGGGCCCTTTACGAATGGAGGACGGCAGAGGAAAAGGCGTCCTGATCCTGTGACGTTTTGGTGGAGGATGGGCGCATCGGGCGGCGGGGTCTTGCCTCTTCCGTGGGACCACCGGATGTTAACACCTGGGTCTGTGCTCCATCGAGGAGGGCAAAATGAGCACTGCGCGTCGCCCCCAAGGCGCGCAAAGCGGGCCCCGCAGAGCGTCGTTGGCGACGCGGGGCGCTGAGGGCAGTGGAAAAGCCACCTGCAGCCCTCCTGTTTCTGTTTGGCACAGGCTGGTAGAGCGCCACATGTTTTTTCTTTTGATCGGAGTCCCGTATGCCGGACGCCTCCCCCTCCTGGATCGTCTGTAAGTTTGGTGGCACCAGCGTCTCGAGCCGCGACCGATGGGATACCATCGGCACCGTGGTGCGTGCCCATCAGCGTGACGGCCGCCACCCGTTTCTCGTCTGTTCGGCGCTGCAGGGCATCTCCGACCAGTTGGAGGAGCTGCTGGAGGCAGCGGCACACGGCGATCCGCAGGTGCCCCTCGCCACCATCCGCGACCGACACGAGGCCCTGGCCCGGGCGATGGACCTGGACCCCGCGTCGGCGCTGGGCGACGGGGTCGATCGGCTGGCCCGGCTGACGGAGGACGCTGCCGCGGCCGATCCGATTTCGCCTCGCCTTCGGGCCGCCGTTCTGGCCACGGGGGAGTTGCTTTCGACTCGCCTCGGTGCGGCCTACCTGTCTGCGCAGGGGCTTGACGTGCGCTGGCTCGACGCGCGCGAGTTCCTCCGGGCGCAGGACGATCCCCACGTGCCGCCCCGCCGGCAGTATCTCTCGGCGGCCTGCACCTCGCCCCCCGACCCCGTCCTGCAAAATCACCTCGCGCAGGCGCCCGACGCGGTGTATCTGACGCAGGGCTTTATCGCAAGCAATGCCCTCGGCGAGACTGTGCTGCTGGGGCGGGGCGGGTCGGACACCTCTGCGGCCCACTTCGCCGCCAAGCTGGAGGCGGAGCAGCTGGAGATCTGGACCGACGTCCCGGGCCTCTTCACCGCCAACCCGCGCGAGGTGCCGTCCGCCCGTCTGCTGCGTCGCCTCGGCTACGACGAGGCGCAGGAACTGGCGACGATGGGCGCGCGCGTGCTGCACCCCCGCTGCCTCGATCCCGTCCGCCGCCACCAGATTCCCCTCCGCGTCCGCAGTACCGAGGCGCCCGAGCTGGACGGCACCGTTGTCTCCGCCGACGGGGCCGACGCAGGGCCGCAGGTGAAAGCCGTCTCCGCCAAAACGGGCGTCGTGGCCGTCGTCATGGAGACGCTGGGGATGTGGCAGGAGGTGGGCTTCCTGGCCGACGTCTTCCAGATCTTCAAGCACAACGGGCTGTCCGTCGACCTCGTGGCGACCTCGGAGGCCAACGTTACCGTTACGCTCGACGCCGACGCCAACGCGCTCGATCCCGAGGCGCTCGACCGGCTGCTGCACGACCTCAACCGGTACTGCGACGCGCGCCTCATTCGTCCGTGTGCCGTGGTGAGTCTGGTGGGGCAGCGCATCCGGTCGCTCCTGGGCGATCTGGGACCCGCCTTTGAGGTGTTCGATGAGCAGCAGGTGCACCTCGTCTCGCAGGCCGCCAGCGACCTCAACTTTAGCTTCGTGGTGGACGAGGACCAGGCGCCCCGCCTTGTGCGCGACCTGCACGCCCAGTTCTTTGAAGCCGAAGCGCCGAGCGCCGTTGTGGGCCCACGGTGGCAGGAACTTTCTGAGGCCGCCCCGGCCCCGCCCCAGCCCGATACGTGGTGGCGCACCCGCCGCACGGACCTGCTGGCCCTGGCCAACGATGCATCGCCGCGCTATGTATACCATGAAGGCACCCTCCGCGCCGCCGCTCGCCGGATGCGCTCCCTGCGCGGCGCGGACCGCTCCTTCTACGCTGTGAAAGCGAATCCTCACCCCGAGGTGCTTCGCATCCTGGCCGATGAAGGCCTCGGCTTCGAGTGCGTGTCGCCGGGCGAGGTCGACCGTGTGTTCGAGGCGCTACCGGATCTGGCGCCCGATCGCGTTCTCTTCCAGCCCAACTTTGCGGCGCTCGACGAGTACGCCGCGGCTCTCGACCGCGGGGTGCACGTGACGCTGGACAACGTACAGCCCCTCGCCGACCACCCGGAGGTGTTTGCCGGCGCGGCCCTCTTCGTGCGCGTCGATCCGGG
>JAWOAQ010000262.1:0-25609 GCA_046498495.1 Salinibacter sp. | reverse complement strand
TGGGGCTGGAGCGAACCGTCTCCTGGCTCACCGGGCGGGAGCACGTCCGCGAAACCATTCCGTTTCCCCGCACGCTCACGCGCCTGCATCCGTAGCGCGGACCCGGAGCGGAAACAGTTCGACCCTCGCAGGCATGCCCGCAATACCGCGGATGGGACCTGCGTTCACTTGGTGCCGTTCCGTTCATATCCGTGTTTCGGACTTGCCCTTCCTTTCCTGGTCCCCCTCAGCCCATGTGCGTCTCCTCGCGTCGACTCGGACGTCTGCTCCCCGCCCTTCTGCTCCTCGCCACTCCGCTGCAGGCCCAGGATCAGGACGCCCCGCAGCGCACCGTTCGCGTCAGTGGCGAAGGCACCGTAACGGCCAGCCCAGACCAGGCCACCGTCCGATTCGGCATCGTGACGCGGGCCGAGGCGCCCGACTCCGCTCGGTCCCAGAACGCTGAGGCATCGGAGTCCGTCCTGAATACGGTCCGCGATCTCGGGGTGCCCGAAGACGACATTCGCATGCAGTCCCTGCGCCTCGGGCCGCGCCGGGAGTACAACCGCGAGACGAGGTCCCAGGAGGAGAAGGGATACGAAGCGGCGCGTCAGGTGGTGGTGGAGCTTGATCGCCTGGAGCTGCTGCCACGACTCGTCGCCCAAGTGGTGCAGCGGGGGGCCAATCGTTTGGAGGGCATCGATTACGACCTCAGTGACCGGACCGCCGTGCGCAACGACGCGCTGCGCCAGGCGGCGGAGAACGCGCGGGAAAAGGCGCAGTTGCTCGCGGAAACGCTTGATGCCCGTCTGGGGGCGGTGCAGGAGATCAACGAACAGCAGTATTCCTTCGACCGGCCCACGTCCCGGGTCCAAATGGAATTTGCGCAGGCCACGCAATCCGACGCGGAAGGGGAGCCCGATGCCTTTGCCGCGGGCGAAATCGAGGTGTCCGCCGACGTGCAGGTCGTCTATGTGCTCGTTACGCCGTGACATCGGCCCCAGGAAGGCGCGACGCGACCCAGCGACGGAGGTCCCGTAACACGCGTTCCTGCTCGGGCTCATTGAAGGACTCGTGGTAGAGGCCTTCGTAGAGATGGATTGTTTTGTCCTCGCTCGGGGCGTCCGTGTGAAGGCGGCGGCTCCAGCGCGGAGCGGTAAGGGGATCGGCCGTGCCGTGGATCACAAGAAATGGGGTGGTGAGTTCATCCAGACGACCCCGAACCGTGGCCCCTGCTCGTATGAGCTCGGCGCCGGTACGGGCCGGAATCCGTCCGTGGTAGTTCAGCGGGTCTGCAATGGCTTCGGCTACGACCTGGGGGTCTCGTGAAATGGCCTCCTGAGGAGATCGGGCTGTGGGAAGCGTAGGGGCGAGCGTCCCCAGCACACCCGCAATGCGGCGCAGAAGGGGAGCAAGGTCCGGGTTGACTTCAAGAGCGGGGGCGCTGAGGATGAGCCCCTGCAGATTCGGCGACCGGTCCAGGACGAATTTCAGAGCAATGAGGCCGCCCATGCTGTGACCGAAGAGAAATAGCGGCCGGTTCGGCCCCTCCGCACGGACCCAGGAGAGGACCCGTGCGAGGTCGTCGAGGTATTGATCAAATCGATCGACAAACACCCGTCTGCCCTCGGACTGGCCGTGTCCTCGAAGGTCGAAGGCGTACGTTGCCGCGCCGACATCGGAAAATGAGGTCGCCACGTGATCGTAGCGCCCCGAATGTTCTGCGTATCCGTGGACGAGGACAATGCGGGCCTGGACGGGGCCCGCCGGACACCAGTGGCGCGTGAAGAGGCGCAGGCCATCGATGGTAGAAATGGAGCGAACCGCCATACCGTTTGAATGGGGTTGTTTAATCAGGCATCGGGGCGACCGCGGGGGGCAGCCTGGGGACTGTCGGGAATGAAGGCCGTACCAATTCGGGAGGGCGTCGTTGAGGGGAACAATTCGGACAAATACGTTATTCGCGTCGCGGTCCGTCAACTGCTCGCAGGTGAACCCCTCAATGCTCATCGTTCATCCGGCCCAACCGTACTACGGCCTCCAGGCCCTTCTCACGATCGGGGTGATGGTACTGGTCCGTGGTGCGGCGCGAGACGCCTTAACGCGAGCCCGGCGCCGGTATACGAACCAGACATCGCAGATCAGGAGACGCCCCCGGGTCTTCACGGTTGGGCCCATTCCTGAGGATCCGCAAATGTCCCTTCCACAATCGCGGTGGCTTGCTCGCATGCTGGCGGCGACACGTCCCATCACGCCGTAGGGGGCTGGCCAAGCGACTGGCTCGCGCTCAAACCCCGAGTCGAGGCCCAACCTGCCGCCGTTGAGGGCAGGTGTGCGGCGAATTGCCGTCATTGAACGGTGCGGCGCCGAGAGAACGGATTTCACCAAATGAACCGAGCGAGCAACCACGGATGCAAGGAAAAGGATTTCAGATTGCACTCACCGTCTTTTTTGTTGGGCTCTGCGGGTACTACCTGTTTCCTTCGGTGCAGAACCTCTACCTGTCGTACCAGATGGGACAGATGGAGGATGCGGAGCGACAGGAGTATCAGGAGGAAAATCGGCAGCGGCTGGACCGAATTCAGGAAAACTCGCTGAGCCTGGGCCTTGACCTCCAGGGAGGGATGCACGTGACGCTTGAGGTCGAGGTATTTTCCCTGTTGGAGCAACTGGCCGCGAACAAAGATGAGCAGTTCCGCGAGGTGCTTCAAGATGCACGGGCGCGGGCCGAGGAGGAAGACATTACGGCCGTAGAGGCCTTCATGGCAGAGTATGAGGCGCAGAACCCCGAGGGGCGCCTTTCCCGCTACTTCCGAAGTGAATCCGAAGATCTCACCCGGCGATCGGATAATGACGAGGTGGAGGAGTACCTCCAGTCGCAGGTTGAGGAGGCCGTGGATCGCGCCATGGAGATTGTCCGCAACCGGGTCGATCGCTACGGGGTCACCGAGCCATCCATCCAGGCGCAGGGGACCCAGCGAATCGCGGTAGAGCTGCCGGGGGTGGAGGACCCCGCCCGGGTGCGCAATCTACTGGAAAGCGCCTCACAACTTACGTTTCACCTGACCTCTGAGCCGGAGCGCCTTCGCTCGTCGATGCAGCGGATCATCGAGTATTATGAGCCGAGCGAGGAGGACTCGGCCGAGATCGCAGATGCGGACACCGCAGCGGAGGCCGCGGACATTCCGGAGGGGGAGGGGCCCCCGGACGCGGAAATCGCCCAGGCAGACACCCAGGATACCACGGAAGGCACGGCCATTGCGACCGACGAATCCGAAGACGAGCAGGGCACGTCGCTCTCCGAGCCGGGGGCCGAGGAGGGAGGAGCGCAGAACCCTCTCCTCTCAGCCCTGCAGCCCCTTCCGCGTGAGCAGTCTCCGATTGCCGGCCAGGCCTTTGCGAGTGATACGTCCACCGTCCGGGAGCTTCTCTCACGGCCCGAGGTGCAGGAGATGATTCCCTCCGGCGTTCAGTTGATGTGGGGGGCAACCCCGGTCGTGACCACGGAGGATGGACGGGAGGCCTATTACCTCTATGCGATTCAGGCCGACCCAGAGATGACTGGGGATGTGGTGACGGATGCGAGCGTGGAGTTCCAGCAGGGCTCCAATGCGCCCCTCGTCTCCATTACAATGAACTCTGATGGGGCGCGGCAGTGGGCCCGCATCACCGGTGCGAACGTCGGGGATCCCGTCACCATTGTGCTCGACGACATTGTTTATTCCTACGCCAACATCCGAGAGCGCATTCCGGGCGGACGGACGCAAATCGAAGGTATCGACAGTCAGGAAGAAGCCTCAGACGTTGTGACGGTTCTGAAGTCTGGGTCCCTTCCCGCGCCCGTCAACATCATCGAAGAGCGAACCGTCGGCCCGACGCTTGGAGAAGAGTCGGTCCGGGCAGGTTTCATTTCCGTGGTGGCAGGGCTGCTCCTCGTGGTGCTCTTCATGATCATGTACTATCATACGGGCGGCGTCGTGGCGGACATTGCCCTGCTGCTTAATGTGATTCTCATTCTCGGGATACTGGCGGGCTTCAACGCGACCCTTACGTTGCCGGGAATTGCCGGGATCGTCCTCACGATTGGTATGGCCGTGGACGCGAATGTGCTTATCTTCGACCGGATTCGAGAGGAGCAAGCCACCGGAAAGACGCTCCGGGCCTCCATTTCATCGGGGTACGAAGCGTCCCTGAGTGCCATTCTCGACGCCAACATCACGACGTTTTTCGTCGGGGTGATTCTGTACTCGTTTGGGGTGGGACCCATTCAGGGCTTTGCCGTGACGCTGATGGCCGGAATCCTCTCCTCGCTCTTCACGGCCATAATCGTCACCCGCCTCATCTTCGACTACATGGTTGAGGAGCGGAGCATGGAGGTCAGTTACGGATAGGGCCTTCCCCCGTGCGCCGCTGTGGCGCGCCTCGTGATGTGATTTCACCGAATGACGGACTCTTATGCGTCTCTTTGAGAATGCCGACTACACGCTCATTCCGAATCGCCGGATCGGGTACATCATCTCCGGCGTCTTGCTCACGCTCAGCATCCTGTCGCTGCTTGTCCGGGGCCTGTCCCTCGGAATTGACTTCCGCGGGGGGGTGGAGTTCGTGGTAGGGAATACGGAAGGCGTCTCGACGGTGGAACTGCGCTCAGCCCTGACGGAGCCGCTGGGCGGGCAACCGGAGGTCAAAAGCTATGGTGACACGGGCCTCCTCATCCGAGCGTCGACCTCTGGAGACATCAATGAGGTGCAAGAAACCATCCTGACGACGATGAACCAGGAGTTCTCTGGGATTAATCCGGAGATTGAAAAGACCAACATCGTTGGGCCCCGGTTTGCGGAAGACCTGAAGCAAGGGGCCATTTACGCGGTGTTCGGGGCGCTTGCGATCATTTTTCTCTACATCCTGGTGCGGTTTGAGTGGCGGTACAGCATGGGGGCGGTGGCGGCCCTGGTGCACGACGTGACCATTACCCTCGGTATTTTCTCCATGCTGGCCGACGTGGTGCCCTTTTCCCTGCAGGTCGATCAGAGCATCATCGCTGCGTTTCTTACGATCGTGGGATATTCCCTGAACGATACCGTGGTCGTGTTTGACCGGGTGCGGGAGTACGTGAATCTGTTGAAGACGGAGCGCTTTCCAGTTATTGTGAATCGGTCCATCAACGCGACCCTCAGCCGAACGGTCGTGACGTCGGTCACCACGCTCATTGTGGTGATCATTCTGTTTGTCTTCGGGGGCGAAGTGCTTCGCGGCTTCTCGTTTGCACTGATTATTGGGGTCATAATTGGGACCTACTCCTCGATCTTTGTCGCGTCCCCCACGATTGTGGAACTTGAGCGTCGGCTCGACACGGCGACGTCGTAGCGTGGAGGCGGGCACTGGTGGGAGCGCCGCGCGAGGAGGTGGGCAGGGCCTTTCCTGCCGGGCGTGGGATGGAGGGCATGCACATCCGGGCCTGCGACGCGCAACCCCGTCCGCTCGTGATTGAAAACCATCTGGCTGGCGATGAGCCAGTGGATTCACTGCTTTTCTGTACTAACACTACGTCGAGTGAAATGCCGGTATCAATTGTAATTGGGAGTCAATGGGGAGATGAGGGCAAGGGCAAAATCACGGATCTGCTCAGCCCGAATGTCGATGTTGTGGCCCGGTACCAGGGGGGGGCCAATGCGGGGCACACCATCGTCTGGGAGGAGGCGTCGGGCGTGGAAGAGGAGTTTGTGCTTCACCTCGTGCCGAGCGGCATCTTCCACGAGAACGTGACCTGTGTTATCGGGAACGGCGTTGTGCTCGATCCGAAGGCGGTGCTGGACGAGATTGAAAAAATCCGGGCCCTGGGGGTCGACGTCGAAAACCGGCTGAAGATCTCCCACAATGCCCACCTCATCATGCCCTATCACAAGGCGATTGAGGCGGCGCAGGAGCAGGAACGGGCCTCTTCCAGTGACGACAATGAGATTGGGACGACGGGTCGGGGCATTGGTCCGGCCTACACCGATAAGTTCGCGCGCTCGGGCATCCGTGTGGTGGACCTGCTTGATCGTGATGTTCTCCGCCGGAAACTGCGGCGGTCCATCGAAGAGAAAAACGCCATTCTCCGGGACATCTACGACGCCGAAGCTCTGGATGTCGACCGCATCGTGGAGGAGTACGTGGAGTTCGATCAGAAAATTGACCCGTACGTCACCGACACCTCGAAGTATCTGTGCCGTGCGCTCGATGAGGGGCAGCGGGTGCTGGCTGAGGGGGCGCAGGGGTCGCTCCTTGATGTGGACTTCGGCAGCTATCCGTTTGTGACCTCCAGCCATCCGACGGCGGGTGGGGGCTGTACGGGGCTCGGGGTGCCCCCCACTGAGGTGGACCGCGTTCTTGGCATCGCAAAAGCGTACTGCACCCGGGTCGGGAACGGGCCGTTTCCCACGGAGCTGGACAACGCGGCCGGGGAGGCCCTTCGCGAGAAGGGAGGCGAGTTTGGGGCGACCACCGGACGCCCCCGCCGCTGCGGCTGGCTTGATCTTGTGGCGCTCCGCTACACGAGCATGATCAATGGCTTTAACGAGTTGGCGGTGACGAAGCTGGACGTGCTCTCCGGCCTGGACGAGTTAAAGGTCTGTACGCAGTACCGGTACGATGGGAAGACCACCCGTCGATTTCCCAGCGAGCCGCAGACGTTGGAGCGCGTGGAGCCGCTCTACGAAACCTTGAAGGGATGGGATGAAGACATCTCGGAGGTGCGGCAGTACGCCGAGCTTCCCTCGGCGGCCCAGGACTATCTCCACTTTATCGCGGAGTACATTGACGTGGAGATTGGGCTTCTCTCAAACGGCCCCCGCCGCGACCAGATCATCACAGACGTCCGTCCCGTTCCGGCCTAACCGGTCCCGAGTCGAGGAAGTGGGAACGCCTGGTGGGGCCGCCGGTGGAGGGGACTCAAATCGTTCTCGACCACATCTGCCCGGCCCCACATGCAAGCCTACCGCTGGTCCGTCCGGTTTAAGCTTGGGCTCATCGTCTTTGCGATGGTCCTCGCTGTGGCGTCGCTCCTCTACACCCAGCGCCTCGTCGACAGGCTGCGGGAGCGCGAGCAGCGCGTCATTGAACTGTGGGCCGATGCCCAGGCCGAAGTCGTAGAGTCCGAGCGCCGGACGTCCAATCCCCACCGCGACGACCTCCAACGGCTGGAGAGCTATCTCCAGTCGATTGAGCAAACCCCCATGGCGGCATCTATGTCGCCGGAGAGAGTCGAGGCGTATCAGGAAGCTGTGGACTGGGCGCAGCGAATGCCACCGACCGGCGAGCTCGATTTTATTCTGGACGAAATCCTGGAGCCCAATCCGTTTGGCATCCCGGCAATCATTACGGACTCGAGCCGGTCGGAGCCGCTATTCTGGCGAAACGTCGGGGTGCCGGAATCGATCGGCGGGCGGTTGCCCGCCGACTCGCAGGAGGTCTTCGAGAAGCTTCAGACGCGTCAGAACGAAATGGCGTCCACCTACAACCCCATTCCGATTCAAATTGATCTCCCCGGCGAGTCCTCGTCGCGTGAGCTGACCCAGTATGTCTACTACGACGAGTCGGCCCTCGTGACGGAACTGCGCATTTATCCGTGGGGACAGCTTCTCTTCGTGGGGCTCTTTGTCGTCGTGGGATACCTCGGGTTTTCGTACGTGCGGCGGAGCGAACAGAGCAACCTCTGGATGGGAATGGCCCGAGAGGCGGCCCACCAGCTGGGAACGCCGCTGTCGAGCCTGATGGGGTGGATTCAAATGCTGCGATCCGCCGGCGACGATGAGGCCCGCCGGGCGGACATCCTGGACGAAATTGAGAACGACGTGGAGCGCCTCCAGCGGGTGGCCAATCGCTTTTCCGATATTGGATCGCAGCCCAAGCTGGAGCGCCAAGACCTGGTGCCAATTATCGAGCAGACGGCCGAGTACATCGACCGTCGCATTCCCCAACGGGGGCAAGACATTGCTCTGGTGGTGGAGCTGGAAGGGCCGATCGAGGTTCCCGTCAATGAGGAACTGTTCGCGTGGGTGCTGGAGAACCTCCTAAAAAACGCCCTGGATTCGATTGAGGACGACACAGGACGCATCCGGGTTACGGGACGGGCTACGGAGTCGGGCGGAATTGTGGAGGTCACGGACACGGGCGAAGGCGTCCCGCGCAGCGACCGGAAGAATATCTTCCGTCCGGGATACAGCACAAAGAAGCGCGGATGGGGGCTGGGGCTGAGTCTCGCCCGTCGGGTCGTGGAGGCGTACCACGGGGGGGCGCTGGAACTCATCGACACGACGGTGGGCGAAGGGGCGACGTTTCGGATTGAGCTACCGGGCTGAATCGCGGGCGAGGACGATGCGGGCCTCCAGCGCCTCGGGGGAAAGGTGAGACGCCACCGCTACGAGAATGTCGTCGCGTTGGCGCCAGAGGACAAGGGCATCGCCCGACTCGGACCGGGGAAGGAGCCCCTCATTGTTGGCGAGACCCGTCCGCAGGTCGTCCTCAATCTGGAGGTCATCCCCGAGCCCGTCGAGCAGGGCGTAGTTGTAGGCGAGGACCGTGATGGTAGTGGAGGCGTCCTCATCTGCAAAAACCAGGCCCGGCACGTCCGCGTCCTTGAACTGAAGGTGCCCGATGCCTTGGAGCGTCGCCCCGTCGATGGACGGGACGGCCACCCGCCGTTGCCACGTGGCCTGGATGTAGGAACGAGCGGCGGCGGGCTCGGTCATTTCGCGTCGTGGAGAAAGGGTGTCGGCCGCGGAGGCGGAGAGCGAGGGCAGGGTGGGGACTGCGGGTGAGGGAGAGGACTGGAGCTGCAGCATTCCAAACACTGCTCCTGCAACGAGCAATACAAGCAGCACGCCGCCCACGACCGTGCGGCGCAGGGGCCAGCCGGAGGACGGTTCGTCGTCGGACGTTGAGGGCGGGGGACCCGGAGGGGAAGAGGACGGATCGTCAGCGGAGGCCGCGTCTGTGTCGTCCCGCCGTTTCAGGTCGGCCTCACCCCGCTGGAGGATGGCGCGGAGAACGGAGCGAAGAGACGCGGGGGGCGTCTGGAAGCGCCCCGCCACATCCTCGCGCACCACCGCTCGCAGGTGCTCCTTCGAGATGGCTTCCTCAACAAGGGCCCGCTCGGGGCCTCGCAGGGCGTTCTGAAGGCGATCCGAAAGATGGGTCCACGCCTGGGTGCGCTTTGCTTCAGCGTCTTTTGGGGAGGTCTGAAGGACCTGTGTGAGGGTCTCCGTCGGGGCATCCAGCGCATCGAGGAGAAGCACAAGGCGATCGGTTTCGGAGCCGGAGGCAAAGGCGGCTGGCAGGGCCCGGTCGACTGCCTCCTCCGCGACGGCGCGCCGTAGCGCGTCGGGACTCGTTCCGGGGCCGCCGCCGGCACGCGCGGTCTGGGAATGGACGTCGATGAGCAGGCGAAGCAGCCAGGCCTGGCGGTCGGAGGGACGATCCTTGGGGGGAGTCGTCGCCGCCTGCTCGAAGGCGTGGCGGAGGAGGGTATCCGCTGTATCCGGGCCTGCGAGCATGCAGGCCACCGGGTACAGCGTGTCGAGATAGCGCGTGAGCGACGAATCGTTGGGCGGCATGGAGAGGCGGATACGCGGATGGGTGGGGATGAGGGGGACAACTACGACGCGTCCTCGATTGTGAGCTTCACGGAATCCCCTTTCCGGATGTCGAGGAGGTCCGCGGCACTCCCACCGCGGACTGCAATTTCCAAAAAGTCCGTGCTCCCAATCAGCAGAAGAGGTTCCCCTTCTGGCACTGTCCCGTACGTGGATCCAAACTGCTGAACGATCCGGCTCCCGGCGTAGCCCTTCACGGAGCGAAGCGACTCGGCAAGCGGAGCGTCCGCATCCTGTCCTACGGTGTCGGCAAGGTGAGAGCGCCGGATGTTGGTAATGCAATTCCCAAAGTGGTCGACGTGAACGACCCAGCCCTGGACGGTTCCATCGTCCACACTGGGCCGAGCCCAATGCAGGGATTCCAGAGTATCCACCGGGGCGCCCAGGGCGTCGAGCGGGGCGCCTGCGGCCAGGTGAGCCGCCGCGGGGGCAAAAATGTCGCGTCCATGGAAGGTGGAGCTGGGCGATGGCGTGCGCCATCGATCGGGATTGTCGAGCGCAACCGCCGCCTCGGGCGTGGCGTTCAGCGCGAGAGGGAAGAGCCCATTATCCGCCCCCACAAACCACTGGTTGTTGTGTCGGAGCGCGACGGCGCGCCGATCGGTGCCCACCCCGGGGTCGACCACCACCAGATGCACACTTCCATCAGGGAAGTAGGGGACGGTGGCCCGCAACACAAACGCGGCCTCCATTACATCCTGCGGGCTGATTTCATGCGTGACATCCACCATCCGGGCGCCGGGGCAGATGGAGAGCATCGTTCCCTTCATGGAGGGAACGTATGCATCCTCGGTCCCGAAATCGGTGGTGATCGTAATGAGTGGTGCGTCCGGGTCCATGGTGACGAAGCGACGTGAGGCGGAAGCCAGTGCCTTCCCAACGTACGAAGCGAACAGAACGATTCGTAGGCGCACGCCACATGGAAACAACCGCACGGGGCCCCTAAGTTGGGAAGGTGTCAGGATGCGCTCCCTTGGTGTCGTTGTCTCCCGATCTGCACCGGTCATGTCCACCTGTTCTTCCCGGCCGTCTCCAGAGGCCCCAGAGTCCCCGAACGAGCAAGGGGATCGGCGGGCCGTGGTGGATCGCTTTGTGGCCTTCTGGGGCACCATGGCCTCCAGTTGGGGCATCAACCGAACGATGGCCCGCGTCCACGCCCTGCTCTACTGTGCGGAGCGACCCCTCAATACGGACGACATCATGGGCCGCCTGCAGATCAGCCGCGGGAGTGCAAACATGAATCTCCGAGCTCTCGTCGACTGGCGTTTGGCAGAAAAGACCACGGTCCCGGACTCCCGCAAGGACCACTATACCGCTGAGAAGGACGTGTGGCGCATTATGGCCCGTGTGATCGAGGAGCGGGAGCGGCGTGAGGTGCGGCCCGTTCGGCAGCATCTCCGCGACTGTGTGGACGATTTGCAACCGGCGGGCGACGCGTCTCTGTCTGAGAAGGACCGCATCCTCTATGAGCGGCTTCAGAACCTGACCGAATTGATGACGGTCGTCGAGGAGGTGTCCGAAGCCCTTTTGCCGCTGATCAAAACCCGGGAGCCGGACCGCATACGCCAGCTTGTCTCGTTCATCCAGGCCTTAAATCAGCCCGACAATCAGGCCGAATCGGAGCCGACGCCCCCCGATGCCCCGGAGAGTGATCTGCCCTCGTAAGCGACGCGCGATGCGATGCCGACGACCAACGACATTGGCGACCGTGGGGAAGACCTTGCTGCCGATTTTCTGCGGGAGGCGGGCTACCAGATTATTGAGCGCAACTATCGCCACGAGCGAAACGAGGTGGATCTTGTGTGCCGGGATCCCGAATCGGGCGGCGAGGTTGTGTTCGTGGAGGTGAAGGCGCGATCCGGCACTGGGTTTGGCCCGCCGGAAGCATCGGTGACCCCCAAGAAGCAGACCATCCTGACCACGGTGGCCCGGGCGTTTCTCCACGAACGAGAAATCGAAGGAGCCGCGGCGCGCTTCGATGTCATTGCGGTTTTGCTCTCGGGCGACACGCCGACGATTCACCATTACCCGAATGCGTTCCTGGCACGAGAGCGCCGCTGAGGCGGCGGCTGGCCGTTCACGGTCTCAGATCGGGGGCACGGATCGTGTGGGATTGGGGGCTCCGCAGACGACACTGGAGCAGGACCTGTACCGGCCCACACCGCACGGGGACGTATACGAGGGGAGAGAAGGCTAGCCTGCATTGCGGATGGCTTGAACCGTCGAGGGGTCTTCGAGGCTTGAGGTGTCGCCGAGATCCTCGTCCAGGTAGGCGGCACGAATGAGACGCCGCATGACCTTGGCATTTCGGGTTTTGGGAAGCGCCTCGGCAAAGAGGATGTCGCGGGGCTTTAGGGGCTTGCCCATTTCGTTGACCACCTCCTGCATGAGCTCGCTGCGGAGGGCATCGCTTTCGTCCTGATCCGGCTCGACCACGACAAACGCGACGATCTCTTCGCCCTTCACGTCGTGCGGCACGCCGACGGCGGCACTTTCGGCCACGGCCTGGTGTGCGTTCAGTAGAGCTTCAATTTCGGCAGGGCCAAGGCGCTTCCCGGCGACGTTGATTGTATCGTCCGAGCGGCCAAGAATGTACCACAGCCCGTCCGCGTCGACGGCGGCAAAGTCCCCGTGCACCCAGGTGTTTTCGAACCGATTCCAGTACGTACCGAGATAGCGGTCATCCTCTCCTTCTCCCCAAAAGCCCCGCGTCATGCCGATCCAGGGGGCGTTCACGACCAGTTCGCCGACCTCCTCCTGGACCGGCGTCCCGTTTTCGTCCACGACGTCGGCGTCCATGCCTGGGACGGGGCCGGAGAAGGCCGCGGGCTTGAGCGGCTCCAGAACGTTGCCGCAGAGAATTCCGCCGGAGATTTCGGTGCCGCCGGAGTAGTTTAGGATGGGCTTCTCGCCATTGAGGACTGTTTCGAAGCACCACATCCAGGATTCGGGGTCCCACGGGCTGCCGGTGGACCCTATGGCGCGCAGGCTGGACCGGTCCGCCGCCTCCACCGGGCGATCGCCGTGCGTCTTAAGGGCCCGGATGAGGGTTGGCGAGACGCCGAGGTGGGTGACATCGTGATCGTCCACGATGCGCCAGAGACGGCCGGGATCGGGATGGTCGGGCGCGCCGTCGTACAGCACCATGGTTGCGCCAATGGTCAGCGTACCGAAGACGAGCCACGGGCCCATCATCCACCCCATATCGCTCATCCAGTACATCGTCTCGTCCGGCTTCAGGTCCATGGGGTGGTACATATCCTGCGCCCCCTTGATGGGAAATCCGCAGTGCGTGTGGACCGTGCCCTTTGGGGGCCCCGTAGTGCCGCTGGTGTAAATGACCATGACAACGTCCTCGGCGTCGGTCCGCGCAGTGGGGGCGTGGGGGTCGTGGCCTGCCACGAAGTCGTCCCAAAACACATCGCGACCGCTCGTCATCGGCGGGTCGTCGCCCCCGAGGTGGCGGTGGACAATCACATGCTCCACGGAGGGGCACTGGCCCACCGCGTCGTCGACGGTAGCCTTCATGCGGATGGGGCGCTCGCGGCGGGCAAAGCCATCGGCCGTAACGAGCGCTTTCGCTTCGGCGCGCTGGAGACGTGTGACCACAGCCCCGGTGCCATAGCCGCTAAAGAGCGGCAGAATAATGCCTCCGATCTTGGCGATGGCCAGGAAGGCAACGACGATCTCCGGTGTCATCGGCATGTAGAGCCCAATGGCGTCGCCCTGTTCAAGGCCTCGATCGCGAAGGGCATTTGCACAGCGGCCGACCCGCCGATGCAGTTCGCCGTACGTTAGGGTTTTCGTCTCTCCCGCTTCGCCTTCCCACCGGAGGGCCACCTGGGCCTCGGTCGGCGTGCCCTGCCACTTGTCGAGCAAGTTATGGACGATATTCATGGTCCCGCCCACGCACCAGGAGGGATGTTGGATGCCGTCGGACAGATCGACCACCTGGTCGTAGTCCTCGTAAAACTCGATGTTCAGGTCGTTGAGGACCGCTTCCCAGAACCACCCTACATCTTCAGCGGCCCGTTCCCGGAGCGCGGGCAGGTCTGCAAGATCATGCTGGTCCATGAAGCGCCGAAGGTTCGAGTTGGCGACCACGTCGGGATCGGGGGTCCACACAACCTCTTGATGAAAGGGAAACGCGTCTGGCGACTTGGAAGCGGTTACAGACATGGAAGGAGCGGGCCATACAGGAAGACGGTGGAGAACCGCCCCCGGCGGAGTCGCAGAACCGTGGGCGGCGGGCTTTCATAATAACCGAGTAGCAGCGATAGAGGCAAGCTGCTTGTGGGCGGCACTGTCAGGGGCGTCCGAAAGGTGTCTATAACGCAACCTTCCTGCGCAAGAGGACACAATTCCCACGCGTGGGTGTATGTAAAGCGCAATTATCGAGAACAGGCCCATTTTGCGCTGACCCAGCCGGCGGGCTGCTGCCGCTGCGTACAACTTTTCCATCAATCAGTTTAGCAACGTGGCTAACCGAAATTCTGACAATGACAAGAAGGAGGGAGGCTCCAGCCTTCCCTCAGGACCCGCTGCAGGCGGCGGCCGAGGTCGTCTCATTATCTGGGTGATTGCCGGTACGCTTCTGGCCTTGTGGGCATACAGTTACTGGGGAATGGGGCCCGCCGGGGGAGACCAGATCAGCTACAGCGAATTTCGATCCCAGGTGCAGGACGAAAATGTGGAGCGGGTCGTCGTAGAAGGCAGCCGTGTCCGAGGTGAACTCAGCTCCGCCGCAACCCGGACAGAGGACGGAAACTCGGTCGAGTACACGAATTTTGTGACGTACATCCCCTCCTTCGGGGACGATGAACTCATGCAGCGGCTTGAGGACTCGGGAGTGGAGGTGGTGACCGAGCCGGAGAGCACCTTCCCCTGGGGCCTCGTGATCATGGGCCTTCTGCCGGTGCTGCTTCTGTTTGGGGTCGGATACATCTTTCTCCGCCGCATGCAGTCGCAGGGGCAGGGACTGTTTTCGGTCCGGAAGAGCAAGGCCAAGCTATTCGATAAAGACGAGGAAGACACCACGTTCGACGACGTGGCGGGGGCCGACAGCGCGAAGGAGGAGCTCCATGAAATCATTAAGTTCCTGAAAACCCCGGAGCGGTTCGAGCGTCTGGGCGGCAAAGTCCCGAAGGGCGTACTCCTGGTCGGTCCTCCTGGAACCGGAAAGACCCTGCTTGCCCGGGCCGTGGCCGGCGAAGCCGACGTGCCCTTCTTTAGCGTGTCGGGGTCGGACTTTATGGAGATGTTCGTGGGGGTCGGGGCCTCCCGCGTTCGCGACATGTTCAGCGAGGCGAAGGAGACAGCCCCCGCCATTATCTTCATCGATGAGCTCGACTCCATTGGCCGGCAACGGGGGGCCGGGCTCGGCGGGGGGCACGACGAGCGCGAACAGACCCTCAATCAGCTGCTGTCGGAACTGGATGGGTTCGAGGAAAGCGAGGAGGTCGTGGTGATGGCGGCCACCAACCGCCCGGACATTCTGGACTCCGCTCTCACCCGTCCCGGCCGGTTCGATCGCCAGATTACCGTCGACCTCCCCACGAAGAAGGCACGGGCCGAAATTCTGCAGATCCATGCCCGCAACAAGCCCCTCAGCGACGAGATTGATCTTGAGGAGATTGCCCGCAGCACGCCGGGATTCAGTGGGGCGGACATCGAAAACCTGCTCAACGAGGCTGCGCTCCTCGCCGGCCGCTACGGCCACGATAAGATTCAGAATAGCGACGTCGAGGAGGCCCGGGATAAAGTGATTATGGGACTGAAGCGCGACGGCATGGCCCTCGATGACGAGGAAAAAAAGCTTCTGGCCTACCACGAGGCGGGGCACGCCATCGTTGCCGCGGGGCTGACCCATGCGGATCCCGTTCACAAGGTCACTATTGTGCCGCGGGGGCAGGCCATGGGGGTCACGCAACAGCTGCCGGAGAAAGACAAGTATCTGTACCGCCTCGACTACTTGCTGGACCGGCTGGCGGTGATCATGGGCGGGCGGGCCGCGGAGGAGATCATCTTCGACACCGCCACCAGTGGGGCCGAAAACGACCTCAAGCAGGTGCGGAAGATGGCCCGCAAAATGGTCCTCGACTGGGGGATGGGCGATAAGTTTAAGCACATTTCGCTCGGGGGCGAGAGCGGAAACGTGTTCTTGGGCGAGCAGATTGCGAAAGGCAAAGACTACAGCGACGAGACCGCCCGCGAGGTGGACGAGGAGATCCGCCGCATCACGGAAAACGCCTTCCGGCGTGCGGTCGAGACGCTCACGACGCACCGTGATGCCTTTGACAAGCTGGCCGAACTGCTTATTGAGCGCGAAGAGGTGCCGGGCCGCGATGTGCTCCGCCTTGTCAATGGCGAAGCCGACGCTCTCGGAGACACACCATCCACGAATGGCAGTGCGGAGTCGGAGGTAGCAGACAACGGTGCGACCTCAGATGCGGCACTGGAGTCCCGGGAAGAGGGTGACGAGGACGCAATTCCATCCTCAGAGGAAGACTCCCCCACGGCGGATGAGGAGCGCCGCTCGTAACACTGTGTGGCCCCCAGTCGACTCACCGCTCAGGTTTGTCGACGCTCTGGCCTGCTGGGGAAATCTCGCCAGCACCGTCACGTGCCGGGGCGGCGGGAGGATTCGTTGAGTGCGGTCGTACCGTTGGGGGCTTCATGTAAGCGGGCCACTCCAGGGCCAGACGAGCGCTCGCAGTCGGCCGGACATTCCCGTGCCGATGGAAGCCACTCCTCCATCCCGCGGGTTGATGCGTTTCCCTACCGAAGACTACAAGTTTCCCCGGCGGCCCTGCTCCCGCTCGATGGCCTCGAACAATGCCTTGAAGTTGCCCGCGCCGAATGACCGGGCGCCTTCGCGCTGGATTACCTCGTAGAAAACCGTGGGGCGGTCCTGGACAGGCTTTGTAAAGATCTGGAGCAAGTAGCCCTCTGGGTCTCGGTCTACGAGAATGCCTAGTTCTTCGAGTTCATCGATGGGCTCATTGATCGCCCCCACACGATCGGCGAGCACGTCCCGGTCGTAGTACGTGTCAGGGATTTCAAGGAACTCTACGCCCCGGCGGCGAAGCTCGCGGACCGTCGAGAGAATGTCGTCCGTTGCCAGGGCGACGTGCTGGACGCCCGCACCGCGGTAAAACTCCAGATACTCCTCGATCTGACTTTTCTTTTTGCCGTCGGCCGGTTCATTGATCGGGAATTTGATGACTTCGTCGCCGTTGGCCATCACCTTCGACATCAGGGCCGAGTACTCGGTTGAGATGTCCTGGTCAGAAAAATGGAGCATGTTGTAAAAGCCCATGGTTTGGGCGTAATACTCCACGTACCGGTCCATGTCCCCTTCGTACACGTTGCCCACGCAGTGATCGACGTACTGCAGTCCAGTGGGGGAGGGCGCCTCCCAATGAGGGTTGTCCCAGGGCTCAAACTCCGGGAAAAAGAGACCATCGTAGTCACTCCGGTCCACAAAGGTGTGGATGGTGTCCCCATAGGTCGCGATGGCGGACGTCACAATTCGGCCGTTGGCGTCCTCGTGGACGACCGGTTCAGAAACGGGCTCTGCGCCGCGCTCGACCGTCGCTTCAAACGAGTGCTCCGCATCGTCTACCTCCAATGCAATATCGCGAACCCCGTCGCCGTGACGGTGCACATGGTCGCTAATTGCTGACTCGGGTTCCAGCGCCGTCGTCAGCACAAACCGAATGTCGTTCTGCTCCAGCAGGTAGCTCACCTTTTCGCTCGTCCCTGTTTCCGGGCCACGGTAGCCCCGGATCTGAAAACCAAAGAGATAGGCGTAGTAGTGGGCAGCCTGCTTGGCATTCCCGACGTAGAATTCAACATAGTCCGTCGCGTTGATGGGCAAAAAGTCTTCCGCCGTTTCGACGTCGGGGCGCGGAGCCGTGGGTGTTTCGGACATAAGAGGAGTGGGAATTGCGAGATGAGAACACAGAAAAGCGCTTCCAACACAGGAAAAGGAAGAGAGGATTTCCTGCGACTTCACATAGGGTACACTGCGTCTGCGGTTGCGTTCCAGTTAATCGGTGCGGTCCGCGGAATCGGCTGGGGGAAATGACCCGGCGGTTCGGGGCGCAGTTGGATCCGAAAGGATCCGGAATCGGACGGGGAGCTTCATCGACATGGAAACAGGGACGCCATGTTGGGTTGCAGGCCGGAAGCGAACGGCTCGAAGGGCCCGGACGGCCGTGGAGTCCAGGAGGGGGTGCAGTGGGGCGCTTACGTCAATGTCTACAGCCCTGCCGGTTTCGGTTACGTCGAAGCGAAGCATGAGTCGACCCTGAATGCCCTTCCGGCGTGCGGGCTCTGGATAGTGGATCTGGAGGTAGTAGGCCCCGAGTCCGCCAATGAGTTGAGGTCCTTTCACCTCCGTGATGGCCGTCAGGCGGCGCAGATCCGTTTGAGACGTGAACGATGAGGTGTCCTTGCCGGTCTCCGATGTCCGTCCGTGGTCGGCCTCAGCGGCATTGGGGGGGCGGGTTGGGGCTCCAGTTTGGGGGGGCGCCTCTTCAATGAAGTCCGAAACGCGACTCTGACCCGAGGCATCTGCATCGGATGAGCTTGAAGGCTCCTCCTGCAGGTCCACCACTTGAATCTGATGGGGAGGCGAATGAAGGGTCCACGGCGATGGGGAGCGGTTCAAGGGAACCGAAAGGTGTGCGATGGCAATCACCACACCCAAGCTGAGAATATAGCCCACCAGTACGCGTGTTGTGTAGCTCTCCCGGGGGAGAGCCCCCGTGCGAGCATGTGAGAAGAAAGGCCACATGCCAGAAGGTGGACCTGGTTAAACAGTTTCTATCCCCTATTACGCGAACAAATGATGAAAGTGCCAGGTGGTGGTGCGTGCGCTTGTGGTAGACTTTGCCGGGCGCAGGTTGCGTGCAACGACAATCTTGAGAGTTCCGTAGCCGCTCGCTACATTTATGCGCGCACCCCCTCCCGAACCATCCTCCGGTCTGATGCGAACGGCACTCTGTTTTTTTGTCACCGCGTGTCTGCTTCTGGCGGCTCCGGTACACGCGCAGGAGCAACCCCACGTGTTTCGGAACGCCACCATCTATCCCATTGCCTCTGAGCCCATTGAGGATGGGGCGCTCGTTGTACAGGAGGGTGAGGTGCAGGCCGTTGGGGCAACCGAAGACGTTCAGGTCCCGGATGGGGCTCAGGAGCACGACCTGTCGGGCAAAGTGCTGATGCCGGGCCTCGTCGATACCCACTCCCACATCGGACAGGTGAGCGGCGGCGACGGCTCCGCGGCCTTGCATCCGGGCGTGCGCACCATCGATGGGATTAACGTGATGCACTCCTCCCTGGACCGAGCACGGGCTGGTGGGGTGACCGCAGTGAACGTGTTGTCTGGGTCTGGTCATCTGCTGAGTGGCCAGACAACCTATCTTAAGCTACGAGACGGCACCACAGTTGCTGATCTGAATGCCTGTGACGACCGTCCGATTGAGGCGTGTGGCGGCATGAAAATGGCGAACGGCACGAATCCGCAGCGGGAAGAGGGACCGCTTCCGGGGACGCGGGCCCGCGCCGCGGCCATGGCCCGTCAACTGCTAACGGAGGCACAGGCGTACAAGCAAAAAAAGGAGGCGGCGGAGAGCTCGGACGAGATGCCGGATCGTGATCTCCAGATGGAGGGGCTCGTGGATGTGCTGAATGGCGATCGAATCGTTCACTTTCACACCCATCGCCACGACGACATCTTGACGGCGATCCGTTTGAGCGAAGAGTTCGACTTTCGGCTTGTCCTTCATCACGTAAGCGAAGGGTGGAAGGTACCGGAGGAAATTGCCGAGGCGGACGCTTCCGCCTCAATCATCACGATCGATTCGCCGGGTGGAAAGCACGAGGCGGACGAAATGGTGTATCGCACGGGGCGTGTGCTGGACGAAGCGGGCGTGGGGGTGTCGTATCACACGGACGATCCAATTACCGATTCGCGCCTCTTCCTTCGTTCGCCGGCCTTTGGCGTGCGGGCGGGAATGGACCGAGACGCTGCCCTGGAATCCGTGACTCTTGAAGCTGCCCGTCAGATGGGCCTTGCCGACGAGGTGGGCAGCCTCGAGCCCGGGAAGGATGCCGACTTTGTGGTCCTTTCGGGAGATCCTCTCAGTGCCTACACCAAGGTGCAAGAGACCTGGGTGGAGGGGGCGAAGGTGTTCGACCGATCCACGGACGCCGATCAGGAGGTGGCAACGGGCGGCTATCGCGTCCTGGACGAAGCCATTCAGCACGTACACGGAATTGACGAGTAGAGGACTGCCTCGACCACTTTTTTCTCCGTTGAATTTCCACAGGACATGCCGATGCCACACGCGCTCGTTCGCTCATTCGCACTGATTGCCGCCCTGCTCCTGGGCGCAGCCCCGGCCGCTGGTCAGACGGCCGTGCAAGCCGACACCATTTATACCATGACGGGACCGCCGATCGTGGACGGAGTCGTCCTGGTCGAGGGGGAAACGATCGAGGCCGTGGGGCCGGCGTCGGAGGTCTCCATCCCCTCGGGCGCTGAGGTGCACGAAGCCACCGTTGTAACCCCGGGCCTTATCGACCCCCGGGCCACGGTGGGGCTCTCTGGCATCTACAACACGAACGCTGACCAGGATCAGCTCGATACCTCGGAGCCCATTCAGCCCGACCTCCGGGCCATCGATGCCTTCAATCCGAGAGAACAGCTGGTCTCGTTCGTCCGCGACCTGGGCGTAACGACGGTTCATAGCGGCCACGCCCCCGGTGCTCTCATTAGCGGTCAGACCGGCGTCTTTTCGACCAGCGGGGAGACGGTCGGGGCGGCGGTTCAGGATTCGCTGGCTGCAGTGGCGTTCACACTGGGACCCGGCGCGTCCACGCGATTTGAGACGCCCGGCACACGCGCCAAGAGCGTCGCAATGCTCCGGAGCACCCTCACCGACGCGGAGTCGTATCGTGAGAAAAAGCAGAATGGAGACGACGTATCGACGGACCTCGGCATGGAGACGCTGGCCAAGGTGCTTCGAGGCGACGTGCCGGCACTCATTACGGCGCACCGGGCCCATGACATTCAAGCGGCGCTTCGGTTGCAGGACGAGTTTGGCTTCGACCTGATCCTGGACGGGGCGGCGGAGGCGTATCTGGTCGTCGATGAAATTCAGGAGGCGGACGTTCCCGTGATTCTGCACCCGACAATGACGCGCCCGTCGGGGCCCGCCCAAAACGTATCCTTCACCACGGCGGACTCGTTGCACCAGGCAGGCGTGCCGGTGGCGATACAAAGTGGATGGGAGCCCTACGTGCCGAAGACGCGTGTTGTGCTTTACGAAGCGGCCGTTGCTGCGGCGCACGGATTGGATCGGCAGGCGGCGCTTGCCACCGTCACGCGAACCCCGGCCGAGATGCTGGGCCTGGACGACATCGGCACGCTGGAGGCCGGCAAAAAGGCTGACCTCGCCCTCTTCGACGGGGACCCGTTTGAGTACACGACGCACGTTTGCGAAGTCTTCGATGACGGCGCGGTTGTGAGCACGGAATGCAAGTAGCTTGTCTCGGCGCGCCCCTTCCGGTTGTGCCCACGGACGATGCCATTTCCCCTCGATGATGTTTGACGCTCTGGTTCTGGACCGCTCAGGTGGATCCGTCATCCCTTCGGTGCGCTCCCTTTCGTTGGAGGAGGTGCCGGGGGCTGGTGACGACGAGGTGCGGCTGAAGGTGCTGTACTCGAGCCTCAACTACAAGGACGCGCTGGCCGTGACGGGGCAGGGAAAAATCATTCGAGGCGACTATCCCATTGTGCCGGGCATTGATCTCGTGGGCCACGTGCTGGAGGCCGACACCGATGCGTTCTCCCCCGGCGACCGGGTTATCGGTACGGGATGGGAGCTCGGGGAGGTGGACTGGGGGGGATACACCCAGCGGGCCCGAGTCGCAGCCCGAAAGCTGGTTTCGCTTCCCGATGGGCTTTCGGCAAAGCAGGCCATGGTTGCCGGCACGGCAGGATTTACGGCCATGCTGTCCGTAATGGCGTTGGAGGATCATGATGTGACGCCGAACGATGGAGCGGTAGTGGTTACCGGAGCGTCCGGAGGCGCCGGGAGCATGGCCCTCTCGCTTCTTTCCGCTCTCGGGTACGACGCAGTGGCCTCAACAGGGAGTGAGGACGCTCATGACTATCTTCGGGCCCGGGGCGCCACGCGAGTGGTTGCTCGACGTGCATTCGAACATGGGCCGGAGCGGCCGATGGAGTCGGGCCGATGGGCAGGAGCAATTGATGCAGTGGGCGGGCAGACGCTGGCCACCCTGATTGCGCAACTCCAGCGCCACGGCAGCGTCGCGTCCTTCGGAAATGCGGGCGGGCACGAGCTTCATACGACTGTCCTCCCGTTTATTCTACGGGGCGTCAATCTTCTGGGCATTGATTCCAATACCTGCCCAAACGACCGCCGGCGGACGGCCTGGCACCGTCTCGCCTCGCTCCTTTCGGCGGACGACTTCGATCACATGACGGCCCGCACCATTGGGCTTGCAGACATTCCGTCCGTAAGCGAGGAGGTGCTGGAGGGGACAATTCGCGGACGCGTTGTGGTTGATGTGCAGGCGTAGCGGGGCACCACTCTACAGTCGTCTCTTTTTCTGTCCCGTCGAACCGGTCGCGGGCCCCCCCGTATAGTGTCCCGGATACGCTCGCTGTCTGGTTTGCCTCTCTCTGCACTGGCTCGCCTGTTCGCATGACCACCTCGATCTGGCAGCATGCCCATCGCAAGCGTGAAACAGGCTATGACGTGATTGTCGTGGGAGGCGGGATTGTGGGCTGTTCTACGGCCTACTGGCTTCGGCGCCAGCAGCCGTCGCTTGACGTGGGCGTTGTGGAAGCGGGGACCCTTGGGGCTGGGGCCAGCGGACGGAACGCAGGCTTTGTGGTGCAGGGAACGGATGCTGATTTTCTAACGGACATTGAGCAGTACGGGCGCCGCACCGCCCGGCGCCTCTGGCACTTTACGCGGGACAACCGCGACCTTCTGTCCTCGGAGCTGCACTCGACGACGTTTGAATGGCGATCCGACGGAAGTTTGTCGGTGGCTGAGACGGAGGCCGAAAATCAACGTCTTCAGAAGTGTGTGCCTCGCCTGCGCGCTGCCGGGGCCCCTGTTGTCCACCTCGACGCAAAAAAGACCAATGCGCGCCTGCAGGCCTCGGGTTTTGCGGGAGGACTGTTTGTGACAACGGGGGCGGTTGTTCATCCGCTCCGTCTCGTCCATCACATTGCCGCCGAAAGCGGGGCCGACGTCCGCACACAGCACCCCGTCCAGGAGCTTCGATCAGAGGGCCAGGGAGTGGCCCTGCGGACCCCGCACCTCCGACTCCGTGCCGATCAAGTGGTGCTTGCCGTGGGGCCGTCCCTGCCCACCGTGGTGCCGTCCCTTGGGCGGTACGTGCGCCCCATGCGCGCCCAAATGCTGGCCACCCGTCCCGCCGAGACCCAGCACGTAACGGTGCCCGTCTACGCGCACGACGGCGCATTCTATGTCCGTCAGTTGGGCGACGGCACGGTGCTGGCCGGGGGCGGTCGTCACCAACACGCCCAGGCGGAGGCCACGGCCACCGATGCGACGACGCCGGCCGTGCAGGCGACCATCGAGCGGTATCTCCACCGCCATCTTCCCTGGACCCAGTCCCTCTCGGTCGATCAACGGTGGAGTGGAATCATGGGCTTTTCGCCGGATCGCCGGCCGGTTGTCGGGGCGATACCGGACGTGCCGGGAAGCTTTTATGCCACCGGCTTTACGGGACACGGCATGAGCTATGGGTTTCGAATGGGGCGTCTCCTGGCCGATCTCGTGTGCGGGACCACTCAGCCGGATGGATACGATCTGTTCTCGGATGCACGGTTCGAGGCGGCGGGCCCCGCCTCGAACGATGAACCGATCTCCCGTCGGGCGTCCGAGAGGACATCACCCAAGAATCGTCGTTCGTCCTCGTCCCAGTGAGTCGGCCGGCGATGCTCTTCGGGTTTTGCCTCGGTCTCCTATCGTTGCTTCCCAGCGGTTCGATGACGGCACCTGCCGACTCGGTCGACTTTTATCTTGAGGACCACCGCTGGACGCACCGCCTCGTCGTTGTATTTGCCCCTACGGATACAACACCCGCCCTCGAGGCGCAGCGCCGCCGGCTCCAGGACGTCGGGGATGGGTTTCGAGACCGAGATCTCCTGCTGCTTACGCTCCTCGGGGAGACGGGGGAGGGAACGCGTCGCTCGGCCCCAGAACAGTCCGGCCGCCCCCTCACGCGCTCCGCCACGCAACGCCTGTACGAGCGGTTCGACGTGCCGCGGGACTCTTTTCGTCTGGTGCTCGTCGGCAAAGACGGTACGGAGAAGCGACGCGAAGCGGATCCCGTTTCCGCCCGATCTCTCTTCGACACCATCGATGCGATGCCGATGCGGCAGCGGGAGATGCGAGACGGCAACGCCCCCGACTAGCACCAGCTACAGCTCTATGCCCACGAGCCAGCGGAAGGCAAACTCGTCCTGCCCTGCCTCGATGAGTCCCGGGTCGCTGGCCCAGAGGGGGAATTTCGCGACCACGTCAAGGCCCTGGAGGACATCCGACTGGGCCGTCCAGCGGTCGAGGTGCGGGATTTCAGAGAAACTGTAGCGCACGCCGAGCCCGGCATCGCCCACCAGATCGTCCGCAGTGAAGCCCGCCAGGAATGCACCCTCGCTCCAGACGGTGCCGAGGCCGGAGAAGGCGGACAGGCGGAGGGGCGAGAGGGCGTTTACGTTTCCGAAGGGATGCCCGCCGAGGGAGACGCGGCCCGCGAGGGTGTTTTCGCCCGTGCGTCCGAAGCGCTCAAACGGGGCGGCGTCGGAGCGGAGATACGCCACGGGGCCCGCCGGGCCGAAGCCCACGAGGTACGCGTCGGCTACCGGACGCTCGAAGGCGGCGCTGGCCTGGCGGTAAGTGTCGTTTCGCCACTGCGACTCGATGGACCGCCCGCCCAGCACGAACTGCTTCTGTGGGAGGAGCCCGTCGGCCCCGAGGCCGAACTGCAGGTTGGCCTGCCCCGTGAGCGGACCGATGTTGGCCTGCTGTTGCGCTGTGAGTGACAGGCGTGTTGCTTGGTCCAACCTCGTCAAGAGCGTGGCGCGGCTGGAGGCCTGGTAGGGCTGGAGGGCGCCGCCGAGTTCCGCCGTGGCCTGAAGTTGGTCACCCCCACGTCCCACATCGATCTAAGAACCCCCGAACTCCACCAGTGCGTCAGCAAACCCACCACCAAGTCGCTGTTCCTTCACGATGGAAAGCACCGTCTCCCCCCCCGCACTGGTCGCATTCACATCCCGGCCATCCGCGGTAAAAAACACCAGAAAACGCCGGAAATCCTCCTCACGCATGCTCTGGTAAGCCCGCAGCAGACAGTGAAAGTCGTCCGAGTCGCCCGAGTGCGAGCGCACATCGAGAAAGCTGCGCACACGCGCATCGTCCCAGACCTCGTCGAGCACCTTCTCCTTGTCCTTACGCATCCTGCTGGTTGTCTCCGAGTTTGCGGGCGAGTAGCTGGTTGACCATGCCCGGGTTCGCCTGGCCGCGGGAGGCTTTCATGACCTGGCCGACAAAATAGCCGATCAGCTTTTTCTGTTTGTTCGCATCGGCGGCGCGGTACTGGGCGACCTGGTCCGGGCTGTCTTTGATCACCGCGTCGACCATGGCCTCGAGTTCGCCGCTGTCGCTGACCTGCTTGAGGCCGCGGCTTTCGATGATCTGGTCGGCATCGCCGTCACCCTGCCACATGGCCTCGAATACCTGCTTGGCGATCTTGCCGGAGATGCTGTCATCGAGAATGCGCCGGATCAGCCCGGCGAGCTGCATCGGCGAGACGGGTGAGCGGGCAATGTCGAGATCTTCGCGGTTGAGCTGTCCGAGCAGCTCAACCTGCACCCAGTTGGCGGCGATCTTGGCATCGCCGCAGTCCCGGGCCACGGCCTC
>JAWOAQ010000222.1:0-6457 GCA_046498495.1 Salinibacter sp. | reverse complement strand
TGATGATCATTAAGATATACTTTTTTAACGCTAGTCCATGGCAGATTAGCACAGATAAACACAGAAACCAGCAATACTGGGCCAATAAAAGCCCGGCTCCATTTGCGCCAGTTTAATTTGAGGTTACGCCCAACAGCCCAGATATAAAAAAGGGGTATTCCTAAAGCACTGCCGCCATGCATGTTTGGTGTTCACTGTTATGGAGCAGTTCATCAACCTGGTGGAGACGCGGGAGATTGAGCGCGTTCGCCGCGAAGAGCTCGACGCCCTGCAGCAGCAGCTGCGCCAGGTCGAGGAGTTTGTCGACGCAGGCTCGCGCCCGATCTCGGAGCTCTACCAGCAGCAGGCCAACGTGGCCGAGGCCGAGCAGGCGCTCCTCCAGGCCCAGCGGGAGCGAGAGGTGGCGCAGACCGAGCTCATCCAAACGCTTCAGCTCAATCCCCGCGAGCCGTACGATTTTCGTGTGCCGGATCCCCCCGGGGACTCCGTCGACACGCGGACCTACGATCCCTCGGCCTTGATCGACGAGGCCTTTGAGGAACGCCTGGATCTTCGCGTCGCCGAGGCCGATGAGCGCGCGGCCGAACACGGCGTGCAGTCGGCCCGCTCGCAGTACTACCCCAGCCTCTCGATCGGTGGCAGCTACGGGACGGACTGGACGAATCGGCCCCGCCCCATCCCGGATCCGGACAACCCGGACCAGACGATTGAGCCCGGGTTTTCGGACCAGCTCGATCAGAACCGGGGCGGCAGCGTTTCGCTGTCGCTAAATATCCCCATTTTTGATCAGTGGCAGCGAGAGACGCAGGTCCAGCAGGCAAAGGTGCAGGCCCAAAACGCGCAGTACGCCCTGGACGACCAGCAGCAGCAAGTGGCCCTCCAGGTGCGCCAGGCCTACCTCGACCACCGCAACGCGGTCCAGCAGCTGGAGGCGGCCAACGCTCGTCTCCAATCCGCCGAGCAGGCCCGCACCTCGGCGCAGGAGCGCTACAATCTGGGCGCGGCCTCGATTGTGGAGTTGCAAAACGCCAACCGCGACTTCGTAGACGCCGCCAGCCAGCAGGTGCGGGCCCGCTACACACTTCTGTTTCGCGAGCGCCAAATCGATTATTTCGTGGGACGCCTCCGCGCCTCGACTCCGCTCTTTGGCGAATAGCGAGGCGCCCTTCTTCTTCTCTCTTTGAACCGGTCGTTTCTCTACGCTATGGCATCTGACACTAGCACTACGCGTCGCGTTCTGTATGGTCTGGGCGGTCTTCTGACCCTCCTTGCCGTGGGGGGCGGGGCGGGCTGGGGGCTCGGATGGGTCGGGGGTTCGGATGAGGGGACCTCGGTGGAGACCGAGACGGCCCAGAAGCGCTCCATTACGCAAACCGTGACGGCCTTTGGGCGCGCGCAACCCGAGGTGGAGGTCACCATCAGCCCGGACGTGTCCGGCGAAATCGTGGAACTGCCGGTGCAGGAGGGTGATGCGGTGCAGGAGGGCGATCTCCTGGCCCGGCTTCGCCCGGACGACTACCGTGCGCAGCTGGACCAGAACCGGGCACAGGTGGCCCAGCAGCAGGCAAATCTGGCTCGCCGCCGGGCCGACTCGGTGCAGGCCCGGAAGGCGTTTGAGCGACAGGAGGCCCTCTTTGAGAAGGGCGTCATTCCGGAAAGCGAGTACGAAGATGCACAGTCGGCCTACCAGCAGGCCAGGGCCCAGCTCAAGTCCGCCCGCTACCAGGTCGAAAGTGCACGTGCCACCCTGCGGGACGCTGAGGAGCAGCTTCAGAAAACCCGCCTCTACGCCCCTATGAGCGGGACCGTGAGTCGCCTCAGTGTGGAGGTGGGGGAGCGCGTGGTGGGGACCCGCGAGCGGGCCGGCACAGAGATGATGCGCATCGCTCGTCTCGACCGAATGGAACTGGAGGTCGATGTCAATGAGGGCGATGTTGTCAACGTCTCGGATCGGGACACGGCTTCCATTGCGTTCGATGCGTACCCGGAGGAGGCCTTCCGAGGGCGGGTGACTGAAATTGCCAACTCGGCCCGTGTTGAAAACGAGGGGAGCCAGAACGAGGTCACCAACTTTCCCGTCACCATCCGCGTGCTCGACGATCCAAACGTTGGGGCCGCCCGGGGGGACGATGGGGGCGTGACGCGGCCCGAAGTGCCGCCGGAGGACGGGAGGAATCCAGTGCTTCGGCCGGGCATGAGCGGCTCAGTCGACATCTACACCGAAACCAGCGAGGAGGCCGTTGCGGTCCCCATCCAGGCTGTGACGGTGCGCGACGTTACAGAGGTGCGCGCTGCCGCTGACTCGACGGACCGCTCGGCAGATCCGGACACAGAAGACCTGCGGGAGGTCGTGTTTGTGGCCGAGGCCGATACGGCCCGCATGGTAGAGGTGAATACAGGCATTGCCGACGACTCGCACATTGAAGTGCAGGCGGGCCTGGAGGGAGGTGAGCGTGTGGTCACCGGGCCCTACAGCGCCGTCAGTCGCGAACTGTCGCCCGGATCGAAGATCCGCACCGAGGACGGCGATGAAGGCCGCGGGGCAGTGGCCTCGACGCAGTAGCCCCCCGCTGGATTCGTGCCGCCCGTTTCATTTTTCCCTTTCTATCATGGCTGCCTCTTTGACAAACGGACACAGCGATGCCCGCGGCGAGCGCCCGCTCATCGAGGTCACGGATCTCACCAAGCGCTACATGATGGGGACGCAGGAAGTGTGGGCCCTGGACGGCGTGACCCTCTCGATTGAGGAGGGGGAGTACGTGGCTGTGATGGGCCCCTCGGGCTCCGGCAAGTCCACGTTTATGAACATGCTGGGGTGCCTCGATACGCCCACGGGCGGTGCCTACCACCTCCGGGGCGAAGACGTGAGTACGTTCTCGGACAATGAGCTCGCGGAGATTCGCAACCGGGAGATCGGCTTCGTCTTCCAGACGTTCAACCTCCTGCCCCGCGTCAATTGTCTGCGCAACGCCGAACTGCCGCTCATTTACGCCGGAATGCCGAGGGCCGAGCGGCGAGAACGGGCGGCCGAGGCGCTTCGCAACGTGGGCCTGGGCGACCGGCTCGACCACCGCCCCAACGAGCTGTCCGGCGGCCAGCGCCAGCGCGTGGCGACGGCCCGGGCCCTCGTCAATCGTCCCTCGCTCCTCCTGGCCGACGAGCCGACGGGCAACCTTGACACCGAGACCGGCGACGAGATCATGCAGCTCCTGGAAGGGCTCCACCGCCAGGGCAACACGATTCTCTTGGTGACGCACGAGGAGGTCATTGCCCACCACGCTCGCCGTGTCATTCACCTCCGCGATGGAAAGCTGGAGCGGGAAGAGACGGTCGAGAGTCCGGTGCTGGCAGATGAGGAGATTGCTACGGTCGGAGAATAAAGTCCGACGCGCTCGACGGCCATAACGGCACGCTCGACCCGAGGCCCAGGCCGCTTCACATCCCGCCCTCGTAGTAGGCGTCGAAGCGGGGAATTTTGTCGAGTCCCTTCCAGTCCGTCACCGTCCGGTCCTCCGCGTAGACGTAGGCCCGGTGCACGCTGCCGGGATCGAGGGCATTGGGGCGCGATCTGTACATGTACTCCACGCGCGTGCCGCCGTCCGTTGTCGTCGTGTCTTGGCCGGCGGAGGGGCCGAGCGCCGCCAGGGCGTGGTCGATGGGCATTCCGCGATAGATGCGGCCCTCCAAGACATGAACACTGTCTTTTTCCGTGAGGTCGTTGGTCTGGACGTACGACCGGCGCCCTTCGTTGAACATGGCGTCGGTGGTGGCGGTGGTTGCGCACGCCGCAAGAATCCCCGTCACTGAGAACAGCAGGAGAAACAACGCAGGGCGAGACATGGGCGGAGCACGGGTGCGAGGGAAAGTGACGGTTTCTTTCCACAAAACGCCGGGTCGGTTGTTGCCCCCGATGTCGCCTTGCGGTCCCAATCCGAGTGCAACCGTCCGGTGCAGCCGTGTAGCGGGGGCGCTGTGGTTTGGCGTCTTTTTCCCAAAGCGTGGAGCGTCTTCGGAATCCCTGCCGTTGGGCCGGAGGTTGATTCCATACTCACGTCTGCTGTCTGCATCGACCGTTCCCCGCGCCGCCTATGCCGGAGGCTGATTCTGCGTCCGAGGATGCTTCGTTCCGTCCCGAGCGGCTGTGGACCTCCCTGCGACGCATTTTTCGCCTCGGGCGGCCCTACTGGGGGCGTCTTGCGACGGCTCTTTTGCTCACCGCGCTCGGGGCGGCCGTGGCGCTCGTGGTGCCGCTGGGGCTGCGCGAGCTGGTGGACGCCGTCTTCCAGGATGAAAACCGGGCGCTGCTCAACTGGCTGACCGTGGCCCTGATCGTGCTCTTCCTGTTTCGGGCCGCGGTGTCCTTCGGCGGAAAGTACCTGCTGGGCTGGACGGGGGAGCGCATCGTGGCCGACCTGCGGAAAAAAGTATACCGCCACCTCCACCGGCAGAGCCTCCGCTTCTTTACCGACCACCGCACGGGCGACCTCACCTCGCGCCTGACCAACGACGTGGGGGCGGTGCGGAGCGCGGTGAAGGACGCGCTCTCCAACCTGCTCACCCAGTCGCTCTCGCTGGTCGGATCGGTGGCGCTCATGGTGATGCTCAACTGGCGGCTGAGCCTCATCATCTTCCTCATCGTCCCTGCGGTCACGGGGTTTGCCGTCTACTTCGGACGCAAAATCCGGGCGCTGGCCCGCGACATCCAGGACCGGCTGGCCGACACGACGGCCGTGGCGGAGGAGGCCCTCGCGTCGATCCGGGTCGTCAAGTCGTTCGCGCGGTCCGACTACGAGGTCGACCGCTACAACGAGGCGGTGGAGGACCTCTTTGGGACGGCACGCTACCGCGTGCTCGTGTCGGCCCTGTTCGAGTCGACGGTGGGGCTGCTCTTCTTTGCCGCTCTCGTGGCGATTTTTTGGTACGGGGGCATCGAGGTGCTGGCCGGCCGGCTTACGGAAGGGGACCTCGTGGCGTTCGTCTTCTACGCCTTCAACATCGCGCGCAGCGTCGGCAGCATGTCGCAGCTCTACTCCACGTTCAACAGCGCGGCGGGGGCCACCGAGCGCCTGTTCGGCCTGCTCGACACAGAGCCGGCCCTCCGCGACGCCCCCGACGCCGTGCCGCTCCCCCCGATTGGCGGGCACGTGCGCCTCGACCGTGTAACCTTTGCGTACGAGGAGGGCCGTCCCGTGCTCAAGGACGTCTCCCTCGACGCGGCGGCGGGCGAGACGGTGGCCCTCGTGGGGCCGAGCGGGGCGGGGAAGTCCACGCTCATGAGTCTTCTGCCCCGCTTCTACGACCCCCAGCAGGGGCGCGTGGCTGTCGACGGCCACGACCTGCGCACCGTCACGCGGCAGTCGCTCCGCGATCAGATCGCGTCGGTGTCGCAGGAGGTTCAGCTCTTCAACACCACGATCGGGGACAACATTCGCTACGGGCGGCTCGATGCCTCGGACGGAGCCGTACGGGAAGCGGCTCGCGCCGCTAACGCGCACGACTTCATTGTGGATCTGCCCGATGGCTACGACGCGGAGGTGGGTGAGCGGGGCGTGAAGCTGAGCGGCGGGCAGCGGCAGCGCGTGGCCATTGCCCGGGCGCTGTTGCGCGACGCGCGCCTCTTGCTGCTCGATGAGGCCACCTCGTCCCTCGACTCTGCGTCGGAGGCCCTCGTGCAGGAGGCTCTGGAGCGGCTGATGGAGGGACGCACCACCTTCATCATTGCCCACCGGCTCTCCACCGTCCAGACCGCCGACCGCCTCTTCGTGCTCGACGACGGCCGCATCGTGCAGCGGGGCACACACGCGGAGTTGATGCAGGACGGCGGGCTCTACCGCCGACTCGCATCGTATCAGTTCCGCGATCCGAGTGAGGTGGAGGGATGATTGCGTCCGACTCCGAAGGGGACACCAGCCAGGTCCCGATTTCGCGGGGCTATAAGCATGGCGTCACAGGCCTGTCTCTCCGTCGAGATCGGAAGGGATGTCTTTCTTATGGCTTTGAATGATGAATTCGTGAAGGTGGATGTTTACCAGAAAATGTCACCAAAATATCCATTCGAGGGAACTCTAAATACACGATTAAGGTGGGAGGAAACAGCATTTTTATGTCAGGGTAAATGTTTTCTTTCGTTAGAAAGCGAAAGAAAAATTGTCACTATTCGCAACTCTGAGGTCAGCGATGGAGCACGAGGTCAAGCCAATACAGGACGAGACGACCGCATCCTTGCAAGCAGGGGCGAGTTCGGACGCCCACGTTCCCCCAATTAGGACATCTAAACACGGAGCGCCGTCCGAGGGGGCTACAATCAGCGACCGCTTTGACACCGCCGAAGTGTTTAAGCGTGTCCTCGTCGCTGCGGATGAGGAGATAGGCACGCCGGCCCGGGAGCTCTTCTTCAGCGGCCTCGCCGCCGGCTTCTCCATTACCCTGACTGTCCTGCTGTACTCGACCCTGACGG
>JAWOAQ010000216.1:0-4044 GCA_046498495.1 Salinibacter sp. | reverse complement strand
GCGCCGTCGGCGGCCACGTCCAGGTCGTTGGGGCTGTTGAGCCGCTGTCCCTCGTACTCCTCGACGAGCGTCTCCACCGAGTCGCCCTCAACGTGCCGGCCCACCTGCCCGTCGTGCTGGGCAAGCAGCAGGCGGCCCTGGCGGTCGGCGGCCAGGCCGTTGGCGTGCCCCGACGGCTCCAAAACGATCTGAGTGCCCTCCTCAGGCGTCCACGCGTAGACCCGGTCGGCGGGGATGTCGCTGAAGAGGAGGCGCCCCTCGTACCAGAGGGGGCCTTCGGTGAACTCAAGCCCCTCGGCGATGCGCTCGACGCTCGCGTCCTCAGGGACGGGGGACGGCTGGGCGTGGGTCGGTGAGGGGGGTGCTATGGCCACGCCGACGAGAACGAGAAGGCCCACCTGGAGGGCCGGGCCGGGGCAAAACGTCGGTCCACGGGCGGAGGCGAAGAGCATGGGCGGAGGGGGCAGGTGGAGTGCGTGTGCGAAGGAAAAACCTACGCGGATGCCGGAGAGTCGTTCGCAAGGACACACAAGAACAAAGCGGCAGTCCCCGTGCAGGGAGAACCGTTTAGGGGGCGCCCCCTCCGAGAACGAACAGGGAATGATAGAATTCGGTGAGGGCGGAACTGCCCTCCGTCGCTGGGGTGAGATCGCACGACGCGTGACAGGCTCTCGGCACCCTAACGCTCCATGCACATTGAAACCCTCGGCGACGGCCGGCCCGAGCATACGATTCTTGCCTGCGTACACGGCGACGAGACCTGCGGGTGGCACGCGTTTAACCGCCTCAAAGACAGCGACGTTGCGTTGAAGGGGCCCGTGAAGTTTATCCTGGCCAACGAGCGGGCCTTTAAGCTCGGCTACCGCTACTGCGACGCCGACCTCAATCGGGTGATGCCGGGCGATCCGGAGAGCGCCCGGCACGAGGAGCGTCTGGCTGCCCGCCTGGGCCGAGAACTGGCGGGAACGAAGGTGCTGGACTTCCACTCCACCGAGTCGCGAGGCAGTCCGTATGCGGTGGTGACGGGCGGAGATGCCGCCTCCTTTGCGCTTGCCCGCTCCACGGGCCTCCACCGCCTCGTGGACATGCGCTTTATGGGGGGCGGGGTGACGGAGGGGGTGACGGGCGTGGCGGTCGAGTGTGGCTACTACGACGCCGAGGATGCGGCGACCACGGCCCACCACGTCCTCCTCAATTTCCTCGCGGCAGAGGGCCTCATTGACCGCGAGGCCACCGTCCCGACGCCCGAGGTGTACGAGGTGGTGGGGGAGGAGCGGGGGCGGGGCTACCGATTCGTAGGCGAAAATTTTCGGCGGGTGGCCCCCGGCGACGTCTTTGCCGAAAAGAACGGCACGGTCCGCCGCGCCGACGAGCCCTTCTACCCCGTTCTCATGTCCACCCACGGGTACGAGGAGCGCATTGGCTTTCGGGCGCGTCGGATTGAGCCTCCCGGTGCGGCGGAGTGAGGGGAGGCTTATTCAGCATCGGCCTCCGCGAGGGGCAGGCGGCATTGCCCCGCCGTGCCACCGCCCCTGAGGTCAAAAGAGAGCGTGGCCTCGATCGGTTGGGTCGGCAGCGCATCGCCGGCAACGGGATCCTCGTCCCCTGCCGGCCCCGCCCCATCTCAATTTCCTTCCACCCCGGCCTTTCTCCACCCCAACCTCCCTCTATCCCAGAGCAGACAACCAGACGGGGAGCCACGCGAGCGGAGCCCATCAGAGCCAGCCCTCGCGCCGAAAGTAGCCGAGCGTGCCCGCGGCAAGAAGGGCCATCGCGCCGAGGGCCAGGAAGTACCCGTAGTCCCACCCGAGCTCGGGCATGTGCTCGAAGTTCATGCCGTAGATGCCCGCCACGAACGTGAGGGGAATAAAAATCGTCCCGATGATGGTAAGCACCTTCATGATCTCGTTCATGCGGTGGCTCAGGGCGCTCATGTAGAGGTCCATGAGGCCGCTTGTGGTATCGCGCAGGGCCTCAATGTGGTCGGCCACCTGCTGGGCGTGGTCGTACGTGTCGCGGATGAAGGGGCCGGTGGACTCGTCCCAGAGGGGCGAGTCGAGGCGGGTGAGCTGGTAGAGGAGATCGCGAACCGGCCAGGCGCGCCTGCGCATGAAGATGAGGTCGCGGCGCAGGGCGTTCACCTTCTCCTGGGTTTCTTCCTCGGGCGTCTCCAGGATGGCGTCCTCCAGGTCCTCCGCCCAGGTGCCCAGCGTCTCCAGGACGACAAAATAGTGGTCCACGATGATGTCGAGGAGCGCGTAGGCGAGGTAGTCGGGGCCGCTCGTGCGGATGCGGCCCCGCCCGTTCCGGAGGCGGGTGCGCACGGGATCGAAGATGTCGCCCGGCGTCTCCTGGAAGGAGATCAGGTAGCCGGGGCCAACCAGGAGGCTGATGTGCTCGGCCCGGAGGGCGGGTTCGTCCGGAACCTCGAACGGCTCGGCGGAGACGCCCGCCCCGGGGGCCGTTGGCTGCTCCGGATCCTGGAGGTACAGCATCTTGGCGGTGATGTAGAGGTGCCCGTCCTGCAGTTCCACCTTGGGGCGCTGGGACGTGTTGGCAATGTCCTCCTGCACGAGCGGGTGGATTTCGAAATGGTCGCCGATGGTGCGGATGACCGCCTCCTCGTGCAGGCCGTCGACGTTGATCCAGGTCGTGGTGGGGGAGGAAAAGTAGGAGAGGACCTCGTCGATGTCCCCGGTTTCGTATTCGTCGAGGGACGTCTCTGTGTAGTCGAAGACCGAAAAGCGGACCGGCTCGTCCCGGTCTTCGCCGGTGAACACGACGGAGCCGGGCGGGTGCCCCACTCTCTTGTTCGGGGGATGCGAGTAGGGGGCGGACGGAGGGGAGAGGTCGGGCATGTCGGCGACGGGACGTTTAAGAAGGACGGGGCAAACCCACCCCCGGGAACGGCCGATGGGAGACCCGGCCAGGAAACACTTGTTCGGGTTCACGAACGGAACGGATCCCTTGGGGCGCCTCCGTGAGCGTCCGATCCCGGGAACGCTTCGCACGGCAGCGTCCTTGAGGGGCAGTCCAGTCGCCTCGTCGATTGCCCTTCTTTTTCGACGTTCCTGTCATGATGTCCTGGCTCCTCCATCGACTGCGCGATACCGAGCACGGGGAAGAGGTGCTGCGCGGCTACCTCTGGTGGGGCCTTGTGGTTCGCGGGGTCTTAATTGGGGCTCTGCTCACCCTTCTGCTGGTGGAGGGAAACTTTCTTGCGCGGTGGCTGCTGACGCTGAACCTTCCATTTGTGCCGCAGGCAGAGATCGATGAGATTACCACCGTTTCGTACGTGGTGCTACTGGTGCTGCTGGGTGGGGGCTGCGCGGCTCGGTGGGGACTGCTGCATCGCCTGAAGGCGTCGCGGGGGGCGGAGGACGAAGTCTCGGCGCCCGAGACGAGTGGCAATTCGCGTGGACAGTAAACGGCTGAGGTCTCGCCGTTCAGATTTCTGGCACGGACCGCTCGCTTTTTCCGGATGAGCAGCACACGGCTACGGCCGCCCGGTCTCCGACGGGGACGCGGCCAGGAGGACGGCCCGGCGCAGTTCGGCCCATCCGGCCTCCGTCTCCTCGGGGTGGTGAGGATTTTCCTGCCGGAGCCACTTCTCCACAGTCGTCAGGTGGAGGTCGTCGTCGGCCCGCCGGGCCACTTCGCGATAGACCCCGGGCGTGCTGTCGACCTGCCCCTCGCCCATGACCGTCCACGCGAGGGCGGCCAGGCGCCTCGTCTTTTGTGGCACGGAGACATCCGGCGTCCCGGCGGACGAGCCGAGGGCGCGGCGCCGCAGCTCGTGGACCACCACCTGCTTCCGCACCTGCACGGCGTTGTACTGCAGGGCGCGTGCCACGTACGCGGCCTGGGCGTCCGGTTGCATTGGGCCTTTTGTGTCGGGGGGACCGGGGGCGGGGAGCTGCTCCGCGAGGGCATCAAGTTCCTCCTGGAGCGTCGCACGGAGGGCTCGAAGGTCGGAAAGTCCGAGTTCCTCGACCTGCGCGACCGCGTCGTCCCGGGCCGCCTGAAGGCGAGTGCGCCACTCGG
>JAWOAQ010000214.1:0-3727 GCA_046498495.1 Salinibacter sp. | reverse complement strand
AAGACCGAGTCTCCCGGGGGCAGTCGCTGCGGGAGGGGCCGGGCAAGCTAGGCGTGCACGTTGGCGAGGACCTGCGTTGCGCGTCCCGTGGCCGCGTCCCGCATCACGCAGGCGCCAACGTGCGTCCAGTTCGTCCCCAAGATGTTCTTCCGATGGGGAGCGCTTTGCATCCAACGCTCCACAATGCGGGTTGCCCACCGCTGGTTGTCCTCGTGCGAGTCTGGGCCGCTGAGGGAATCTCCCCGGTACGTATTTTCGCTCACTTCGCCGAGGAGCCGCCGGTGCTGCCACCGGACGCGGTCGGAGGGAGAGTGGCCGTCAGAATCCTGGTGCCCCATGTAGTCGTGCTTCAGCATGTCGCGGTTGTGCCCGCACGCGATCTGCGAGAGCGTCGGGTCGTGGCGAAGGGGGGAGAGCCGCCCCCGCTGTCGCTCGGCGTTTGTCTGCTCTAAGACATACTCGTTGATGGGACGGTACACGCGGCCGGGGCGGGACGGCGCACGGACCCGGTCATTGCGCCGCTGCGCATACGGGGAGGGGATTGGCGGACTGCCCGCAGACCGGTCCGCTTCGCTCTCGGTTTGCCAGACGAAAGGCCCCGTGCAGCCGGCGATCAGAAAAACGGCTCCCACGAGAAGACTCGCGAGGCCGAGGGGATGTGCTGGATGGGTCGTAATGGAACCAGAGCGGCCGTGAAGAAGAGCGGCGCGAGGGGGGCAGGACGCGTTCAGCTTTGCACAGGAGTATCCGGAGGCCGCCTCTCGTCTTCGATGTCGCGCTGCTCTGTGAAGACGTCGGCGTTGGATCTGCCCTCGGGGCGGAGAACCGTGCGGCCGTAGTGAGGCACCTCGGCGCCACGGTTGAGGTAACGGCGAACGAGTTTGATTTCAGACGTGCTCATGCCAGAGTAATCCGGCTCAGTCTCTGGAGGACATTGGATCGCATAGGTGAAATACCGCGGCGCCTTCGACAGGCCCGGGAGTACCGAAAGGAGGTCGGACCCGGAGGGAGGCGTAGACTTGAGATGGAGGCGTACCAGGAGATAGGCCCCAGGCTCAAATGCGTGCTCACAGGCCTGGAGCACACGACGCTCCCTTTGCCACGCAGGATGAAAGTACTGTCCGTAAAGAAAGTGTGCCGATAAGAGCAGCAAAAGTCCTCCCACCCCCCCCCAAAAGAAGAAAAGACATAAGATGGATTATCAAGGTACTGCTGGTAAAATAACCTCTCTGTGCGCCAACTATTATAGGCTCTTTACGAACAGAGGTTCGTGCAGAAATGACGGCTTAAGCTCTCCTGCTAGTACGACGAGAACAGTGCTGTGTCCGGCCTCAACATTGCACTTTCATTCTGGCCGCGACACGGGGCATCATTCCGGCCACGACTCGGAGCAGGAGTCGCAGCTCAATCCCACCTCTCCGCTCTGACCCGGGCACAGCCCAGAGACGACTCCTCCCTCGATCGGAGTATCGAGCTGGACTGCATCCCGTCGGCCGAGCCGGCGGCGTACTAAGACGGACGGGGGGAGGAGAGGGCGGGGAAACGACGTACTCCCCCAGTGGAACCAGCCTCCGAGCACTGAGCGCCGGAGAGGGGGCGGTGCTGCACGCCCGTCGGGAGCGACCAACGAGCTCGGGGCGAGTAGAGGGCAATCAGCGAACTCGGGACGACCAGCGAAGAGGCCGTCCGACTTTGTCGAGCGGCGGGGAGAGATGGACTGTTCATTGCTCCGGGCCGTCGCCCCCGCCGCGCAGGGCCCGGAGGCCTACGTCATGCATCGGCTGTTGGGGGAGCCGCGGGGCAGGGCCCTGTAACGAATACCGACGGCCCTCGTCCTCTGTCTGCAAACGACTGGCCCAGAGGCAACGAGGCCGGCAAGACAGCACGGCCGGAGACAACACGCCGCAAACGGGCCAAACATCCGCAACCGACGAGGCGTCAAGCGGCGCCGCAACCCCCACCCCCTCCCCCCAAGTATTGATATTGATTATGACCCGGATGACCAGTACGCTTCTCGCATTTGTTTTTGGCCTCGGCCTCCTGGGCCTTGTAGCGTGTGATGCCACGGGCCCCGAAGCGGACGATTCCGAAGCGCCGGGCGGCTCCTTCGACGTGCGACTTACAGACGCGCCGGGAGACGTCGTGCAGGCCAACGTCACCATTGAGCGCGTGTCGATTGTGCCGGTCGAGGACAGCAGCAGCGGCGACGCCAGCGACGGCGGCATCGAGGTCCTGGCGGACTCGGCGTTTACTGTGGACCTCACGACGCTTCAGGCCGGGGTGGATACGGCCCTGGCGGAGACCGACAGCCTGCCCGTCGGCACGTACGGACAGATTCGTCTCGTGACGGCCGACACGGCGAACGTAATGTACGAAACCACCAGCGGCGACACCGCGCAGGCCGACCTCAAGCAGCCCAGTGCCTCCGAAACCGGCATCAAGATCAACTTCGAGCCGGTGACGATTGACAACCCGACCGACGAGGCCGAAGTCACCCTTGACTTCAGCGTAGGGGATTCATTTGTCGAGGCCGGCCAGTCGGGCAAGTACATCTTTAAGCCGGTGGTTCACGCCCAGTCCGTAGTGGCCAACGGCGATACCACCGCGACCGATACGACCGGAAACGGCGATGCGTAACGACTGCCGTCCCCGTTCGAGCAGGCACGCCCTGCCGGGAGACGGCAGGGACGTTGTTGCCTGTCCCAGCCCCCGTCACGCCCCGTGCGTGGCGGGGGTTTTTTGTGAGGGGCTGGTCTCCACCGTGCAGATGGGGCCGGAACTGGTGGGGCCCAGGGGGGAACTTCCCTGACTATTCGGCATCTCCCCACAGGTATTCTCGTCCTTCCCGTGGTCGAATGACGGCCTTTCGCATTCCGTCCTCCTGCTCCACCGAGCGGACCAGCACGTTGGTCTTTCCGAAGCGGTCGTAAAACAGGCGGCGGAGGGTGTTGACCTCGTCCCGGTCCAGGCCGGAGAGCAGAATGGCCTGCCCTTCGTCCATCGTGTTCCAGGTTTGGGCGACGGCCTCGTACTTGGGCGGCCAGGCGCGTGCGCTGGTCTGTCCGGTTTGGTGATCGGGGGCTTCAGAGGCGTTGGGCATGGGGTGGGGGTCGTACTGCATTGGGACTAGGCTCTGTTTGAGAATTATCGGCTCAGATATTCGGCAACGAACGCCCACTTCAGCATTGCCCTGTAGTGGCTGGCTTTCTTCTCAAATCGGGTTGCAATCCGCCTGCACTCCTTTAAACGGCCGACGCACCGCTCGACGACGTTGCGATCTTTGTATTTTTCCTCGTCGCAGGTCGGAGGCCGACCCGGACCTTCTCGTGTATTCTTTCGGGCAGGAATCACCGATTCGATATTCCGCTGCAGACACCACTGGCGGATCCAGTCGGCATCGTAGCCTTTGTCTCCAGCCACCGCCTCAGGTCGTGTTTTTGGACGTCCGACGGGTTGAGGGACTCGAACCTCATTCATCACATCAGTGAAAAACGCTGATTCGTGACGCTGTCCGCCGGTTATGACCGCCCCGAGGGGAAGACCGTTTCCATCGGTCACGAGGTGGATTTTCGAAGAGAAGCCGCCTCGCCCATAGCCGAGAGCTGGACTTACTCCCCTTCCCTTCTGAGGTCAGAGGCAATCCCACCACCATTTTATCGATATCATACTCTTTTGCTGCTCGAGCAATTTCAGAAACTGCAGTATGATCATTCTTTCCGGAAATTAC
>JAWOAQ010000206.1:0-21126 GCA_046498495.1 Salinibacter sp. | reverse complement strand
AGCGAGGAGGGGTTTCACACGTCGTTTTCGGTTCGCGGTCGGTTCTTTGTTCGTGATATACAGCGTGGACTCTTAGAGATGAAGGGGAACACGTTGCAGCAAGTCTTCGCAGGGGAAGAGTTCAGGGAGACGCCCATCTACATGATGGCGCCTTACCCCGGCGGAAAGATTCTTATCGGGACACAAAACCGGGGGCTTCTCCTCTACGATGGAAACAAACTGGAGGATTTTGCTCCCTCCATTACGCCCTATCTACAGGATCAAGATTTATACCACGGGAGAGCCCTCCCCGATGGACGCTACGCACTCGCCACGCTCGGGGGCGGGGTCGTGATTGTGGATCGTGAGGGAGACGTGGACCGGGTGCTCGATGGAAGTGAGCTTCCCGGGACAGTCGTTAATCGTCTCCATGCAGGGAAGGAAGGCACTCTGTGGATGGCGCTAAATAGCAGTGGGGTCTTTCGGGCAAACGTCGGAAATGCCCTAACGATGTACGGGGATCAGAGCGGCTTAAGTGGACTCATCGCGGATATTGACCGGCATGAGGGTCGCCTACACGTTACTACCGAATCAGGACTTTACGCACTTCGCTCCGGAAAGCAAGAGGAAGTACCGGTAGAGAAATGGGATTTTGAGGAAGAGGGCGGAGTTTCTCTCGGCAAAGAGCTCCTTCCGATGGAGAAGGGGGCGTTGCTGGCGACACAAGAAGGGGTTTATCACCAACGTGAAGGACAAGATTGGGGGGAGCCTGTGATAAAGGGAAAGACGTTTACACTCGCCCGGTCGGGAAATAGTGAGATTGACTATGCAGGAACAGAAGATGGGTTGATGCGGCTCCGCCGTGCAGGGGAGACCTGGACTGGAGAGAAAATTCAGGGATTTGATGATGAGATTCGCTCTGTTCAAGAAGGTGAGTCTGGCAGGCTCTGGATAAGTAATGCAAAAGGGGAGATCTTTCGAGTTCACCTTTCGGAGGATCGGCGCAGCGTCGTGAAAACGAAGCAGTTTGGGATTGAAGACGAGTTGCCGGAGGGGTTAAAGCCGATTACAAAGATAGACGGGGAGGTTTTCGTCGTCACCGAAAAAGGAATCTTGATGGCAGTGCAGGAGGAGGGGGAGGTTCGACTGGAGCGGCAGCCCGATTTTCTGCCGAAGAAGAGGGAGAGTACCGGCTCGGTCGTCCATACTATGAAAAAAGGCCCGGACGGGGATTTATGGCTGGTGCGGGGGGATCGGGTGTACCGGGGAGAGAGGACGCAGGAGGGGGAGTATGAGTGGACGTCCATTGAAGCCCTTCACTTCCCGAAGCCGGAGGTCACTCGGCTGCACGTGGAGGACGACGGGGTGGTGTGGCTTGGGAGCGGCACCCAACTTTTCCGGTACGATACCAGGGCCCCAACGGCCCCACGCCAGAGCGACAGCACGTTCCAGACCCTCGTGCGGGAGGTGGGGGATGCCGGTACGCAGCGCGTCTTGTACGGGGGGGCGCCCCAGTTTCCCAAGGACAGCGTGCTGACGGTCCCATACAGTGCCAACAATCTCCGATTCGAGGTCGCGGCGCCGTTTTCCCAGGCGACCGGCGAGCACGAATACCAGTTTCGACTTCAGGGGCGGACCGACGAGTGGTCCGACTGGTCCGAGACGCCGCACACCACCATTACAAACCTGTGGGAGGGGGAGTACGAATTTCAGGCACGGGCCCGGACGGAGGCTGGGACGGTGAGCCAACCCACTGAGTTTACGCTCTACGTGCAGCCCCCCTGGTTTCGCACCACCTGGGCCTATCTTGCATACCTGGGCCTCCTGGGCCTTGTCGGCTTCGTGAGTTTTCGGCTCTACCGCCTCCGTCAGGTTAAGGAGAAGGCGCGCAAGCGGGCCAACCAGCTCCGCCGGGAGCGGGTGGTGAACGAGCGGCTCAAGGACGCGAACGATCAGCTCCGCGAGGCGAATCGGCTCAAGGAGGAGTTCCTCACCAACATCTCTCACGAGCTCCGCACGCCCCTCACCAACATCCTCGGCTTTGCCGACGTCCTCCGCGAAGAGGCCGATGAGGAGCAGCGGCAGCACCTCGACATCGTGGAGAACAACAGCCGCCGCCTGCTCGACACCCTCAATGCCCTCCTCGACCTCGCCACGCTCCGCTCCGGGGACGCTGAGCTCGACCTCGAACCGGTGGACGTCCGCCGTCCCGTGGAGGCGGCGGTGGAGGAAGTGCGGCCGCGAGCACAAGAGAAAGGCATTGAGGCTCGTGCAGAGGTACCGGGGGCCCCGGCCATCGCCGTCATCGATGAGCGCTACCTGGACCAAATCCTCCGCAACCTCCTGGAAAACGCCGTCAAGTTCACGGAGGAGGGACACGTCGCGGCGTCCGTACGACAGGGGGACGAGCACGTTGAGGTGACCGTGACCGACACCGGCATCGGCATCGATGAGGCGTTTCTGCCCCAGATCTTCGACGACTTTAAGCAGGAATCGCGGGGCATGTCGCGGACCTACGAGGGCAGTGGCCTCGGCCTGGCCATTTCGCAGCGTCTCGTGGACCTGATGGGCGGGGCGATTTCGGTCGAGAGCACGAAGGGGGAGGGCAGCACCTTCATCGTGCAGCTCCCCCGGCCTGCGGACGCGGAGCAGGATCCCTCGGAGGACAACGAGCCCGCAGAGGGGCAGGGGCGGCCCGATGATGGGCCGTCAGGACCGAGCGTGGAGGCCGAGGCGTCCCGCGACGAGACCGGGTAGGGGCCGCGATTCCTAGGAGCCGGCGGGCGATACGGAGCCGAATACCTGAGCGGCTTCCTGATGCGTAATGGCGTGGAGGTCCGCGGTCCGGGCGGGCGTCTCGGCGTAGCCGCCGGAGAGGAGGAGGACCACGGGCAGGTCGCGGGCGCGAAGCTGTTCCAGCACATAGTTGTCGCGGGCGCGAAGGCCCTCGCGCGAGAGCGCCATGCGCCCGAAGCGGTCGTTGGCGGCCACGTCGATGCCCCCCAGATAAAACACGAGGTCGGGGCGGGCGGCGTCGATCGTGTCGGGGAGATAGGTGCGGAGCGTTTTCAGGTACGCGGCGTCGGCTGTGCCGTCCGCAAGAGGGACGTCGAGGGACGACGGGGGTTTTTCAAAGGGATAGTTTTTGGCCCCGTGCATGGAGAACGTAAACACAGCGTCGTCGTCAGCAAAGAAGGCCGCGTTGGCGTTGCCCTGGTGCACGTCCAGGTCGACGATAAGGACGCGGCGCACCCAGCAGGCGCTCTGGAGCACGCGGATGGCTACGGCCACGTCGTTCAGCACGCAGAAGCCCTCGCCGTGGTCGGGGAAGGCATGGTGCGTGCCGCCGGCCAGGTTGGCGGCGACCCCGTCGGTAAGCGCCATGAAGGCGGCGTTGATGGTGCCCTGCACGGCCAGGCGGGAGCGGTAGACCAGCCGCTTCGACCAGGGCAGGCCCATCCGCCGCTCGGCTCGATCCGAGACGGTGCCGTGTGCAAGGTGGGAGAGGTAGGCGGCCGTGTGGACGCGTCGGAGATCGGCCCAGTCGGCCTGGCGGGGCGTCACGACGTCGTCGGGGAGGAGGAGACCGTCCGCCAGCAGCTGCTGGTGCAGGGCGGGAAACTTGGCCATTGGAAACGGATGCCCCTCTGGCAGCGGCACGTAGTACCCGTCACTGTAACTAACACGCATGTGGAAGGAAGTGGGAGTCCGACGACTGATTCCGGGGCGGGAAAACGCTCGGTGGGGCATACGCCCCCGAGCCGACGCATCGGGTCGTGTTCAGAAACGGCGGACGCTTGATGGGGCCAGGCTGGTGGGCAATGAAGGGCCGTCGGGGATGAAGAAGGCCCTGGTGGGTTCGCCGCGGGGGCTGCGAGTTCGCTGGGCACGGCGCGTACGCATCGGGCGGAAGCAGGAATGTGTAGAATGAGGGCTCACTCAGATGCGGCCCAGGCCCAATGGTTTCTCGACGAGTGGAGGGGCGTGTTGCGGAGGGCGTTGGGGTGTGACGGGCTCGTCATGTACGTGACCATCCGAAACAATTTGGGGGGCTTAGGGTGGGCCTCGTGTTCTCTTGTCACGGTTTCCATTTCGGTGGATATGTCGTCCTCCTCCCGTTCCATTCGACTGCTGGCCGGGATTGGCCTCGTGATCGTGGGGCTGCTGGCCGGGGTGTTCCTGATGCTGGTGATGGACGACGATGCGACACGCCCCTCAGTGGTTCGCGTAATGGCCCATGAACAGGGCTCGGAGGGAGCTGCGTCGCCGCGGGTTGCGTCGGTCGACTCCGGGGCGCGGACGGAAGCGCCGACGCCCACCGCCCTGAACCAGCTGTTTCGAACGGCGGCTGAGGATGTGACCGGCGCGGTTGTTTCCCTCCGCGTACAAGATGGAGAGGACGAGGAGTCCTCGCAGGGGCCCTTTGGCCCGTCTCAGAACCTCGGCAGCGGCGTGCTGATCAGCCCTGACGGGTACATCGTGACGAACAACCATGTGGTGGAGGGGGCGCGCACGGTGCGGGTCACCCTGGCGGACAAGCGGCAGTTTGAGGCTGAGGTCATTGGAACCGATTCGTCGACGGACCTGGCCGTTGTGCAGATCAACGGCGACTCGGACTTCCCAGCCCTGGCCCTCGGGGCGTCGGAACGGGTGGACGTGGGCGACTGGGTGGTGGCCGTTGGGAATCCCTTCCGGCTGACCTCCACGGTAACGGCCGGGATTGTGAGTGCCCTGGGGCGCCAGATTGGCATCATTGAGGATCAGTTTCGGATTGAGAATTTCATCCAGACCGACGCGGCCATTAATCCCGGAAACTCGGGCGGGGCCCTCGTCAATCTGCAGGGGGAGCTTGTGGGGATCAACACCGCCATTGCCAGCGGCTCAGGGGGGTACGAGGGGTACGGCTTTGCCATTCCAGCAGCTCTCGTGGAGCGGGTGGCCACCGATCTGATTGCGTACGGGGAGGTGCGGCGCGGCTATCTGGGGGTGGGCATCCGGGACGTCAACGCCGAAATGGCGTCGGAGGCGGGGCTGGAGGAGGTCCGCGGGGTGTACGTTGATGATGTCCGGGACGGTGGGTCGGCGGCGGAGAGCGGGGTGCAGGCCGGCGACATCATCCTGGCGGTGCAGGGGGAGGCGGTGGACGGCACGGGGGATCTGCAGAGCCTTGTGGCCCTGCAGCGGCCCGGCGATGGGGTGAGCCTGCGCGTCTGGCGCGACGGGGAGTTCCGCACGTTCGACGTGCAGCTCATGGGAGAAAACACGTCGGTCTACCAGAACTGGCTCCGCGACCTTCAATCCGACTCGCAGCCGGGCCCCCTCCCCGACGCGCAGCGGCCCGACGAGGACGACGCGCCGGACGATGCCCTGCAGTCGATCGATGCGTGGGGGGTGGGCCTCCGGCCGGTGGGCGACGCCGAAACGGACCGGTTTGACGTGGAGGCGGGCGCGGTTGTGGCCTACGTGGAGCAGGGCGGGGCGGCGGCGGAGGCGGGGCTGCCCCGAAACGTCGTCATCACGGCGCTCGATGACACCCGCATCACGAGCCCCGACGACGTGCAGTCGTACCTGGAGACAACCGACACAGAGACAGTGCTTGTACAGGTCCTTCGCCCCGACGGCACGCAGGCATTCTACGAGATCGACGCTCCCCGGTAGGCGAGGACGCACGGGGCCCGGTGGGCGCGCACCGCACCTTCCCCCTTCTTTCTCACACACGATTTCTTTCGTCAACATGCTCCGATACCTGACCGCCGGTGAGTCGCACGGCGAATCCTTGATCGGCATCATCGACGGCCTGCCGGCTCAACTGCCCCTGGCCGCGGATGACATCAATCAGCACCTGGCCCGGCGCTGGTTGGGCTATGGGCGCGGCGGCCGGTCGAAAATCGAAAACGACAAGGTGCACATCTATTCCGGCATCCGGTTCGAAGAGACGCTTGGGAGCCCCATTGCCTTTCGGATCGACAACGGAGCCTACGAAAAAGACAAAGCAGGGTGGCCGGAAAAAATGGCTGTGGAGGGCGATCCGCCGGAGGACTTGGATCGGGTGACGATGCCCCGCCCGGGCCACGCCGATCTGGTGGGCAAGCAAAAGTACGAGTTCGACGACATGCGGCCTGTTATCGACCGATCCAGTGCCCGCGAGACGGCCATGCGAGTGGCCTGCTGCTCGGTGGCCCGTCGGCTGCTCAATGAATTCGGCATCGAGGTGGGCAGCCACGTGGTGCGTATTGGCGACGTGGGGTTCGATGCGCCGGAGGAGTGGGTGGACCGCCGCGCCGCCTTGATCGAAGAAGGGGGCGCCTCAGCGCTGTACGCGGCGGCCGATGAGAGTGCCACGCGCATGCTGGACGACGAAATGACCGAGCGCTGCATCGAGCACATCGACGAGACGAAAAAGGAGCGCGACTCGCTCGGGGGCGTCTACGAGGTCGTGGTCACGGGGGTGCCGCCGGGCCTCGGCTCGTACGTCCACTGGGAGCACCGCCTCGACGGCCAGCTCGTGCAGGCCATCTGTTCCATCCAGGCTCAGAAGGCCGCCGAGGTGGGCGACGGGTTCTTCAACGCGCGACGGCGCGGGTCGCAGGTGCACGACCCGATCGAGCCGAAATCGGAGGACACCCATGCGTACCCGCGTCGCACCAACCACGCGGGGGGAACCGAGGGCGGCACCTCTACGGGAATGCCTCTTGTGGTTCGCGGCTACATGAAGCCGATCCCAACGCTGATCAAGCCGCTCGATTCCGTCGATACAGCCACGGGAGAGCCGCAGCCCACCCGGTACGAGCGCAGCGACATCACGAGCGTGCCTGCGGCCTCCACGGTTGCGGAGGCCACCGTAGCGTACACCGTGGCGAACGAGTTTTTGCGTCGCTACGGAGGCGATAGCGTGCCCGCCATTCGGCGCCACGTACAGGCCGACCGCGAGGCCCTTGGCCAATGAGCGCGCCGCGATCCACATCGCGACGGTAACCTCTGCGGGTCCGCCGGCGTTGAAGGAGGCTGTACAATCCTTCGGCCCCGTCGAAGGCGAACCAAATCACTGGGCGCAGCGCCTCTGTTGCCATGAGCAATCCACCGGTCCAATCGTCTGATGTCCCCTCCGCCGTCCTCGTGGACGCGCCCGAAGCGGTGGCTCGGGTCGTGGCGGCTGTGCCGTCGCTCCTCGCAATGCTCGACGCCGACGGGCGCGTCGTGGCCTGCAGCGAGCCGTGGACCCGTCGCTTCCTGCCAGACGGGCAAGATCCCCCTCCCATCCCTCTCGGCGGCGACGCGAATCGGGACGACGGTGCGGCCGGCCCCGCAGGGGACCTGGGCGCCCCCCTCTCGCTCTTTGATCTCTTCGAAGACCCCGACGGTGCGTGGCGCAACCGCCTGACCGCCGTCCTGGACGAGCAGGAGCCCAGGCGCGGCGGCGTGCATCCCCTCACGCAGCCCACGGGCGCGACCAGCTGGGTCGAATGGGCAGCGCGCCCCTGGCAGGCCCCAGACGGGTCGGTCCGAGGCGTGCTCCTATCGCTGACCGACCGGACCGAACATCATCAGGTTGAGTCCATCCGCCGTCAGGTCGAGCAGCGCTTCGACACCCTCGTCGATACCGTTAGCGAGGGCGTGTTGCTGATGGATAGCAACGGGATCTTCCGCGACGGCAACGACGCCGCCCAGGAAATTCTGGGGCGTCCCCTCGACCAGATCGTCGGCACGCGGTTCGACGACGAGCGCTGGAACGGGCTCCGAAAAGACGGGACGCCCCTCCCCAACGTCGAGTTTCCCTTCTGGCAGGCGTACGTGGAGCGGGCGCCCGTGGAGGGCACCATCATGGGCATCTATCCGCCCGACGCGCCGCCCCGATGGATCCACGTCAACGCCCAGCCGCTCTTCCAGAAGGGGGAGGATGAGCCGTACGCCGTGCTCGTCTGCTTTGAGGACATCACCGACAAGCGGCTTAAGGAGGAGGCCCTCCAAACGTCCCGTGACGTGCTGTCGAGCGTTCTCAGCAGCTCGCTCGACGGCATCATTGTCTTCACCACCGTTCGAAGCGGCGCCGGCGATTTTGAGGGCTTCGAGTGCCTTCTGGCAAACCCACAGGCCGAAAAGCTCCTGAACGACACCTGCGACGACCTCGTCGGCGAGCGGCTGCGTGACATCCTCCCGGAGACCGAGGAGGCAGATCTGCCAGCCGCCTGCCGGTCGGTCGTGGAGACCGGCGAGCCCTACGAGGCCGAGGTGCACTACGCCACCGACGCGCTCGATGCCTGGTTTCAGGTGATGGTCGTGAGCATTGAGGACGGGGTGGCCCTCACCCTCCGCGACATCAGCGATCGGAAAGAGGCGGCCCGCGCCATGGCCGCCGCCAATGCCAAGCTGGAGCGCCGCAACCGGGCCCTGCGCGACTTTGCGTATATTGCCTCGCACGACCTACAGGAGCCGCTCCGCAAGATCCGCGCGTTCTCCAACCTGGTGCTGGAGGACTACGGCGATGCGGTGGACGACACCGGCAAGCACTACCTGGAGCGCATGCAGGACGCGGCCGAGCGCATGTCGCAGCTCATCAACGATCTCCTCGTCTATTCTCGCATCACGACCCGGGCACAGCCGTTTGAGTCCGTCGACCTGACCAAAATCGCCCAAAATGTTCGGAACGATCTCGACCTGCAGATCGACGACGTGGACGGCACGGTGGGGGTGGGCGATCTCCCCACCATTGAGGCCGACCCGACACAAATGCGGCAGGTGTTGCAAAACCTGATCGGCAACGGCCTCAAGTTCCACAAGCCGGATGTGCCGCCCCGCGTAACGGTGCAGGCCACCGTAGAGCCGGCCCCCGATGACCTGAAAGAAAGCGGCCGCCTGGACGCCGCTTGTACTGAGATGTGTCGCCTAAAGGTGGCGGACAACGGCATCGGGTTTGAAGAAAGTCACGCAGACCGTATCTTTACTCCCTTCAAACGCTTGCACGGCCACGGCGAATACGAGGGCACAGGCATGGGCCTTGCCATTTGCCAGCGCATCGTGGAGCGCCACGGCGGCGACATTTCGGCAACGAGCGCGCCGAACGAAGGAACCACTTTTACGGTCCTGCTGCCCGTGGCCCGCGACCGCGACGGGCCAACCCCCGATCCCTCCCCGGAACCAGCCCCAGACGAGTGATTCGATCCCGGATGAACGGCAATGGGAGCATCCACATTTTACTGGCGGAGGACGACCCCGACGACCGCCTGCTCACGCGGCGTGCTCTCGCGGAAAGCCGAATCACCAACGAGTTTACGGCCGTCGAAGACGGTGAGGAACTCATGGAGTACCTCCGCCACGAGGGCGAGTACAGCGACCCGGAGGCCGCGCCCCGGCCCGGCCTCATCCTGCTCGACCTCAACATGCCCCGCATGGACGGGCGCGAGGCCCTCCGCGAAATCAAATCGGACCCGGAACTGCGCCGCATCCCGGTCGTCGTGCTCACCACGTCCGAGGCCGAGCAGGACATTCTGCAAAGCTACGATCTCGGCGTGAACGCCTTCGTGACCAAGCCCGTCACGTTCGACGAGCTCGCCGACGCCGTGCAGGCCCTGGGCGAGTTCTGGTTCGACCTCGCCAAGCTTCCTCCTGAGCGCGACGCAAACGAATGACCTCTGCTCCCAAACAACTCGACGTTCTTCTCATCGAAGACGACGAGGACGACTACGTCATTACGCGGGCGCTGCTGAAGAAGGCGCAGACCGTCGAGTGCACCCTCGACTGGGCATCGACCTACCAGAAGGGGCGCGACGCCGTCCTCACCGATACCTACGACGTCTGCCTCGTCGACTACCGCCTGGGACAGGGCAGTGGACTGGACCTGCTGGAGGAGATCAACGCACACGGCGGGGTGCAGGCCCCCATCATCCTCCTCACCGGCCAGGGCGACCTGGAGGTGGACCTCAGCGCCATGGCGGCGGGAGCGGCCGACTACCTCTCGAAAGATGAGATCGACGCGCCGCTGCTGGAGCGCTCCCTGCGGTACGCGGTCGAGCGCAAACAGGCCGAGCAGCGCATCCGCGAGCAGGCCCAACTCCTCGACAAGGCCCGCGACGCCATCCTGGCCTACGACCTGGACGGCGAGATCGTCTACTGGAACAAGGGGGCCGAGCGATTGACCGGCTGGGCGGCCGACGACATTCTGGGGGAACGAGCCCACGAATGCCTCTATGATCCCGACCAGCAGGACAAGCTGAAGCAGTGCCACGAGACGATGATGGAGGACGGCGAGTGGACCGGCGAGCTGCGCATGCGCACCGCCGACGGGGACGAGCGGGTCGTTGAAAGCCGGTGGACCCTGGTGCGCGACACCATGGGCGACCCGAAGCAGGTCCTCGTTATTAACACCGACATCACCGAGCGCAAGCAGCTGGAGACGCAGTTTCTCCGCTCTCAGCGCATGGAGAGCATCGGGCGGCTCGTGGGCGGCATCGCGCACGACCTGGGCAACCTGTTAATGCCCATCACCCTCGGCGTGAAGGTGCTCCGCCGCCGCCTCAATACGAGCGACGAGAAGATCGAGCGCACCCTCTCGATGATTCAGCAGAGCTCCGCTCGCGGGGCCGACATGGTGGAGCAGGTGCTGGCCTTTGCGCGGGGCGTAGAGGGGGAGCGCGTGGCCCTCGACCCCGGCGCGATCGTGGAGGAAACTGAGAGCATCACGGACGAAACCTTTCCCGAGACCATCACGGTTGAGACTCGCGTGCCGGACGATCTTCGGCCGGTTGTGGGCGATGCGACGCAGCTCCAGCAGGTGCTCATGAACCTGTGCGTCAATGCCCGCGACGCGATGCCGGAGGGCGGCACGCTCACGATTGCGGTCCAAAACGTGACCTATACGGAGGCCGATGCCCAGCGCACCATCGACGCCGAACCGGGTCCGTACGTGCAGGTGCGGGTTTCGGACACCGGCACCGGGATGCCCGACGAGGTGGCCGATAAGATCTTCGAACCGTTCTTTTCGACAAAGGAGGAAGGGGAGGGGACGGGGCTGGGATTGTCCACGGCGTACAGCATCGTTAAGAGCCACGACGGATTTATCGACGTAGACAGCGAGGAGGGCGTTGGGACGACCTTTCGCGTCCACCTGCCCGCCGCGGACGCGGCCGAGGCGGACGACGCGCCGGCGGAGGCACCCCCGGCGGCCCACACGCGCCCCGATGGCGAGCACGTGCTCGTGGTGGACGATGAGGCGTTCATCCGGGAAACGGCGAAGCAAACCCTCGAAGACGAAGGGTACGAGGTGACGACCGTCGCCGACGCCCGCGAGGCCCTGCAGTGGGTGGCGGAGCAGGACGGACAGGTCGACGCCGTGGTGACGGACCTCCGTATGCCGGATATGAGCGGCCTCGACTTTATCCGCACCCTCCACGCCCGGCATCCCCGTCTGTCGATTGTTGCGATTAGCGGCCTGGCCGACGGGCGCACTGAGGAAGCCCTTCAGGCGGGGGCCCATGCCTTTCTTGCCAAGCCCATTACGGCCGACAAGCTTCAGGGGGCCGTCCGGGAGGCCGTTCACGCAAACGAGAACCTGGTCCAAGAGCGGAGGGAGTAGCCCTCTCGTGCAACGAGCGTGCGGGCCGCCGCTCGGAGCGACACTTTTGAACGGTGTGCCCGTTGAGGAACGACACTCTCGTCCATCCGACGCCCCGATATCCAGCCGCCGATGTCCAGCCCCGAGCCCACGGTCAGTTGTCTCCTCGTGACGGCGGACCGCCCCCAGCTCATCCAGCGGGCGCTCCGATCGTATCAACGGCAGACGTACGACGCGCTCGAGCTCGTCGTGCTCGACAATGGGGAGGCCCCGGTGAAGGACGTTGTCGAGGCGTTCGATCTCCCCGGCACCGTGCGCTACCGCCACCGGGAGCGCACCCCGGACTTGTGGATTGGCGGGCTTCGCAACGAGGCCCTCGACATGGCCACCGGCGACTTTGTGGTGCCGCAGTGGGACGATGACGACTGGTCGCACCCGGAGCGCATTGAACGCCAGGTGGCCGCCTTGCAGGACGGCTCCGACGTATGCACGCTGCAGGGCACGCTCATGCACGTGGATCACCCCACGTACTTTGACCACCCCTTCATTGGAATTCTGCCGGACGGCGTCCCGCCCACCATGATGCACCGCCGGGACGCGGCCATCCGCTACCCCAACATCCGGCGCACCAGCGACACCGATTACCTCAATGACTGGCGGGAGAAGCGGCACGTGATCCTGCCCCGCGAGGACGCGTACCTCTACCTCCGGTATTCGCACGACGGCAACCTGTGGGAGACGGACCATTTCCTGCGCCGCATGCGAAATACGCCCACGGATCTCTTTCTCTACGCCTGGCACCGATACGTGCGAGGCGACGTGTTTGGGCATCCCCGGTTTCAACTGACGGAGAAAATGGAGGCGGCCTTCGAACAGTACCTCGCCGACTCGTTTCGGTATGACCTGTTCGAGCACGGACCGGCGGATGCCTCTACGGTGGCCCACGCCGATTCGTCGGTAGCGTAGCAGCAACAACGCCCGGGCCTATCAAACGACCGGAGGGGCGCTGCGCCGCTGTGTCCTCCTCACGTTTTCCCCCTGTAGACGTCCCATGAACTTTAAGCACGAAGACACGCTCCTCCTGGTAAGCGCTACGGCCCTCTTGATTGGGGCGTCGGCCCTTGCGTGGGGGATGGGCGGGCGCGTGTTTGCGGTCCTCGTGGCGATCATCCTCTCGTTTGCCGGGGGCGTAGGGCTCCTCCTGAACGTGTATCGGTCGCGGAGAAAAGACGATCGGGCGCTCAAAGAGCACATTCAGTCTCTTCTCCACCTCACCGAGCTTCTGGACGTCCGGGCCCCCATTCCCGCCCTAACGGGGTGGGCCGCTTCGCCACAGCTCGCCTGTACGCTCGTCACGCTGGTGCGCGAGCACGAGCCGAGCGTGGTGGTCGAGTTGGGGAGCGGGTCGTCCACGGTGGTGCTCGGATACGCCGTCGAAAAGCAGGGGATGGGTCATGTCATTGCGCTCGATCACCTTCGCTCGTACGGAAAAAAGACCCGGACGACCCTTGCGCGACATGGCCTGTCCGAGTGGGCCGAGGTGCGCCACGCCCCGCTCAACGACGTTCATTTGGAGGGGGAGTCCTGGCCGTGGTACGATCTGGCAGCCCTGGAAGATGAAGGCACCATCGACATGGTGGTCGTCGACGGCCCCCCCCACGAACTCCGGTCCCAGGCGCGGTATCCGGCCCTCCCAATGCTCGCCGACCAACTAAGCGACACGGCGGTTGTCGTCCTTGACGACGTGTACCGGGAGGACGAGTCGTCTATTGCCGAGGCGTGGAGCGAACAGTTTCCCGATTTTGAGCTCGACATCGAAGACAGTCCCTACGGAACGGCCGTCCTGCGACGGACGAACGCGTAGCGTCGAGCGGTTTGCGCATTTGTGCGACCCTGTGCCCCAGCCCCCTATGGTCGATCTTCAATCCGTGCGCTCCCGTGTCCAGGCCGCTGTGACTACTCCCACAGGACGGCGGGTGCTGAAGGGCCTCCGGTGGCTCCTCATCGGGACGATCGTCGCGTACCTGGTGTACCAGCTTACCCAGATGGGATGGGGGCGGTTTTGGGACAGCCTCCCCCAGACGCCGTATTTCTACCTCACGGTGTTTGCCATGTACGCGCTCCTTCCGCTGTCGGAGGTGTTGATCTACGGACGCATCTGGGGACTCGACCCCTCGGAGAGCCTGCCCCTCATGATGCGGAAGCGGGTGCTGAATGCGGACGTGGTGGGCTATTCCGGCGAGGTCTTTCTACTGGCGCATGCCCGGGCGAAGGTGGACCGGTCGATGCGCAAGATCGCCGCCGAGATCAAGGACAATCTGATCCTCTCGTCCGCGGCGTCGATTGGGGTGGCCGTGCTGGTGCTGGTCGTTCTCCTGGCGAGCGGATACGTCGCCCTCGATGAGCTTCTGGGGAACACGACGCCGGGATACGTGGCCCTGGGGAGCGTGGTCCTGGTGCTTGTGGGGGGGCTCGTCGTGCAGTTCCGCGATGCCATTTTTTCGCTGGGCACTCGCACGCTGGGCGTTTTGCTGGGCATCCACTTCGCGCGGTTTCTGTTGAGCAGCATTCTACAGGTGCTCCAGTGGTGGGTGGTGCTGCCGGATGCGCCCTTCAGCGCGTGGGCGACGCTGCTGGTCGTCTTCATCGTCACAAACCGGATTCCGTTCTTGCCCTCGCGCGACCTCGTGTTTGCCGGCGTGGGGATTGAGGCATCCGCCTCGCTGGGGGTGCCGGGGCCGGCTGTTGCGGGAATGCTGCTCACGCGAAGCGTGATCGACCGGGTGCTCAATTTCGGGTTTTTCACCCTCTTCTCCGTGCTGGATCAGGAAGAGGTGGTCCCGATTGGGGAGGAGGTGCCCACGGACCTTAACGCCGCCGATCTGGACCCCGCACACGAAGGAGATCCAGGGAATTCATCCCCGGAGGGCACCCCGTCCGAGACGGAGTCGGGGACTGCACCGGAGCCGGGGGCCTCGCGTGGTTAGGAGGCCGCGGACGGAGCGGAGACCGGCACCTCGTCACGGGACGACGAGGGGGCGGGGCGGAGGTGCGGAAGCGGGCACTCGCGCTCGACCGTCGCGGCGCTCGCCCCGAGCACGCGCGTGACGAGGCAGGCCCACGGCAGCGCGAGGAGAATCAACTCAAGGGTCGTGATGGCGAAGATGATCCGCATGGTCAGGTAAATCCCGGCGTGGAGGCCCAGGACGGCCAGCACGGCCGGCACTCGGAAGCGCGGCCAGCACATGGAAATGGCAAGCGACTCGGACACCAGGCCGATCACCAGGAAGAGGGTGGCAATCCAGTAGTGATCGAGCGCCAGCGACTGCAGCAGCGTAAAGTCGAACGTCCCGCTCGCGGCAAATACGTCGATCGACTTTTCGTGGATCCACAGCTGCAGGTGACGCCCGTCCACCCACTGGGGGCCGCTGGCCACGAGCTTGCACACGGCGGCGGACGTGTAGCCGATCCCAACGGAGAAGTAGGCAAATCCGATTGCGAAGCGCCGGCGCAGCTTCTCCGTGTCGAAGGCGGGGACGGCCAGGCTCAGCCCCAGCAAGGTCATGCCCAGCACGTTGGAACTGTGGGGAATCTCTCCCTGGGAGTAGCGCGCCGCAAACAGCAGGTGCAGAAGCAAAAGGGCGGCGAGGTAGCCGTATCGCCACCACCGGAGCGCCCCCAGCGCAACGGTCCCTGTTAGGAGGGCGGCAACCCCGTACGCGACCCATGACTGGAAGAGGACCGACACGTCCACATAGTTGGCGAGGCCGAGGGGCAACACCACGTCGCCCAGTTGCTGCAGGTGGGCGGCCCAGGTCCAGGCGTACTTGAGGGTGCAGGCGGCCACAAACAGCTCGAAGGCGTAGAAGAACAGCCGCTCGCCTTTGGTTTCGGTGACCTGAAAGCCGAACAACTGTTGAAGGAAGCGGGTCATCGCCTTGCGTGGGGACGTGTGCGCGACGGGAAAGGGGGGAGAAGGTGGGGACGACGGGCTACTCGCGGGCTGATGCACCGGTTGGGAGGGACGGGTTGAGGGCCGTGGAATCGGTGCTGAGGTACGCGTAGGGAACGAAGTCGACAACGACCGAGTCGTCCGCGTTCATCCGGCCGTTGACCCGCATCACGAGGAGGTCGCGATCGGAGAGGTGCCTGGAGAAGAGAGAGCGCAGCCCGTTGACCCGGCGCGGAGACCACGTGTCTGTTTTCGAGACGAAGTTGGCCAGGTCAATGTTGTCGATGTTGTTGGGCCGGAGGGGGAAGGGCGTACCGGGCAGGTCTGCGCGGGACACCGTTTCCCAGTCAAACGCCGCCGTGTCCTCGGAGACATCACGCACGACGGCCCGGGACCACGGATTGCCGGCTTGCGAAAACATGGGATAGATGCTAAAGGGCCAGAACTCTCCCTTGTGGGTGGCCACGAGGAGGCCGTATACCAGGAGGGTGCCAAGAAGCAGGAGCCCGGCCCTGCGAAGGGGATCCGACATAAAAGACGACGGAGAAGCGCCAGGATCAGATACAACACGACGAAACGGATATTCTCTAAGCCTCATCACAGGGGTTCGTTCCTCACTGGGCCGGTGCGCACAGGAGGAGACGGATCGGCATCTTGGCCCCAGCACACAAGGGCGGATGTGAGGAGGCCGATCCACGCGAGACCAAAGACGATCAGGTCCGTCACCGTCAGCCCGGAGGCGAACGCCCCCAGGTCATTGAGCCACAGCACAGGCGATCCGGCAGTGTAGAAAAGCCCCGCAACCGTAAGGACGAGGCCCCCCCGTCCCCAGGCGGGAAGCCGCAAACGGGGCGCGAGCGAGGAGAGCCATTGCCCCTTGGCTGCAATCTGAGGCCACGGCATCACGGCCGCGTAGACGATGAAGTTGAACGAAAACGAGATGTTGAGGACCAGCAGTACGCCCGTGTGAAAAAGAATCGCTCCGGCGGCGAAGAGCCGGGTCGTAAACGGGTGGAGGATGGCCGCGAGAAAGCCGACCTCAAAGACGACCGTCGCCACGTCCGCAAGCTCCCAGAGGGTCGGCGTGTCAAGCGCGACGGCCAGGGGCGCGAGCAGGTCCTGGCGTCCGTGCACGAAGAACTGGCGAATGAGGCGGCCCTGCGTGGCCTGGGTCGTGGGGTCGAGCCAGCCGCCGAAAATCTTTGGGAGGCCAGCTGTGAACATCGCGAACCCCGTGGCGAGCACCACAAGGGCGATCGGCCAGGCCGACACGCGACGGGAGGCCCGAGAGGCGCGGGCGTCAAAAGAATAGGCGGCTCCCCAGTTTGAGAGGGCCATGCCGGCGGGGAGCAAAATAAAAAGCATGTTGTGATTGATTTTGCCCACCGAGTAGGAGAATCCGTAGCCGACCAGGAACAGGAGGGTGGTGGCAACGGAGGCCGTGCGCGTGTACCATCCGAGCAGGACGGCGGTGAGGCTGACGATGAGGAGGAGGTGCAGGACCTCAAAAAAGACCAGCGATGGAAAGCCGGGGGCCAGTTGCATGGGCCCCGGAGGCGGGAGAAAAAAGAGGTCGGGGAGCGACGATACGAATGAGAAGGACGCGAATTCGGCGTGCCCCGGAAGGAAAAAGAGGAGAACAAAGAGCGCGTAACTGATGCGGTAGAGGCCCAGCCCTTCGGGCGTTGCCGAGTACGCATCAAACATCCACCAATCCCACCAGGAACGGGAAAAGGGCATCATTCGAGTCGGTTGAGAACTACGGGTGAGACGAAACGAGCCGCAGGGTGTCGAGCGGAACGGAGCGAGACGTTTGGGCCTGCGGGACGAAGTGAAGATCCGTCCAGATTACATCGATAGCGGTAACGGACTGAGAGGGAAACACCTGGTCGGCGCGCCGAAGAAACCACTCCGATCCCGCCGGGTCCACACAGCGCTCAGTTTTGGGGGACCCGCTTTGTGAGGAGGGACGGCACTGCGCGTTGAGGAAGGAGGGATGATGCGAACGAGGAAGCGGAGATAGAAGGCGAGACGGCGAAACGGATGTACGGGTCCCGTCCGCAAACTCTACCTCAATCTGGGGCCGCTCAATGCGGATTGTATCGTCGGCCGCGTACGCCGACCGAAATCCAGGCAGGATAAGGGACGGCCAGGGTTCGGAGTGAGAGAGGCTCACCAGCCCCACCAGTCCATACTGCAGGATCAGCAAAACGGCGACTCCAACAAACACGTAACGGACAGCAGACCGGGACATACGGACCGCGAGAAGTGAAGTGAACGGACGGGCCTGCGTCAGCACAAAGAAGGGACCGAGGGGGCCCCAACGTTTCGCTCTCTCCCAGCGGGTGTCCCTCGGGAGGGGAGTGAAACGGAAGGGACCACAAATTCTTGTTCGCGCAGGTTTTATGGACGGATATTTGAACAGGGTATACGGAAAATCGGTCCCCTTCGTCTTTCACCGGAACCGGAGGGGGCGGAGCCGTCCGTGTTACCTGTAGTGAGTCGAAAGCGGCTTACGAGTTCGTTGTGCCCCAACAGCATTCACCCGCTATGTCTACTTCGCTCGTCACCATGCCCATTTCTGTATTCGCTCGCTGGGCTGAATGGAAGCTGGGGCTGTGGGGGGCACTCGTCCTCCTGGGGGTCACGGCGTGGGGCGGCGTTGCCCCGGCGGGGGCGCAGAGCGAAGAGGACCGTGCGCCCGAGCCCGTGGTCGTGGAGGACTTCGAAGGCTACGAGCCGGGCACCTTCCCCGACCGGTGGGTGTTTGTGAGTTCAGATGAGCGGATTTTGTCGTACGAAGAAGTGCGGGACGAGGGGGAGACGATGGAGGTGGAAGAGGAAGGGGGAAACCAGTTTGTCCGTCTTATCACCGAGGGGGAGGCGCTCCGGTATACCCTTCGGAACGAGAAAAATTTTGACTGGGATCTTCGCGAGCACCCGTACCTGGAGTGGCGGTGGCGCGCGCTGCATCTGCCGGAGGGGGCCAGTGAGAAAGACCAAAACGACACCGGCGGCGCCATCTACGTTACCTTCGGAACGGACTGGCTCGGCCGTCCCAAGAGCATCAAGTACACCTACAGCTCCACGCTTCCAGTGGGAACGGTTGTGTCGTTTGGGCCCCTGAAAGCAATCGTCGCGGACTCGGCCCAGGAGCCGCGACTCGGGGAGTGGAAAACCAAACGGCAAAATGTGAGACAGGACTACCGGCAGGTCTTTGGGGAGGCGCCCCCGAACCGTCCGGTGTCCATCACCCTCTGGGGCGACTCGGATACGACGGGCGACAGCTCGCGCGTGGACGTAGACGACATCATGTTGCGCCCGTAGCGGATGGTGCGCCCGTAGCGGGCCGGGCGCAGGCGCGGCGGCCCTCCAGGCGCACGCGGGCCTGCGAGAGCAGAGACGCAAGAGACAATGGAAAAGCCGTTTGACCGGAGTGACGGGGAATCATCAGACGAAGGATGCTCGTTGGTCGGATGTCTGTTTCCCCAAGCACCGGACCGGTTTCTCGTTCATGTCGCATCCGCAGGAAGGCTACGTCCTTCACAGCTACGGTCCGGAGCAGTACGTGCGGCACGCGGTCGCGTCGGTGCACACGCTGCGACGACATGATCCGGACCGCCCCGTGGCGTTGTTTTGCTCGGAGGCCCATCAGTCTTTATTACGGCGCCGCGGCTTGGCGACCGCGTTCGACCGGATTGAACTCCTCCCGGCGGAGCACCAATCCATCGTGGGATTTAAGCACCACCTCGACCGGTTCAAGGTGTTCGATCGGTCGCTCTTTGTTGATGCGGACATGATTTGGTGTCGGGATCCGGATTCCCTGTGGCATCAACTGGCGGCGTTTCCCTTCACCGCGACGGGGACTCAGAATGCCGATCACTTCTTTGGGGGACCGAAGGGCGTCGGGGTGTTTGTAGACATGATCCTGAAGCGACGGCGCCGCACGTTGCGCCGATTTGGGCTTACGGCGCTGCCGCGCGTGCAGGCCGGTATGATTTACGCGAGCGACGAGGCGTGCACCCGCGCGGTCTGTGAGCGCGCGTCGCACTTTCTCGATCGGGTGGAGGAGACGCACTTCCGGAGTCGGCTCGATGAGGGACGAAGTGAAGAGACGTGTGAGTGGAGCCTGGCCATGGCGATGAGCGACCTCGGGCTCCACGTGTTTCCCTGGCTCCAGGGCCGGAACAGCCCGCAGCTCGACTACATCGATGGTCTGGTCGACCACGATCCGGACTTTCGGGAGATCACCTACCGATTCTACACCTCCCCCTTCACGTACAGCCTACGTGGCATTCCGTACGAGGGCGTCCGGGACGCCCTGTTCTGGCTTGCCGAGCGCATGCCGCGGATGGGAGAGCACGTCTCCGTGACCCCCTATGCGCTTCACTTTGGGTGGCTTCACCAGAAGGCCCCCTTCCGCGATTTTGCACGGCGGATGTGGGACCGTCTTGTCGCGGATCAATCGCATCCGTCGCCCCCGCAGCAATCGATCTCTGCTCCGGGGTCCTCTGGCGTGTCTGATCCGCCGGAATAACGGAGGCCCCTCCACGATGGCCGTTGAGTACGAGGTCAATTTTCGGGAGCGCCCCGAATGCTACCGGGTTCAGGCTGGCGAGCAGAGCGTCTTCAAGGTACAACCGTACAAGGACGAGCTGCTTTCCCACTGGGGCTTCAAGGACGAGGCCACGGCCGAGGCGGCGGTCGAAGCTCTGCGCGCCCAGTACGAGGCGTACCGGGCGCAGGAGGACTTTGTCGGCATGGACATGGTGCGCAAGTATCTCCGCATGGGGGTTACGCGGGCGATGTGCGACGCCAAATCCCTGGGTGTCCGGAAATACGACGCGGACGGCAGGGAACGAGAGCCGCGGCAGTGGGCTGACGCCGAAAAGCGGGCCGCGGCAGTGATTGTCCGAGAGGCGTGGCGGGCGGTGCTCCACGATCCGGTGTACGAGCGGCGCAAGGCGCACCATCGGACACAGGTCAACCCCCCGAAGGGCAGCCCAATGACGGAGACGGATTGATCGGGGCGGCGGACCCGGCGGTCACACCGAGGAGCCGGCAAGCGTGTGCAGCACGTCCCGGTCCAGTCGGTGCCCCCCGTCGAAGGTGTGGACGGTGACGGGAATGTCGTGCCGATTCAGGCGCGCCTGTACAGCGCGCCGTCGGTCCGCTGTTACGTGCGGGTCCTCGGTGCCGATGACAAGGGTCAGGGCCATGCTGCGAAGGGCCTCGGCGTGGGCCGACAGGTCGAGGTCGTGGGCGGGCGCGCCGCCCCAGAGCACGAGACGATCGACGGGCGTATCGCCGTGGACGGCCCATCGGCTGGCGGTGGCGGCCCCCTGCGAAAAGCCAAGAACGTGAATCGACGGGGGGGATCCCGGCGGGGAAAGATGCTCCACCGCAGCGTCGAGGTAGCGAACATAGTCGTGGATTTCATCCTCGCGTGCTTCCTGCGTCATCCAGGAGGCCCCGACCCGCTCGTGCGTGTCGAGATCGTCGATGTAGAATCGCGAGAGGCCCTCGGGGGCCACCACGCAGCGGGTTGGCGAGGCGAGGGGACGGGCCGCGGAGGCCAGGTCGGCAGCGAGCTGGCCGTAGCCGTGCAGCACGATCCACCACGTGGGAGCGTCGAGGACGCCGAGCG
>JAWOAQ010000169.1:0-8910 GCA_046498495.1 Salinibacter sp. | reverse complement strand
CCGCTTCCTTTCCCCCTTCTTGAACTTCTACCATGGGACAACAACAACTTCTTCTCCTCGTCCTCGCTACGGTCATCGTCGGCATCGCCACGGTCGTCGGCATCCAGGCTTTCGACCAAAACTCTGCTAAGGCGAACGCTGATGCTATGCTCAATGATGCTGTTCGAATTGCTTCTGACATCCAAGCCTGGGGTAAGAAGGCTGAACCATTCGGTGGGCCTGGAGATGGCGAGACTTTTGCTGACGCTACCTTCGCCCAGATTGGTTACGGAACCGGTCTGACGTACACCAACACCAACGGCACCTACACAATAGCAGCGTCCGCTCCTGGAGTCACCATTACAGGTGACGGTGCAAACGAGGAAGGCAACCAGATTGTCGTCTCCGTCTGTGGTCTCGGTGAGGCCGATGTAGAAGGTGCCATTACCAACCTTAACGGTAACGGTGGCGATGACGCCCCGGCCTGTGCTGAATAGACTGAGAATAAAATCCCTCGTGGCTCTCCGGTCGGGAGATTTCGACCGGGGGCCGCTTGGGGTTTCGGGAGGGTGGTTCCCGTCAGGTGGTCCGCCGAGATCGAGCGCCCGCCGTCTGACGAAAATCAGCCCCCACATTCCCTTTCACTCGCTTCCTTCGCCCCCGTCCATGCCCGTCCGCGAATACTGCTTTAGTGGGGTCAACACCATCGGCGAGCCTGTCCGCGGCACCGTCTTCGCCCCCAGCAAGCGCGCGGCGAACCGCCGCATCGACGACCTCTCCGAGAAGCACAAGTTTCGACCCGACACCGTGGAGCAGCGCCGCACCTACCGGTACAAGGTGCGTACCGCGGCCGGCGCCGTCGTGAAGGGCGAGCAGAAGGCCTATACTCCGCAGGAAGTGCACGCCGCCCTGGAGCGCATGGGGCTGGAGGTCCTGAAGGTGCAGAAGAAGCTGCTCGACGTCCAGATGAAGCCGTCGAGCACCGACATCGTGCTCTTCGTGCGCCTGGCGGCCAACATGCTCAAGCGCCAGCTGCCGTTCGACGAGGTGCTCACGCTCCTCATCGCCGACGCCACGAGCGCGCCGCTCCGCCAGATGATGCGCGACCTGCAGGCCGACCTCAAGAGCGGCATGAATGCCCAGAATGCGTTCATGAAGCACCAGCACGTGCTCGGCAAGTTTACGGCCTACATGCTCGGCCTCGCGGCCTCCAGCGGCAACATGGCCGGGATGTTCGAAGCGACGGCCAAGTACCTGGAGCGCAAGGACGAGTTCAAGAAGAACGTCCGCAGCGCCCTCATCACCCCGACCCTCACGCTTCTGGCGACGATTGCGGCGTTCGTGTGGTACATCTGGTACATCATCCCCTCCTACGCCGGGCTCTTCGTCAACTACAACATCGAACTGCCCCCGCTCACGTCCGCGTCCCTGGCCTTTGCCGGCTGGATGGATCAGTACTGGATGTGGGTGGCGGGCGTCGTTGTGGTGGCCACCGGCGCGTTCATTGCCTGGTCGCAGACCACGAAGGGCAAGTTCGTGATCCACAAATACATGATCCAGCTGCCGTTCATCGGGCCGCTGCTCCACAAGCTCAACCTGGAGGTCTTCTGCCGGGTGTTCGGTGTGCTCTACACCGGCGCGGGGGAGAACCAGGAGGTCATGAAGATCGCCGCCGAGGCCACGGGCAACACCTACATCGAGCACCAGGTGAAGACGGTGACCGTCCCCCTCATGATGGCCCGGGGCACCGACCTGATCGCGGCCATGGAGGCCGCCGAGGTGTTTACGCCGATGGTGCTGGCCCGCTTCCGCACCGGCGCTGAGACCGGCTCGGTGCGCGAGAGTGCCAACGAGATGGGCGAGTTCTACGAGAAGGAAACCACTCTCAAGCTGGAATCGACCGTCGAAGGCATTAAGACCGGCACCGCTGTGCTCATCTCCATCATGGTGGCCATCCTCACGATTGTCTCTGCCGAGTCGGCGCTGATTCAGCCTACGACCTCGGACATCATGTTTCAAAACTAACCGCCACTCCCGCAGCCTCTGATGAGCGACCCACACGTAACCACCTACCAGGACGATGAGGGCGTGGTGTTTCTCGAAACGGAGAAGGCGGCCGCCAACGGCCGTGCCGGCGAGGCTGCCGACCGGCCGGGCGCGTCGCGGGACGCAAAAGCCCCCGACCCCGAGACGACTGGGCCGGAGGACGAGGCCCACCCGGCGGCCCTCACGCGCGACCGGGTGGTGACGGCGCTCCTGAACGCGCAGGCCATCACGCTGAGGCAGGCCCACGAGACCCTCGCGGAATGGACACGTACCGGCGAGCAGACCGCCCTCTGGCGCGTGTTGACTAAGCACCCGACCGTGGACCGCGCGCTCGTCTTTGCCGAGGCTGCCCGCATCTATGCGTTCCGTAGCGAGGAGGTGGATCCGAACCGCATCGATGCGGACTTCGTGCGACGTGTCATCGAGCAGTTCGAACGGCCGGACCAGGACAAGCTGCTGGCCATGCGCCTGCTGCCGCTCCGCGAAGAGCGGGACGATCAGCGGGGGATCTCCCGCCTTGTCTTTGCCACGCACGACCCTACGCGCCCCGAACTCTACCAGATCGCCCACGACGTCGGCCTCGCGCACTTCGAGCTCCGGTATGCGCCCGAGGATGTCGTGGCTCCGCTCCTCGACGAGCTCTACCCCCGCCGCAACGAATACCTCGAGCGCATTGAGGCCGACGAGCAGGCCGGCTCCTTCGATCTCGGCGCCTCCTACGAGCAGGCCGACCGCGGACTGGTGGACGAGGAAGAGTTGGAGGCGGAAATCAACCGCTCCTCGCTTATCAACCTGTTTGAGGCCGCCCTTCTGGAGGCCGTGCGGATGGGGGCGAGCGACATCCACATCTTTCCCAACCCGGACCGCGAAACCGAAATCCACATGCGGGTCGACGGAATGCTTCAGCTCTGGCACACCCAGGACAAGGTGCATCCCGAGGCCATGCTGGCCGTGGTGAAGGACCGCTGCCTGAATGTCGACCGCTTCGACCGCGAGGTTGCGCAGGATGGATACATCCAGCGCACGGTCGACAACAACCTCATCCGCTACCGCGTCTCCGTGCTTCCGCTGGCGGGCACCAGCCGAGAGGTGAAGGCCGAGAGCATCGTGATTCGCGTGCTTGACGATCGGCGCGTGTTCACTGACCTGCGGCAGATTAATCTTCAGGCCGAGGCCCTCAAGCGGTTCGAGACCGCGATCGCACAGCCGCACGGCATGGTCATCATGACCGGCCCCACCGGCTCCGGAAAGAGCACCACGCTCGCCGCCGCGCTCCACTCGGTGATTAGCCCGCAGCGCAACGTCCTGACGGTCGAGGACCCGGTGGAGTACATCATCCCCGGCGCCCGGCAGATCAAGCTCGGCCCGCGCCTGCACCTGGAAGACGCCCTCCGGTCCATCCTGCGCCACGACCCCGACGTTGTGATGGTGGGAGAGATGCGCGACCGGCCGACCGCCGAGCTTGCCATTAAACTCGCGAACACGGGCCACCTCACGTTCTCCACGCTCCACACCAACGACGCGCCCAGCGCCGTGAGCCGACTCTATAAGATGGGCGTGGAGCCCTTCCTGATCGCCTACGCCATCAACCTGGTCGTGGCCCAGCGGCTTGTGCGCACGCTTTGCCCGGCCTGCCGTCAGGTTGACTCGGCCCCCGACCCCATACTGCTCCGGGAGCTGGGCTTTACGGACCATGAGATTGAACACACCACCTTCTACCGGGCCAGCGAGCAGCAGACCTGCCGCACGTGCGGCGGAAGCGGCTATCGCGGCCGCCAGGCCATCGCTGAGGCCCTGTACTTCTCCCGCGCCATTCGGCACCTAATCGTTGGGGCGGAAGAGTCCATCGACGAGGACACCATTCGCGATACTGCCATCGCGGAGGGGATGCTCACACTTCTCGCCTCCGCCCGCGAGGTGGTGATGCGCGGCGACACCAGCACCGATGAGCTCCTTCGGGTCGTTTCCACCGACTAAGCCGCGGCGCCCAGACGCCGCCCCTCTCGTCCATGGCGCAAACCATTTACGGCATCATTGCTCTCGCCCTGGTCTCGATGCTGGCCCTCAGCATGCATCAGGGAACCACAAACACCCAGCAGCGGCACGTGCTCAACGAGGTGGCGACCCAGGTGACCGGGGTGGGGGTAGAGGTGTTCGAGCACATTGGCCGAGGTGGCGTGGCCTTCGACAAGTTTGTCGTTGATACCCAAACGACGTTCCCGACCTGCGGCCGAACGACGACTGCAGACGTGTTCACCCCCGAGGACTCGTTCGCCCCCGCTGAGAGCTACGCGACCAGCACGTACATCGAAGGGTTCGACGGCATGACCGAGGTGGCCATAGATCGGGACGACATCCCGTTCGAGGTGGACATCGAGGTTGCCTACGTCGATCCCGTGACGCTGGCCCCCAGTGCCGTCCCGACCTTTGCAAAAGAGGTCACACTTACGATTTCGAGTCCATTCCTCTTCATAAAAACCCCGCAGACGCCTGTGGAGGTGCAAATGCAGCGCGTGTTCGAATACGACACGGTGACAAAGGACCCCTACATCCCATACTCGGGCACGGGGCAGTGCCCCACGCTCTAACCTTTTCTTGCCTGAACGACCATGCAGGTTCTTCTCGATAATCTTGCGGCGGTGGTGATTGGGAGCACGGTGCTCCTCATTATTGCCTTCACGCAGTTCCGGGGGCAGGAGGCCGCCATCGGCGGGGTGCAGTACTACGCGGCCACGTCCCAGATGGTCGACCTCATTCGGCAGCTCCAGCTCGATCTCCACAACGTAGGGGCGGGCGTCCCGAACGCGGATGTGGAGACGGGGGCGGCGCTTGTTTCGTATGCGACCTCGGGGGACACAACCGAGGTGTTTGCCTTCCGCACGTATGCCGACTCCGCGGCCTTTGCCACCAAGCCCACGCCGGATCTTGTCTGCTATCAGCGGGACCTGACGGGCACAACGGCGCACGTTCGCGACCCCGCAACGGGAACGTTCGTCGAGAAGCCAACCTTCCGGATCGTCCGTCGGGTGAACCCGACCGCGCCGGCGGACTGCACGGGCGGCACGGAGACCAGCACCAGTATGGCGTCTCTGACGGAGTTTCACGTCGACCTTCGGGACGACAACGGGACCGAAACCGCCACCTTTTCTGAGGTGCGCCAGCTTGGGGTGCACGTGCGGGGGGTTTCGCCCCTCGGGGGAGGGGAGACGGAGCACCGCGGCGGCATGAAGCAGCATGTCGACGAGGCGCGGTTCAACGCCGTCGTTCGTCCCCCCAATCTCACGCGGTACGCGCCGTAGCCAGCGGGGCCGATCGCGCGCAGGCCGTCCTTCTCCTTTCCCCCCTCTTTCTTCTTTTTGGCAATGGGACAAAGCTCTCTCATCCTCGTCCTCATGGCGACGCTCACGGTGGGCATTCTGCTCTACGGATCGCAGACAACCACCAATCGGAGCGAATCCGTCGGTACCGTGAAACAACAAGAGGCCTTTGCCCGCGAGACGGCGCTCGTGGGCCTGGACCGGACCCTCCGCAACCTGGTGGACCGCCCGGACGGGTGGGCACAAACCACTACGTTTGCCATTCCGTCCACGAGCTACGCCGGCTACGGGACACAGGCGACCTATCAGGTCGACATTCAGAATTACCGGCCCGGGGAAACGCCGATCCTGCCGGGTCTCCCCATCATTGACGACACCCTTGACGTGCGGGCGGTTGGCACCTACCAGGATCGCGACTACACGATTCGGGCCACGTACACGAAAGGAGTTACGGACATCGGCGTCCCGCCCGCCCTCCGGAAGTCGCTCGTCTCCGACAAAACGCTCCGTCTGAACGGAAGCCCGAAACTGAAGTCGTCGACCACGACGACGAACGCCGACATTCACGCCAACGGCTCCCTCGATGCGCAGGGCTCGCCCGTGAACTTCGTCGTTGAGGGCTACGGCACGTACAGCGATTCCTACGACGGCAGTAATACGGCCTATTTCCAGCCGAACCAGGTTGATCCGACGGCGAGCGGAACGACGTATGAGTACGACCCCCTCTACGTCCCCACCGTCAACGTATCGGCCGCGGCGTCCACGGCCCATCTCATCACCACTCCCCCGTCGGGAACGTTCAGCGTGGGGGCAGATGTGCTCGACGATCTGTCGGATGGGCTGGGCGCGTTTGCACTGGGCCCGTCGGAGGCGGGGAAGGGCACGCCCGAGGAGCCCTTCATCTGGTACGTGGGGGGCGATATGGTCATGGGGGGAAGCCTGCGACTCCCACGCACGCCCGGCTCATCAGCCCCCCAGGGCCACGTGAAGCTCTACGTCGATGGCAACCTCACCTTTCAGGGGAACGGGTCGATAACGCCAACTTACAGCGTGGCCCCAGGAAATAACGCCAATGACGCCACCATTCGGGACTGGATCTCTTCGCATCTGCCCGAAGGGTCCACGCTGGCAATCTACGTCGCGGGCAACGTCAACTTTAACGGCAACGTCTCTGTCGCGGCGCTCATCCACGCCAATGGGGCCGTCACCTTCGGTGGAGGGGGCAACAAGGCGAATATCATCGGGAGTATCGTGTCGAAGGAGACCCTGACGTTTAACGGGAACAACAAGCTATGGTATACCGAAGCCTCGGAGACTGTGAAGGACCCGGGCTACGACTACGATGTGCCCACCGGGGTTTTTCTCCTCGACTACCTGGAGTGGCCGGAGCGCCCGGGCACGACCTCATAGAGGAGGCAATGCGTGCGCCAAACCTCCATGCCCGGTGGTGAAGAGAGGCGTATACCGCCTGGTCCACTAGATGGACGCCACACGGCCGCAGCGGACGATATTAGGTCATGTCCACGCTCCCGTTTTGCGTCTGTGAATGACCGCCTCTTCCTCCACATCGTCGTCTGACGTCACGGCCCCTCGAATCGCTCTCCCGCCTCCCCTCCGCACCCTTGCGACGCGCGTGCCGGAGGAACTCGACGGGCCAGGCCGCATCCGCTGGTACGCCGAGCAGGTCCAGGCCCTCAGTGGGGCTGATCGCGCAGCGGCCCGTGCGCAGTTTGCGGAGCTGGCCCGAAAGATGATGGACCTGAACGCCTCAGACCTGGACCTCGGCGGCCCCGCGGCCAACGAGGGCATCTGGTACCGGGTCGATGGTCGAAAGGAGGTCTATCCCGAAATGGGCCGCCTCTCGATGGCAGACGCGGACGTGCTTCTCGTCGCCCTTCTGGCCCCCGACCCCCTCGAACGGCTCTTGGCCCACTTTGCCGTCGACTTCGGCTATGCCCTATCGGTCGAGGACGACGAGGCCGACCGCCGCTTCCGCACCACGGTGTACTTTGATCAGGGCCACCTCGCGCTCTCAATGCGCATGCTGGCGTGGACGCCGCGCCCTCTGCAGTCCCTGGGGTTTCATCCCCTCATCGAGCGCGGCTTTATGTTCCGCTACGTGCGCGACGGCCTCACCCTCTTCACCGGCGTTACGGGGTCGGGAAAGAGCACCACGCTCGACGCCATCGTCGATGCCAACAACCAGGACGTCGAGGGCCACGTCCTCATCGTCGCCCAGCCGCTCGAGTACATCCATACCTCCCAAAAATGCATCGTGCGCCACCGCGAGGTGGGCACCGACGTCAACAGCTTCGTGGACGGGATGGTGCAGGGCCTGCGCCAGGACCCGGACATTGTGGTCGTCGGCGAGATGCGCGACCCCGAAACGATTTCGACTGCCATGGAGATGGCCGACACCGGCCACAAGGTCTTCTCAACGCTCCACACCGGAAGTGCGATCGAAACCATCGACCGCATCGTGGCCGAGTACCCGACCGACGAGCAGGACCGGGTGCGTCACCGCCTCGCCGATGTGCTTCGCTGCGTGGTATCGCAGAAGCTCCTTCCCGCCCTGGCCGGCGGCCGCGTGCTCGCCAAAGAGGTGCTCTGGATGACACCCTCCGCCCGCGCCGCCATCAAAAACGGCAACGTGGGAGAAATCTACCAGATGATCTGGCAGGGCACCGACCAGGGCATGATTACCCTGGAGCAAGATCTCGCCCGCCTGGTGCGCAGCGGCGAGATTGCGCTCGACGTGGCGATGAGCTACGCCAACAACAAGCGCCGTCTGATGCAACTGCTAAAGTAATCCTGTCCTCTTCCCCCTCCTCGGCTTCCCGTCCATGGCTTCCTCCAACGCGCCTTCCCGCACGGTACTGGGCATATACCTGACGCCCGACACGATTGAAGCCGTGCTGCTCCACGCCTCCGATGCGGGCGAGAAGGTTCTGCACCGCATGGTGCGCCCCCGGCTGCGCTCCAGCGACACCACGGCGTCCGACGACTTTTCCGACGTCCTCCCCGGCATGAAAACCGGCGACGAGGCCGACTTTACGCTCGAAGTGGGCGGCGGAAACGACAGCCTCGACCTGGACGATCCCGGCCTGCGCTCAATGCAGGCAGATGACGCCGGCCGCGGCGGGGTTCTCTTCACCGCCCAGCTCCGTGAGATCCTGGTCGAGTGTCGCAACAAGGGCGGCGGCACGCCGGACCTCGCGTTCTGCGTCGACACCCCCGACGTGGCGCACGTCGAACTGACAATGGCCCCACCGGCGGAAACGAGTGAGACGTTTTGGGAGCAGGCGCGGGGCTTTGCCTCCGGGCGGAGCGCCGAACAGCGCGCCCGCCTCAAGGCCCTCCGCGCAGCCTACGACGCTCCTTTCGATGCGGACCGTGTGGCGTTCCTGCCCATGGCGTCCGACGATTCCGAGCCGCGCTTCCTCGCTCTTTCAATCTCGGCAGATAGTCAAGCACGGCGAGCGACGGCTTTGAGAAATCAGTCCCGACAACGACTTTGCTCAGCATGTAATCCACTCCCTTGGCGTCCACCTGAAGTGGTGGACGCCAA
>JAWOAQ010000177.1:0-7843 GCA_046498495.1 Salinibacter sp. | reverse complement strand
TTCGACGCAGCTGCACCCCGGGTCGAAAAAAGAGCCGGTACTCCATGGTCACCTGCTCATTCTCGTAAACCACTTCGGAGGAGGGACGCCCCTGAATAAACAACGGCTGCGCGTCCGCCGCGCAGCCGTTGTTTATTCAGGGGCGTCCCTCCTCCGAGGTGGTTTACGAGAATGAGCAGGTGACCATGGAGTACCGGCTCTTTTTTCGACCCGGGGTGCAGCTGCGTCGAAGTCGCATGGCCGAGGCGTGGGGCGCCCCCGGCTTCTGGCGCGAAGAGCTGGACGTGCCGTCCCGCCCGGTGCCCAAAACCACGACGGTCAACGGCGAGACGTACAAAACCATTGTGCTGAAGCGAGTGGCGCTGTTTCCCACGCATGCGGGGACGCTGCGGGCCGATCCCCTTCGCATTGAGACGGAGGCGCAGGGAACCGGGCGGGGCTTTCGTGGGCAGTACGACGCCCTGACACTCGCGTCGGACACCCTCTCGGTGGACGTGCGGCCCTTCCCGTCCGGCGCCCCCGCCTCGTTTGACGGGGCGGTTGGGCGCTTTGCACTGTCGGCCCGTCGGCCGGCCGATAGCGTGGCGGTGGGAGACGGGGCCGAACTGGCCGTGCGCGTAAGCGGCCCGGGCAACCTGCCGATGGTCTCTGCCCCAACGCTGGAGGCGCCCCCGGCGGTGGACGTGTACGGACCCCAGACCGAAACCGACCTCGACCGAGAGGGCGACGTCCTCCGTGGCTCCAAAACGTTTACGTACACCCTCGTCCCTGGGACTGCGGGCCGCCACGTGGTGCCCCCGGCTCGGCTCGCGTACTTTGATCCGGCGACCCAGCGCTACGAGACGGCCCGGACCGATTCGATCGTGTTCTGGGCCACGGGCGCACCGGAGGCCGTCGCGACGAGCCGGACGGGCGCGGGCCTGCCGGTGGGCGACATTGCCGGGCTCATGACGTCCCCCGACCGGTGGACCCGCACCGAGGCGCCTCCGCTCTACCGGCGGTGGGCGGCGTACGCCGTGCTCCTGATTCTAATTGTCCTGGGCGTCGCAGGCGTTGCGTACCGCCGCCGGACGGCGGCTGAGGAGGCCGACGAGGAGCGGACGGAGGCCCCCCGGGCCGACGTTCAGGCGCGTCTTCGAGCGGCCGAGCACCACGCCGAGGACGCCCGGGCCTTCTACGGGGCCCTGGAGGCGGCCGTGCGGGCCTTTCTTGCGGCCCGACTCGACGTTGCCCCTGGGGAGGCCTGGCCCCGGCTCAATGAGCGCCTGGCGCGGCACGCCGTGCCGTCGGCCGACCGGGACGCCCTGCGCGACCTGCTGGACACCTGCGACCGGGTGCAGTTTACCCCCGACGCGCCCGACACGGCCCCCACAGACGTTTTGAAGCACACCCAAGCCCTTCTCCGCCGCCTCGACAATGCCCTGCCTTCTGCGTAACGCCCTTCGGACCCTCCGGCGAGCCACCCCGCTACAGCTCGTCCTGCTCGTGCTGATGGGGGGCACGGCGGCCGGAAGCCTGTCGCCGGCAACCGCCAGGGGGCAGCCCGACAGTGCCGCCGTCCCTTTTGAGCGTGCGAACGCGGCCTACCAGGAGGGGCGCTACGAAGACGCTGTCGCGCAGTATCGCCAGGTTCTGGAGACCGGCCGCACCAGCGGGGCGCTCTACTATAACCTTGCCAACACGTACGTTCGCCTCGACCGGCTGGGGCAGGCCATTCGCTACTACGAAAAGGCGCGCCCCCTCCTGGGCGACGACCCGCGCCTCGCGCATAGCCTGGAGCAGGCGCGCCGCCGGGCCGGGGTGTACCCGGACGCACTTCCGCCCCGGGGGCTCTACGCCATCGTGGGCGAGTGGCCGGTTCGCCTCCTCTTTGTGGTGGGTCTTCTCCTGCTCGGGGCGGGAGGGGCGGCGGCCGTAGCGCGCACGACGCCCGGGGGACCCCTGCCGTGGCGCGCGCCGATGGTCTGGGGGCCAGGAATCGCGGGCGGGCTGATGCTTGCGGCGGCATTCGGCGCGTCCGCCGTACAGGAGGCCGCGGGCCGCGCCGTCGTGATCGCCGACCAGGCGGCGGTCCGTAGCACGCCGGACGAGGAGGCGTCGACGGATGCGACGCTGCCGGAGGGGAAACTGCTGGAGGTGCGGGCCCGGCAGGGGGACTGGGCGTCCATCCGGGCCGGGGAGGGCACGACCGGATGGGTGCCAAGACGAGCCCTGGGCGACGTGTAGGGGCGTCGCAGAAAACCGGTGCACGCGCCCGGGCTGCTACCGGGCCGGGGGGCGCAGGGCACCGAACCGGAAAACTACCCAGTGGCTAGACGCCCAGCCAGAAGTCCAGCTTGATGGCAAACGTGTTGCGCCCCCCCGCCAGCAGATCCGAAAGGCCGCCGGCCGGGTCGAAGTCCGCCCCATTGCGAGAAATTGTTTGTCCCCGGTTCCAGACGACATAGAGATTGGAGCCGCGCCGGTACTGCCACTGGAAGGCCACCGTCGAGCGGAGCTGCTCGAAGGTAAAGTCGGGGTTTGCAAACGAATAGTCCGTCTGTCCGTCGCGGGTTGGGGCCACCCGGTAGACGTCGTCGGTCGCGTCGTACGAGAGGTTGTCCTCAAGGGAGGCGAAGCGGCTGGAAAAGGCATCCGCCCGTGCGGAAGCCACCCGGGAAAAGGAGCGGTAGTCGCCGGTGCCAATGAAAGGCTGGGCGTACACGTTCAGGGTCATCTCAGGAGAAAAGGTATAGGAGGCGCGCGTCGTGATTGCCAGGGTGCGGCGCCGGATGTCTCCAAACACGTATTCCGTATCGGGGCCAGCGGCGGCGGTCGTGACGTACTGGGCCGGGTCACGGGTCACCGACAGGCGCGGACGGAGCGACACAGTGGCCTGAGCGGACGGGCGGTAGCGGAGTTCGGGACGGATCGTATAGGAGGCGCCGTCGGTGCCGAATGTGGTGCGGTATTCCGCGGCAAGCTGGGGGCGAAGCGCCGCCTCCCGATCGGCGCGGTAGTCGGCAGAGAGGGCGAGCCGACCGTTTTCGCGGAGGGCGGGGCCGCCGCGGAGGGGCGTGGGGGCGAGGGCCGGTTGACGAATGCGGGAGGCAATGCCCGTCGAGTGGTTGTTGTGGAAAGTGACCTCAAATCGGGAGTACAGCGAGCGGTGAAGCGGCTCGCCCCCAAACGACCATCGCCGGCTGTGGGACAGGCGGGCTTCGACCTCGCGGAAGGTGGCACCCGCCTCCGCATCGAGGTACGTCAGTCCGGCGTCCAGGGCCACCTCGTCGCCCCGCCGTAGAAACCCAAGGTCGTTGATCTCAAAGCCGGGCGATTCGGCCCGGGTCGACGTGCTCCATCGCCACCGCCCGCTAATCTTTTCGAGCTCGCCCGCGGCCCGCCAGCCGCTTAGTTGGGTGCGGGACGAATCGAGCGCGAGGTGGTCGGCATCCGGGCGTTGGAAGTAGTGCGTGGGGGCCGTCTGGGTGCGGAGGAGGGCGTCCGGGGTGCCGCGGACCTGACTGCCCAGAAGGGATCCGCTGGCTTCGTATGTCTCGTCGGCAAAGCGGTGGCGCCCGTCGACCCCGCCGGCGTACGCGGTGCGGTGCATTTCATCCTGCAGCCGGGCGGGCAGGCCCGGGCGGTGCACGGTCGTGGCGATGCCGCCAATCGTGCTGTTTCCGTCGCGCAGGTTGCGGCGGGCGCGGGCGACGCCGTAGTTGGTGGCCGGCTCCACGGCGGGAGAGGAGCGCGTGCCCTGCGGGCCCACGATTGTGGCGCGCTCCCGGGCGGTGACCGCGTTCAGGGCCCCAATCTCCCAGTCGCCGGCGGTGCGTCCGGTCAGCTTGGCGGCCCCGAGAATGGTCGTCTGATCCGGCTGGGTGTGGGCGTGGGCACTATCGGGCACAGAGCCCTGCGGGGCCCGCCCGATGCGGCGGGAGTAGAACAGGCGCGGTCCGTCCTGCACGTCAAAAATGTCGGACCCCTCCACGAAAAAGGGCCGCTTTTCGGGAAAAAAGGTCTCCGTGGCCGACAGGTTAATGCGGGACGGGTCCGCCTCCACCTGTCCGAAGTCCGGGTTGAAGGTGGCCCGCAGCGAGGTGCTGGGCGTGAGGCCGTAGCGCACGTCGCCCCCCACGCGGCCGGACCATTCCGTCGAGGCCTGCAGCGAGGTGCTCTCGGCCGGGCGCCCCATCTGGCCGGCCACGTATGGTTCCACCTCCAGGTTGCGCGTGGGGGGAAGGCCGCGGAGGCCACGGAGCGCTCCGTAGAGCGAGACCGTGCGGTCCACGTTGGGATCGAGCGGGGCCCAGGACACCGTTTCGCTCCGTCGCGCAATGTCGCGTCGGAAGTTCAGCCCCCAGGCCGCCGTTGAATCCTCCGGAACGGGCGCGTATCGCAGCTGAGAGAGCGGAATGCGGAGCTCGACGGTCCAGCCAAGCGAGTCGATCTGGGTCTCGGCCGTCCAGACCCCGTCCCAGTTGGTGTCGTGATCCGTGTCGTTCGAGATGAAACCATCCACCCGGCTCCCGACCGGGCTGACGCGAAAGACAAAGGCGTTCCGGTCGTTGTTGTAGCTGCCGAGGCCGACGACGAAGCGATCCGTGTACCCGAACGCGTCGCGCCCCAGGGTCTGCGCGGCAATCGAGTCCGGGTCGTCGTACATCCGGGCGCCGACGTAGAGATGCTCATCGTCGTACAGGACGCGGGCAACAGTCGGCCGGCTGGGCGAAGCCCCGGGCGACGGGGTCAGTTGCCGGAAGTCGGTCGCGGCGTCGGCCTGTGCCCAGGCAGACTCGTCGAGCCGCCCGTCGATCGTGGGGGGCTGGGCGACTCGAAGCGCTTCCAGCTGATGCGAGAGCGACGGCGCGGACGTGTCGACCTGCTGGGCCTGGGCGGCGGGGGCAATGGCCATCCAGAGGATGAACCAGCACGGGAGGAAAACGGCCGGGGCCAATAAACAACGGGGCATACGGGACACCATCAGCCGGGGACTGGGGAGTGAGCGGGCCGGTCGGCTCACAGGGGCCAACCGGACCGCTCACAGAAACCGATCGGGGGCACGTCTCCGTTCCGTATTGGTCATCGTTTCAAGGAGCCGGTTGTCCCCAATCCCCTCGGACGGGCAGTTTCATCGGAGACGGTTCTGGAACGGCACAACGCGCTGGACTTCTGGGGGCGCGCGCAGTTACCTTGGGAAAACGCGCGCTACTCGATTGATCTGTGCTTCCTCTATGTCTGCACTGGAGCCCCACATCGTGGATCGTGACCGGAAAACCGGCTGGATCGAAGTAATCTGCGGGTCGATGTTTAGTGGGAAAACCGAAGAGCTCATCCGCCGCCTGCGCCGCGCCCGCATTGCCCGGCAGACGGTGGAGGTATTCAAGCCGGCCCTCGATGAGCGCTATAGTGAAGACGAGGTGGTCTCCCACGACGAAAACACGATTGCGACGACGCCGGTCGACGCGGCGTCGCAGATCGTGCTGATGGCCGGGGAGGCAGACGTTATTGGCATCGACGAGGCACAGTTCTTCGATACGGAGCTCGTGGCGGTCTGCCAGGAGCTGGCCGCAGAGGGCCGGCGCGTGGTGGTGGCCGGCCTCGACACCGACTACCGCGCCGACCCGTTCGACCCCATTCCGCAGATCATGGCCGTGGCGGAGCACGTCACCAAGCTACACGCCGTGTGTGTGGTGTGCGGCGCGCCGGCCAACCACTCGCAGCGCATCGTGCCGGGGGAGGAGCGCGTGCTCGTGGGGGCCACCGACGCCTACGAGCCGCGCTGCCGGCAGTGCTTCGAGCCGGAGCCCGTAGAGGTAGAGCGCCCGCGCCCCCACGTCGACATGGGGGCGCAGTCGCCGGACGAGAACGACAGCGCCTCCGCCCCGGAGGCCGCGTCTACGTCGCCATCTGAAGAGGAAATGCCGACGGCCACCAAGCACGACGCCTAAGAACCTGCGAGCCCAACACGCTCGGGCGCGTCCTGTATGGACACCCCCTACAGCACTCGATGGATGCAACAACGAGTTGCCCTCTTCCCATGCCTCGACTGGAGATGAACGTCCCCTCGTCTCATCCGCGTCGCCGGCGCACCCCGAGGCGTACGCCCACGCGCCAGCCCAAGCGCACGCCCACACGACAGCCCAAGCAGCCGCCCCGCGTGCCCAATCCGCAGCGCCGCGAGCCCAGCACCCCCGACCCGGACCGGCGCGAGCCCAATACGCCGGACCCGTCGTCGCAGTAGCGCCCGTTGCGAGGGGCCGGCCGTCGGTGGCCGCCCCAAAGACGCGCCATTGACGCCACCGGACCCCGTCGGTATATTGGGGCTCCGGGTTCCTCTTCGTCTCACACTCGTCGCCCGCAGCCCCCATGGCCGACCGGGACTACCTCGTCACTGCGCGCAAGTACCGGCCCTCTCTCTTTAAGGAGCTGGTCGCGCAGGAACACGTCACCGACACGCTCAAGAACGCCCTCCGCCTCGACCGCCTGGCGCACGCCTACCTCTTTAGCGGCCCCCGGGGCGTCGGCAAGACCACCGCGGCCCGCATCCTGGCGAAGGCCATCAACTGCGAGACGCCCCGCGAGGAGCGCGAAGACGGCGCCGAGCCGTGCTGCACGTGCGACTCGTGCGTCTCCTTCGAGCAGGGCCGCAGCCTCAACGTCTTCGAAATGGACGCGGCCTCCAACAACAAGGTCGACGATGTCCGCGAGCTGCGCGAGAAGGTGCGCATCCCCCCGCAGGGCGACCGCAAGAAGGTCTACATCCTCGACGAGGTACACATGCTGTCGAAGTCGGCCTTCAATGCCCTGCTGAAAACGCTGGAGGAGCCGCCGGCCCACGCCCTGTTCATCTTCGCCACCACCGAGCCGCACAAGGTGCTCCCCACCATTCTCTCGCGGTGCCAGCGGTTTGACTTCCGCCGCATTCCGGTCCCCAAGATGGTGACGCGCCTCCGCGAGATCTGCGAGGTTGAAGGCGTGGATGCCGATGAGGAGAGCCTCATGCTCCTGGCCCGCAAGGGGAACGGCGCCCTCCGCGATGCCCTCTCGGCCTTCGACCAGGCCATTTCACTTTGCGGAAAAACGCTGGAGTACGGCGAGCTCACCCAGGCGCTGGGCGTAGTGGACCAGGACCTCTACTTTGACCTCACCGATCACGTGGCCACTCAGGACACCGCAGGCGTGCTGACCCTGGTGCGCACGGTGGTCCGCAGCGGGTACGATCTGCAGGAGTTTCTGGCCGGGCTGGCCGAGCACCTGCGCAACCTCCTCGTGGCCCACTCGCTGGGGGGCAGCGCGCTGGCGGAGGTGGCCGAGAGCACCCGCTCGCGGTACGCCACCGAGGCGCAGCGCTTCGGCGAGGCAGACCTGCTCCGCCTCCTTACCATCGCCGGCGATGCCCAGGATGAGGTCAAAAATAGCCCGCAGCCCCGGCTCAAGCTGGAGACCACCCTCCTGAAGATGGCGAAGATGCGCCGGGCGGCCGACCTGGAGACGGTTCTCCAGAAAATCGATCGGCTGGAGCAAATGGCCGACGACGGCACAATTCCCGAGTCGCTTCCAAGCGCCCCCTCCGATCCGGAACCCAACACGACAGAAGCCAACACGACGGATGTTGACACAACGGAGGCTCCCCCCGCCCCGTCGCGCGAAGAGGAGCGCTCCGAGGCGTCCCCGCCGGACGCCGGGCCGTCGGACACGCCGGGCGCTGCCACGGACGCAGACGGACCGGACGCGTCGGCCCCGACGACGTCCTCCCGACAAGCGGCGTCCGATGCCGCATCGTCTTCCGAGGCGCCGGATGCGACGGAGGAACAGGACACTGTTTCTGACCCCTCGGCGTCTCCGCCGTACCGAGAGC
>JAWOAQ010000157.1:0-5558 GCA_046498495.1 Salinibacter sp. | reverse complement strand
ATAAAGATCTATTAAATGAAGAAAAAATTGTTTATGTAGAAGCAGAAGTCAGCCAACGTGAAGGTGAACAATCAATCATTGCCCAAAAAATTGAAGACATTTCTAAAATCAAAAACAGTAAACCTAAAAATAAAAAGCAGAAAATAGAAATAAAAATACCCAAAGGCACAAGCCGGTTTAGGTCGGCCCCGAAGTTTCCTGCGCCCCACAACTTGCTCTTTCTGCTTCGCCACGGGCACCGTACGGGTCGGGCGCGGGCTGTGGAGATGGTGAGCACCACCCTGGACCGGATGCAGCGAGGGGGGATGTACGACCAAGTCGGATTCGGCTTTCATCGCTACTCGACCGACCCGCGGTGGGTGCTCCCGCATTTTGAAAAGATGCTCTACGACCAGGCGATGCACGTCCTGGCGTACACGGAGGCCTACCAGGTCACGGAAACAGAGCGGTACCGCCGGACGGCGGAAGAAGTGATCGCTTACGTACGGCGGGACCTGCAGGCCCCCGAGGGCGGATTTTACTCGGCCGAAGACGCCGACAGCCGTAGCGAGGAGGGGACCATGGAGGAGGGGGCGTTTTACGTGTGGTCGGTGGAGCGTGTCCGTGAGCTCCTGGACGCGGACGCGGCGGACCTCGTCATCGATGTGTACAACATGCGTCCGGAGGGGAACTACCAGGAGGAGGGAACTGGCCAGCGGACGGGACAGAATGTGCTGCACCGGAAGCGATCGCTGGAGGCAGAGGCTGAGCGGCAGGGGATGGCGCCGCAGGCCCTCCGCGAACGCCTGCTCGATGCGCGTCGAACCCTTCGTGCGCATCGGGAAGAGCGTTCACGTCCAGCCCTCGACGATAAGGTGCTGACGGACTGGAACGGGCTCATGATCGCGGCCCTCGCAACGGCAGGGCGTGCGTTTGAGGAGCCAACGTATGACGCCGCCGCCGAGGAGGCCGCTTCGTTTTTCCTGAACACCATGCAGGACGACGCGGGACGGCTTCTCCATCGGTACCGAAATGGAGAGGCCGACATTCCGGCCCAGCTAGATGATTACGCGTTTCTGATCTGGGGGCTGATTGAGCTTTACGAGACCACGTTTGACCCCGCGTGGCTGGAGGCAGCGCTCCGGCACATGGAGGTGTGCCTGAACCGCTTTTGGGACGAGGAACGCGGTGGGTTTTATCTGACTGCGGATGACGCCGAGGATCTGATCGTTCGTCCGAAAGAGGGGGCGGACGGGGCCCTGCCCTCCGGCAATTCCGTGCAGCTCTTGAACTTGCTCCGGCTGTCGCGAATGACGGGCCGACCCGAGTTTGAAGAACGCGCCAATGCGCTTGCGCGGTGGGGGGGACGACAGGCTCGCACGCGCCCAACCGGTGCGACGGCGCTTCTCATGGGGCTGGAGTTTGTTCAGGGCCCCTCCCGTGAAGTGGTTGTGGCGGGGCAAAGAACGGCTGAGGACACGCAGGCCCTCATCAAGGCACTCCGCTCCGTATATCGGCCGTCGACCGTCGTGCTGCATCGACCGCCGGAGGAGCGCGCCGACATCATTGATATCGCTCCGTTTACGAGGGCGCAGAAGCCCATCGATGGGGACGCCGCGGCGTACGTCTGCCGCGACTTTCGGTGTGAGGCTCCTACCACGAATCCGGACACGCTCCGGTCGCAACTGGGCCGGGCGGGCGAGGAAGAGTGAGGGCCTTGGGCCGCCCTCCTCCCAGGGAAATTCGCTTGCGCTGCGGAAGCGCTCCCGATATCCTATATTCCCAATTCACCTCTCTGTCATTTCCTACTTCGTGCTCCATGCGTGACGTGTATCTCGCTTCTGCTGTTCGTTCCCCCATCGGTCGGTTTGGCGGATCGCTCAAAGATCACTCCCCAGTGGATCTGGCGGCACCTGTGATGGAGGCGGCGCTGGACCGGGCCGAGGTCGACGGTGCGGCCCTCGACCTGTTTATTATGGGTAATGTCCTTCGGGCCGGTCATGGACAGCTTGTGCCCCGTCAGGCGGCCCTGCAGGCCGGCATCCCGGAGAGCATCGATGGGTATGCCGTGGACATGGTGTGCGCGTCCAGTCTGATGTCGGTGATCAACGCTGCGACCATGGTGAAGGCTGAAGAGGCGGATCTCATTTTGGCTGGGGGCACCGAGTCGATGTCGGACGCGGGCTTTTACTTGGACTCCGGGACCCGTTGGGGGCATACGTTTGCCCCGACGGGGGTAGAAATGCAGGATATCATGCACCGCGACGGCCTGAGCGATCCACAAAGCGGGGAGGCAATGGGGGAACAGACCGAACGCCTTTGTGAAGAGGTGGGCGTTCGCCGGGAGGCCCTCGATGAGGTGGCCGCAACGTCACAACAACGGGCGAATGACGCGACCGAAAACGGCTATTTTGAGGAGGAGATTACGCCGCTGACGTATGAAACCCGTGACGGGACGGAGACGCTGGAAGCCGACGAGGGCATCCGCCCGGGGACAACCGCCGAGAAGCTCTCGAACCTCCGACCGGCCTTCCGGAAGGACGGGGTGCTCACGGCCGGTAACAGCAGTCAAATCTCAGACGGGGCGGCCGCGGTCGTCGTCGCCAGTGCAGATGCGGTAGACGCCCACGGGCTGACGCCCCTGGCGCAGGTGGGCAGCGGAACGTGGTCCGCCGGAGCGTCGTGGCGCTTTCCGGAGGCACCCATTCCAGCGGTCCGGCAGGTGCTTGAGGAGACGGACACGAGCGTTGAGGACTACGACCTTTTTGAGAACAACGAGGCGTTTGCTCTCAACAATATTCTGTTCCAGCGGGAGTTGGATGTCTCGCCCGATCGCCTGAACGTGCATGGGGGCGCCATCGCACTCGGGCATCCCATCGGGGCATCGGGCACCCGCATCCTGGTGACGTTGGTCCACGCCCTCCGACAGCACGACGGCACGCGAGGCCTCGTGTCCATCTGTCACGGGACGGGGGGAGGCGTGGCACTTCCGGTTGAGCGAGTGGCGTAGCAGCTTACGCGACGTCACAGTGCACCCGCCCTCGGATGGCCTGGAGCGACAGTGCCGGTCCGCCCCCGTTCAGCGTCCCGTGAAGGTGGCTGTCTGTTTGCTCGCCGTCGAAGGGCAGAGAGGCCCCGATCGTTACGGGGGCACCGGTCGCCTCAAGGGTGGCCTCCGTGGAGGCGGCCAGCTCAGCGGTGAGCGGAGCGCCGACCGTGGTGAGGGTCGCAGGGGCCGGGAGGGAACTGGCGAATGTGAGTGAGCCGCCATGTGCGGTGGCCTGGCACGTCCCGGTTAGATTCGTGAGCGTGACGGGGGAGGCGTGGGCCGACACCGTACAGGCCCCGCGTGCATTTTCGATGGCCAACGGGCCGGAGACGCTGGTTACGTCCACGCGGTCGCTTTGGCCATCGGTGATGGTCACTGGAGCGCCGGCCGACTCAATCGTCAACGACGGGCCCTCTGCCTCCGACACGTGGATGGGACTGCGCCGCCCCGTAAGAGAAAGGGGGCCTGTAAACCGATCAATCCGAATGGCCCCACCAGTCACGGATGCGTCAACGGCCCCCCGGAGGGCCGATAGGGCGAGGGTCCCGCCGGGCAAGTGTAGGGATGCCTCGACGGGGGAGGGGACGCGAACATCCAGAAAGACGACGGCCTCGGTCTCTCGCATCCAGCGCCACCAGTCGGGGTCCTGGGAGGGCGCGCCACTGGCAATCCGGATCGTTTCCTTCACTTGACGCGTCCCGATGTCCAAGCGCTCGATGATGGTCTCATCGGAAACGGCGTCCGTGCCTGCGACCGTAATGTCGACCGACACGCGGTCGGGGGCGGTGGCCGGCCGGAGGCGGACGCGGCTTCGAGGAACGGTGACCTGCAGGCTGCAGTCGTCTTGCACCTTAAATTGTTGGGCCAGGACGGGTGCCGTGTCGGGCGGCGGAGCCAACTCGGGCATGGAAACGAGCCTTAACGAAACGGGGCGGCGTGTGGACAATATACCACCCAGATTCCCGCAAACCAACCCCGCCCATGGCTTGTCGACCCACTGACTTTTTTGCGCAGGACACCCTCATGGTTGCCCGCTCTTTGCTCGGCGACCGACTTGTGCGCGAGCACCCGACGGAGGATACGTGTGTGGGGCGGATCGTAGAAACGGAGGCGTATACGCAAGACGACCCGGCCTTTCATGGCTGGAATCTGTACGACCCTGAAACCGACACGCTACGACGGGAGGGACGGGCCGCAGATCTCTTCTCGGCGCCGGGCCTGGGGTACGTGTACCTGATCTACGGGATGCACTGGCTTCTGAACGTGGTGACGGAGCCGGAGGGAACCGGTGGGGCGGTGCTCATCCGGGCCGTCGAGCCCCTTGAGGGGATCGACGGCATGCGGACGCGGCGAGGTGCTGAGCGGCGGGAGGTCGACCTGACAAACGGGCCGGGCAAACTTGCCGAGGCCTTCGACGTGGACGATCAGTTTCATCAGGCGCCCCTCACGCAGCCGCCCCTGTATTTTGAGGAAGGCGAGCGCCCCGACTCCATTGCTACGTCGTCTCGCATCGGGCTCTCGAAGGGCGTGGAGCGAGAGTGGCGGTTTTTCCTTGCGGAGAGCTCGTACGTATCGCGGGCCACGCCCAGCGCTGAAAAAGCGTAGGTCCCGGAATCCTCTGGGCCCTCGCTCGTACATGCATCAGGGAGGTCACCCAGACTCGAGGCAGACCCTCGTTCATCATGTCGGCTCCGCCGTCTCTTTGAAGACGGATCGAGTCCGACCCGGTTTAATTATTTGTTAGTCAATCGTTTATCTGCATCTCGGCCTCTATGGATCAGCACCTACAATCGTCCGACACGCTCGACCGTACCTCGGAGGAGATTCGTCAGGACTTTCTCGACTTCTTTGCGGCGAAGGACCACGAAATCGTTCCCAGTGCATCGCTGGTGCCGGAGGGGGACAGCACGCTCCTCTTCACAAACGCAGGGATGAACCAGTTCAAGGATGTCTTTCTTGGCACCGGCGAGCGGCCCTACGACCGGGCGGTGGACACCCAGAAGTGCCTGCGCGTCTCGGGCAAGTCCCTTGGCTACGGCACGGACCTCGGCGGCTACGCCATAATGATCGGCGGTACCAACGGTCCCCACCTCGGTTCCTTTTCGCTGGTGGACGTGCTTTCTCATGGCAGGGCGTGCGCCGTGCTCAACCCGTACTACACCGTGTTGTTCGCGCCGGCCATTCAGGACCAGCTCCGTTCCGTGGGCGCCGTCTTCAAAGATGCAGGCATCATCACACGAGACCTGGACAAGCTCGAGGGGAGAGAGCTGGGTGAAGAGGTTGCACGGGGCATGCTGGGGTTTCTCACGCAGATAGGCTACCCCACAAGTCTCAGCGCCGCTGGAGTATCCCGTGGCCACATTGACCGCATGATCGAGGCTGCCAAGAACCCGCAGTTGGAGTCCAAGCTCAAGAACATGCCAACACCTATGGACCCGGCGAGGGGGGACGTGGACGAGTATATGGCACCTCTGCTTGAGGCAGCCTATAGCGGCGATCTGTCGCTGGTCCGGAGCATGTCGGCGTAGCT
>JAWOAQ010000185.1:0-13349 GCA_046498495.1 Salinibacter sp. | reverse complement strand
TCGAAGACTTCGTCAACAAATGAACATCTGTAAGAAGAATCCTTCACAAGAGGGACGAAAGAAACAACGTCTTCTGGAATGAAGGTAGTAGTGCGAGGTGCTGGAGCAGCAATTGGAGGACCGCCTACATCCAGGAAAAAACCGCCCGAATGATCCCTGATCTCGCCAGCGCTCCGGTCGTGGACGAAGTTGCGGGTGTTCGGGTGAAGTGGCAGGAGTCTAACCATCCCCTCCTCGGCCCCCTCCCGGACCGCACCCGCATCTGGACGTTGACGGCTCTCGGCTCGAAGGGCCTCCTCACCGCCCCCCTCCTGGCCCGCGACCTTCCAACGTACCTTGAGGACCCGGCATCCCTTCCCGATCCGGTGTCCCTTTTCGAACGCTGATTCCGTCGCGTCCCTTCGTAGAATCTCTTTCCCACAGCATCATTCGTCCTGTGCCCGACGTCCCGTATCCATCCGTCGACGCCCTCGTCCACCGCGCCCTGCAGCACGTTGAGGACTGGGAACAGTCCTGGGGGGACTTCGACCGCCACGAGGCCCTCGGGGTGGAGCCCGATCGACTCAACGCCGCCGTCGACGAATACCTGGAGCGGCTGGAGGGCAACTACCCGTTCCACCACCCCCGCTACGCCGGGCAGATGCTGAAGCCCCCCCACCCGGTGGCCGTTGCCGCGTACGTCGCGGCCCAGCGGATCAATCCCAACAATCACGCCCTCGACGGCGGCCCGCCCACGAGTCAGATGGAGCAGGAGGCCGTCACGGCCCTCGCCGACATGCTGGGCTTTCCCGATGAGGCACTGGGCCACCTCACAGGCGGCGGGACCGTTGCCAACCTCGAAGCCCTCTGGGTCGCCCGCGAACTCCACCCCGAGCAAGCCATTGCCGTGGGCGCGGATGCCCACTATACCCACGAGCGGATGGGCCGGGTGCTCAACACCGACGTGGTTTCCCTGCCGACCGACGCGCGGGGCCGCCTCCGCCTTGATTCCCTCGAATCCGCGCTCCAGTCGCGGCCCATTGGCACCGTCGTCCTCACCGCCGGAACCACCGGGCTTGGGAGCGTCGACCCCATCGCGGACGCCGCCGGGCTTTGTCGGGCGCACGGCGTGCGGGTGCACGTCGACGCCGCGTACGGCGGGTTCTTTCGCCTCCGCGCTCACGATGACACTCCATCTCTCGATGGATTTCCGGCGTCGGACCTCCGGGCCATCGCGCAGGCCGATTCCGTGGCGATCGACCCCCACAAACACGGCCTGCAGCCCTACGGGTGCGGCTGCATTCTCTTTCGTGACCCAACCGTCGGGCGCTTCTACCAGCACGACTCGCCCTACACCTACTTTACATCGGACGAATTGCACCTGGGCGAGATTAGTCTGGAATGCTCGCGGGCTGGGGCTGCCGCCGGCGCCCTTTGGTGCACCCTCCGGGCGCTTCCCCTGGCGCCCGACGACGGGGTGGGGGCCATCGTCGCGGCGTGCCTGCGAGCCGCCCGCACCTGGGCCGAGGCGGTCGAGACAACCGACGCCCTTACGCTGGTGGCACCGCCCGAAACCGACATCGTTGCGTATATTCCGACCCCCAATGAACCCTCCCTGTCCGCTGTCGATGCGGCCAGCCAATCGCTCTTTGAGCGGGCGATGAACGCCCCCCACGAGCCCGTCTTTACAAGCCTCTACCGCCTGCCCGCCGACGCCCTCACCACGCTTCTGCCCTCACTGAACGCCGACCAGGACGAGGCCGCCGTCCTGCGTAGTGTGCTTATGAAGCCGGAACACGAGACCCATGCCCGCGCGATCGTGGACCGCCTCGCTGAACTGGCGTAGCGGTGCCCCACGCCGCTGCCAGACTCGCGGCCTCACCGAACCACCTTGACCGTGCTGCGGACAATAAACGCCCCGTCATACGCGTCCTGGACGAACTCAAGCGCGTCCTCCGCCTCCGCCCGGTCCGCAAAGGCCCCAATCCGGACGCGGTAGTACGGCTGCGAGTACTCCACCACGATGGGCGGCGGAGACGACCGGAAGACCGCCTCCGGTGCATCGTCCCCCTCCTCGTCCCACCACTGCCGGACCTCTTCCCGGACGTCCTGGGCGGCCTCCTGGTCCTGGGCCGAAAACACCTGAACCCGATAGCCCTCAATGGACTGCTGTACCCCCTCATCCGCCCGTCCGCGCAGTAGCTGCGCAGGGACCCGGTGCGAGACCCCGTCCGTTTGATTTGTGATGTCGACGGGGTACGCGGACGGGTCAAACGTCTCAAAGTCGGCCACAGCCTCGCGCTCGACGGACCGGTCGTCCTCCGCCTCCGTGACGGACGGCTCGGATTGCTCGTCTTCGGCCTCCGAACTGGGCTGCGACTGGGACGGCCCGCTGCAGGCACAGAGCACCAGGACGGCGAGAACTGAAAGGGTAGACCGAGCAAGTACCATGGAACCGGGGGTGTACGAAAGACCATGCATCGAGGGATTGGCTCTCCTGCCCGCTACCGACCCACAGGGTGCCAGGTTGTCTTAAACTCAACAAACGGCGTGATCCAGTAGGGAGACGCGCTGTCGCCGGACCGCCACTCGGCGGCCGATCGGGCCGGCCGAAACTCCAGTCGCGTCACGCTTTCGGCCGCCTCCTCCTCCAGCACCGTGCGCTCCTCCGTCGAGGCCCCCACGCTCAGGATGGCATCCACGTCGCGGTGCCCCCCTACGTGGCCTCGCAGCTCCTCTCGTTGGCCGGTGAGAATGTTGACGACGCCCCCCGGCAGATCGCTCGTCTCCAGCACCTCTGCAAGATCGAGGGCCAGCGTCGGCGCCTCGTTCTCTACAACCAGGATGACTGCGTTGCCGGACACAATGATGGGGGCCACGCAGGAGACCAGCCCAAGCAGGGGGGCGTTCCGGGGCGCAAACGCCGCGACGACGCCCGTCGGCTCCGGCACTGCAAAATTGAAGTGGGAACTGGCCACCGGATTGACCGCGCCAAATACCTGCGTGAATTTATCGGACCAACCGGCGTACCACACGAACCGATCAATCGCGGCGTCAACCTCGGCCGCCGCCTCGGGCGCCTCGTAGCCGACCGTCTCGACCAGTTCCGCCTCGAACGCCGAGCGGCGAGACTCCAGCATCTCCCCCATTCGATACAAGATCTGGCCACGATTAAAGGCGCTCCGCTCAGCCCATCCGTCGTGGGCGTCGCGAGCGACGACCACGGCGTCCCGAAAGTCCTTGCGCGAGGCACGGCAGATGTTGGCCACGAAATTGCCCTGATGGTCAGTGACGGTTAGGTATCGTCCGCTTTCGGTTCGGGGGAATCCCCCGCCGATGTAGAGCTTGCGGGTTTTGTAGACGGGGAGCCGTTCGTAGGCGCTGCGGGGCTGGATTGCCATGACTGAGCGTGTACGTCTAGGTAGGGAAGCAAACCGTGTACGCCACCTTCACGGCCGAAGCCGCTTTCTTTGTACCCACCGAAGGGGCTGGCCGGATCGAACTTGTTGTACGTATTGCCCCAGACGACCCCGTTTTTGAGGGCCTGTGAGATCGAGAACAGCTTCGAGCCTTTGTCGCTCCAGATGCCGGAGGCAAGCCCATACGCGGTGTTGTTGGCGCGTTCAACCGCCTCGTCTGGCGTCCGGAAGGTGGACACCGAAAGGACGGGCCCAAAGATTTCCTCCTGGGCAATCCGGTGCGACTGGGTGACGTTTGTGAAGAACGTAGGCGGGAACCAGTACCCGCGCTCGGGCAGGTCGCACGCCGGCTGGAATTTCTCGGCGCCCTCGTCCTCGCCGATGGCCACGAGGCGGCGAATCTTCTCCAGTTGCTGCTTCGAATTAATGGCGCCGATGTCGGTGTTTTTGTCGAGCGGGTCTCCCACCCGGAGCGTCGCAATGCGGTGACGCAGCTTTTCTATAAGTTCCTCCGCGATGCTCTCCTGCACCAGAAGACGAGAGCCGGCGCAGCAGACGTGCCCCTGGTTGTAGTAGATGCCGTCGACAATGCCCTTCACGGCCTGGTCGAGGGGTGCGTCCTCAAAAACAATGTTCGCCCCCTTCCCGCCCAGTTCCAGTGTGAGTCGCTTCTGGGTGCCCGCCAGCTGCTTTTGAATGTGCTTGCCAACCTCAGTAGAGCCGGTAAACGCGATCTTGTCGACGTCGGGGTGCTGCACAATCGCCTCCCCAACGTCTCCGGCCCCCTGCACGATGTTGACGACACCGGGCGGCAGGCCCGCCTCCTGAATCACCTCCGCCAGCTTCATCGCCGTCAGCGGAGTGGTTTCTGCGGGCTTCAGGACAACGGTGTTGCCTGTTGCCAGGGCAGGTGCCAGTTTCCAGGCCGCCATCAAGAGCGGAAAGTTCCAGGGAATGATTTGGCCACACACACCGAGTGAGGCGGGACGGCCCGGACCCGGCAGGGCATATTCGATTTTGTCGGCCCAGCCGGCGTAGTAAAAGAAGTGGGCCGCGACCAGCGGGATGTCCATGTCGCGCGACTCGCGAATCGGTTTGCCCCCGTCCATCGACTCCAGAACCGCAAACTCGCGCGACTTCTCTTTGATCATCCGCCCGATGCGGTAGATGTATTTCGCCCGCTCGGCCCCCGGTAGGTCACGCCAGTGCGACTCGTACGCGCCGCGCGCAGCCTGGACGGCGGCGTCCACCACCTGGTCGTTGCCCCGGCCCACCTCCGCAATCGTCTCTTCCGTCGCGGGATTGATCGACGGAACGTACTCGTCGGCGGACCGGAATTCACCGTCAATGAACGGGCCGTAGCGGTCCTTTAGCCGCACGTGGTCGGCGGACTGGGGCGCAGGAGCGTACTCCCAGCGGTCGCCGAACAGAAGTTCACGGGCCGTGTTGGGGGCAGCCTCGAGTTCAGCCATGGGCTCCAGAGAAGTGTGTGAGAAACCGGAGAGTCAATAAACTTGCAACCCCTGTTTGTTCTGGGTACGGCTGCATCAGCCCAAGGACAGATACCGCTTCGAGTAGTACCGCCCACGGCGCTCTTTCTCAAGCTGAAGCAGGAGGTCATTCAGCAGCGAGGAGGCCCCAATCCGGAAGCGATCGGGCGTCAGCCACTCGTCGCCCAGCGTTTCCTTTACCATCACCAGGTAGCGCAGGGCCGTTTTGGCGTCCCGGATTCCACCGGCCGGCTTCATTCCCACCCTCTGCCCCGTCTCCAAATAGTGATCACGGATCGCCTCCAGCATCACGAGCGTGACGGGACGCGTGGCGGCCGGCTGAATCTTCCCTGTAGAGGTCTTGATAAAGTCAGCCCCGGCCTCGATGGCAATTTCACTCGCAAGGCGAACCGCGTCGTAGGTTTCCAGCTCGCCCGTTTCCAGAATCACTTTCAGGTGCGCATCGGCCGCGGCCTCGGCAAGCGCACGAAGTTCGTCGTACACTTGGGCGTAGCGCCCGGACAGAAAGGCAGTGCGGTTGATGACGACATCGATTTCGTCCGCTCCTGCGTCGCGCGCCCGCTCAACTTCCGCCACGCGGTCGTCGAGGGCCGCCTGTCCACTCGGAAAATAGCTGGCCACCGACGCGATGTGGATATCGGTCCCCTCCAGTTGTGTCTGGGCCACTGGCACCATCGTTGGGTACACACACACCGCCCCTACGGTCGGGAGGTCCTCGTCGCTGTCGGGATTGGGGGTGCGGGCCTTCTGACAGAGGGCCCGCACCTTGCCGGGCGTGTCCGCCCCCTCCAGCGTGGTTAGATCGAGCATCCCAATCAGCATCTTCAGCCCCTGCACCTTCGACTCGGCCTTGATGCTACGAGCGGACAGGCGGTCGGCCCGCTCCTCGATCGCAACTTGGTCGACAGTCGGAACCTGGGGCGGGCGGTAGTCCGAATCGGGAGGGGCCTGCATCGGCGGTCTAGCGAGTCAATGACAACTGAAAGCGGCAATGGGCACCCAGGGCGGGACCCATGGAATTGGACAGTGCGGGCGAAGTTCACCGTCCGCGGGCCTACCGCTCTACGAGTTCATCGAGGCTGTAGCGTTTCCGCTTGTCCCAAAGGGTCTTTTTGGAGATGCCAAGCCCATCCGCAATGTCGGCGTAACTGTCGTCTGCGCGGGCTTCCAGGGTACGGCGGATGTACGCTTTTTCAACCTTCTGGAGCGTGCGGCCGAGGGGAAACTGAAAGGCCTCCCCCGTTCCATGCACGTCGTCGAGATGGCCCGGCGGTGCGAGGGTCAGATCTCCGGCGTCAATCTGGTCGTTGTTGGTAAAAATCATCGCCCGTTCCAGGACGTTGCGAAGCTCCCGTACATTCCCGGGCCACATGTGATTCCGAAGTTTCTTTACGGCGGCCTCCGAAAATCCCTGGACGCTGCTGCCAAACTCGCGATTGAAGTCCTGGATCAGGTGGTGTGCAATCCGCATGACATCGTCCCCCATGTGCCGCAGCGGCGGCATTTTTACGTTCACCACGTTGATGCGGTAGAAGAGATCCTTCCGGAAGGTCTCATCCTGGACACTCTGCTCCAGTTCAGAATTGGTGGCGCACAGGATGCGGACGTCGGCGTTCAGGTCTTCCACCCCGCCGAGGCGCCGGAACTGACGACTTTCAAGAAAGGAGAGCAGCTTGGCCTGGAGGGCCATGCTCATCGAGTCGATCTCGTCGAGGAAGAGGGACCCGCCATCGGCCACCTCAATGAGGCCTTCTTTTGAGTCGCGTGCGTCGGTGAAGGCCCCCTCCTCGTACCCAAAGAGTTCGGCTTCGAGGAGGTTGTCGGGAAGCGCGGCGCAGTTGACCTCCGTGAACGGCTCCTTGGATCGAGGGGAATTGTAGTGGAGCGTCTTGGCGGCCAGGTTTTTCCCAGTTCCGGTCTCGCCCGAAAAGAGAACCGTCGTGTTGGAGGCGTCGCACAGCGTCCGAATTGTATCGCGCACCCGGACGATGGAGTCGCTCTCCCCCAGAATCCCGTCGATGGGGTACTGCTTCTGCTTCTGAGACTTGATTTCCTCTAACTCCTTCTGGGCCCCGTACAGGTTGATCGCTTTCTCCAGGAGGGCCCGCAACTCTTCCAGATTGACGGGCTTCTGAAGGTAGTGGAATGCCCCCTGCTGCATGGCCTCCACCGCCGTCTGTACAGAGGAGTGCGCCGTCATGATGATGACCGGGGCCTCCAGCCCTCGCTCCTGAAGCGTCTCCAGAAGCTCAAGACCATCCATTTCCGGCATCATCATGTCTGCCACCACCACGTCCGGGGTTCGGGCCTCCTCATCAAGTGCCTCCAGCATCGAGAGCGGACTCAGGTAGGCCTCCACCTGATATCCATCTCGCTCCAGGACATTGGTGAAGAGATTGCCGGTTTTCGGCTCATCGTCTACGACGTAGATGCACGTATCCATACAGGGAGAGGGACTGTGGATCGGTAAATGTTTGGCCCCGGCCCCATCCCGCTCAGGGCATCAACGTGCGTCGTATGCCCGCTGCTTCGACGGCACGGTGGGGCGACCGTCTTACGGACGGGGTACGGCGCTTCGCGGTCGGGCATTGGCGATCCGCCCGGACCGTAGCACGCAGATCTTAACCCATATTTTGCGCATCTCAACGTTTCAGGCGCTCCGGGGATTCATTGATGGGGTAATTTTACACGAAAGAGCACCGATGTCAATCACACCACCAAAGGGCCTGCTCACCTTCATCCGCCCAACAACTCTTCGGCCCCGACGTATCAGGCCGCTGGTTTTCCGGTCCTTCCAACCTGTTGGGCTCTTCCGATGCGCCGCCTTCTGCTCCCGCTGCTCCTAAGCACTGCTCTCGCAATAAGCGGGTGTGGGGACCCGGAGGAGCCCGCCGCCTCCGCCCCAGTCCGCGATGACTTAGGACGGACCGTTGAAGTCGATCGCCCCGTCGAGCGAGCGGTCTCCCTGGCCCCCAACCTCACCGAACTGGCCTTTGCGGCCGGTGGCGGGGACCGGCTTGTGGCTGTCACCTCCTCGGACGACTATCCGCCGGCAGTCGACACGATCGACCCCGTGAGCGCCCTGCCCGTCGACTTTGAAGCCCTTGCCCAAACGGAACCCGACCTGGTGCTTGCCACCGACCAGGTAAACGCCCCCGGCGACACGGACACGTTTGACTCGCTCGACCTGCCGGTGTACTTCTTCTCCTTCTCCTCGCTGGCCGATGTGTTCACGGCGATCGAAACGATGGGCACGCTCCTGGGAACCGAGTCGGTGGCCCAGGACAGCGCCCAGGCCCTACGGCGCCGGGCGGAGGCGCTGCGATCCCAAACCGCCGGCCTCTCTTCCTCCGAGCGCCCTCGCGTCCTCGTGCTGATTGGGGACGAAACGCTCTACAGCTTTGGACAAGACAGCTACATCCACACCCTGGTGGAGATGGCAGGGGGCCGGAGCGTGACGGACTCGCTCGACGCGGAGGCCCCGACCTTAACGGAGGAGTACGTGCTCACCCAGAAGCCGGATGTGATCGTTGGTGCGTGGGGGAGCGACTACGACCCCGAGCGGCTCGATGCGTTGCACCCCACGTGGGACGTTGTCCCCGCCCTCCAAAACGACCGCGTCTATAGCCTGCCGGAGGATCTGCTGCTCCGGCCCGGGCCGCGGCTCGTGGAGGGGGCCTGGCGTATGGCCGCCCATCTTCACCCCGACCGAGTGGCCCGTGGGGACAGCGCACGCGTCCGCCCCGATTCGGCATCGTCCGCCACGAAAACCGACCCAACCGCCCCATGAATCGCCCCTGGCTCGTCGGCCTCGGCCTGACGGTCGTCCTGATCGGGACTGTGGGCGCGGCTGTTTCTGTGGGGAGTACCGCCGTGGGCTGGACGGACACCTACCGGGTGCTTCTGCACCAGACACTGGGACTCGGACCGGAGACGGATCCGGTTGTCTCCCGCATCGTGTGGCGGCTGCGTCTGCCCCGTGCCCTCCTGGCGTGCGTGGTTGGCGGGGGCCTGTCCATTCTCGGGGTGGCTATGCAAACGCTGGTCCGCAACCCCCTGGCCGAACCCTACATTCTGGGCATTTCGAGCGGCGCCTCGGCCGGGGCGTCTCTCTTCTACCTGGGCTTCTTGCCGCCCCTGCTTTCCAAGACGCTCAGCATGCCGCTTGCGGCCTTTCTGGGCGGCCTCGCCTCCATTACCGTCGTGTATCTGGTCGCCCGGGAGGGGCGCCACGTGTCCGTAGCCCGCCTCCTGCTAGCCGGGGTGGCAATGTCGGCCCTCATGGCGTCGATCACATCGTTCATCACGTACTCTTCGCCCGAACCCGACAAGCTTCGGGCCGTCCTCTTTTGGCTGCTCGGCTCCCTGAACGGCACCCGATGGGAGCTCCTCCCCATCCCGCTGGTCACAACGGCGTTTGGCCTCGGCACCCTCCTGATCCTGGCCCGCCCGCTCGACGCGATGCTGGTGGGGGAGGAACCCGCCCAGAGCCTGGGCATGCCGGTGGAGGCCATCAAACGGGGCCTGATTGTACTTGCGGCCCTGGTGACAGGCACCCTGGTGGCCGTCTCGGGCACAATCGGGTTTGTTGGGCTCATCGTTCCTCACGCCGTGCGCCTGGTGGTTGGCGTTCCCCATCGCCGGCTCGTGCCGCTGAGCTTTGTGGTTGGCGCGATCTTTCTTTGCGGGACCGACCTGGCGGCCCGCACGATCCTGCCAGCCCAGGAGGTCCCCGTGGGCGTCCTGACGGCCCTCTGTGGCGTCCCGTTCTTCCTCTTCCTGCTCCGCCGCCGCGCCTACCGCTTTGGATGACGCCCCGCGCTCAGTGTGGACGGCGCGACAAACCTTTTCCGGGAGGCCATCGTACCCGGGGTAGACTCTTTTCAATCACAACTGAAAACGCGATGGCCGACGTGTCCGCGCCCGCGTCCGACGACCCGACTCCGGAGATCCCCCCGGTGTCCTCAAATGGGGAGGCCGAGGCTCCGGGGATCGACCGCCCCATCCCCACCACGCTGGACGACATTCGCGTGCCGGTCGAGGACGACCTGGAGGCCTTCCAGACCTACTTCCGCGAGGCCATGCGGGCCGACCACACGCTCCTGGATAAGATTACGCAGTACGTCCTCTGGCAGAAAGGCAAGCGCATTCGTCCCCTCCTCGTTCTCCTCGCGGCCAAGGCCTGCGGCGGGGCCGCCACCGACATGACGCACCGCGCCGCCGCCCTCGTCGAGCTCCTGCACACCGCCACCCTCGTGCACGACGACGTGGTCGACGACGCGGAGCAGCGCCGGAGCGTCTTCTCTATCAACGCCCTCTGGAAAAACAAAATCGCCGTGCTGATGGGCGACTTCCTCCTCAGCCGCGGCCTGCTCCTGTCGCTCGACCACAATGACTACACCGTGCTCCACACCCTCTCCGATGCCGTGCGCCGGATGAGCGAAGGGGAGCTTCTACAAATCGAAAAATCGCGCCTGCTGGACATCGACGAGGACACCTACTTCCGCATCATCTCCGACAAAACCGCCTCCCTGATTTCCGCCTGCACCAAGAGCGGGGCGGTCAGCGTCACCGACGACGAGGCGCTCATCGAGCGCATGGATCGCTTCGGGGAGACGCTGGGCCTGGCCTTCCAGATTCGCGACGACCTGTTTGACTACAGTGAGCAAGACTCGGGAAAGCCCATTGGGATCGATCTGCAGGAGAAAAAGATGACCCTTCCCCTAATTGTGGCCCTCCGGGAAGCCGGCCGCCGTGAGCGGAAGCGGATCCTCAAAATCGTCGACCGTGAGGACAAAAACCACGAGGATCTTCAGGAGGTGGCCGCCTTCGTCGCGGAGCACGACGGCATTGCGTATGCCCGGGAGCGGATGGAGGCCCTGGCGGAGAAAGCAATCTCCCTCCTTGCCCCCCTTCCGTCCTCCGACGCCCAAGCCTCTCTCATGGGCCTTACTGAATTTGCCATTAAGCGCACCCGGTAGGCCGCGCGGACCGTCGATGCTTGCCGGTCGGACGGCCTAAGTTCGGGATGTATCATTTGCATCCAGATCTTCGCACACTGCCTTCCCCCCATGCCCTCAGTTCACTTCCTTGGCACCGGCGCCGCCATTAGCGACCCGCATCGGACCACCACCATGCTCGCGGTCACGGACGACCCGGCCTCGCCCCAGACCCTGCTCGTCGACTGCGGCGGCGATGCCCTCCAGCGCCTTCAGCAGTGCGGCCCGTCGATCGATAGCCTGACCGGGCTCATCATCACCCACGCCCACATGGACCACGTCAGCGGCTTTCCGCTCCTCATGGAAAAGGTGTGGCTCGACGGGCGCGACCGCGCGCTGCCCGTGGTCGGTATCGAGGCGGCGCTGGCCCAGGCCCGCCGCTCGTGGGAGGCCTTTGCGCCGGTCCACCGCGACTGGGAGGGCCTTCCGCCCATCGACTGGCGCACGGTGGAGCACGAGCCGGAGACAACGATGTGGCATGAGGGCGCCTGGACGGTTACGGGAACGCCCGTTCCCCACGGCGACACCCCGAACGTCGGCCTCCGCTTTGCGCACGGCCCGACGGGCCGCGTCCTGGCCTACTCGTGCGACACGTCCGGCCCCGCCGAACGCGTCGTGGAGCTTGCTGAGGGGGCCGACCTCCTCGTCCACGAAGCCAACGGAGGCCCCTCAGAAAATCATTCGACCGCCGCGGAGGCCGCGCAGGTAGCCGATCGGGCCGGGGTCGACCGGCTGCTGCTCGTTCACCTCCCCCCCGGGGACAAAAGTGCGGACCTCCGCCGCGCCCGACAGATCTTCCCGCACACCGACCTCGGTGCGGAGCTCGGCACCGTTCCGCTTTAGGATCTCAGAGCACGTAGAACGCCACGGCAAAGTAGTGGCAAATGCTGCCCACCAGGACGAACACGTGCCAGATGGCGTGCCCGTAGCGGAGCGAGTGCCACCCGTAGAAGATGACGCCAACCGTGTAGGCGAGACCACCCGCGCCCACGAGCAGCAGCCCGCCGATGGGGAGCGCCGCGGTCATCGGATCCACGAAAAAAATCCCCAACCAGCCCATCAGAAGATAGAGCGACGTGGCGGCCGGGTGGTACCGGTGCTTCGAGAAGAGCTTAAACAATAGCCCGGCCAAGGCCAGCCCCCACACAACCGCCAGGAGCGTCCAGCCCCATCCATCGCGCATCAACAGCGTCGTAAAGGGGGTGTAGGTGCCGGCAATAAGCAGGAAGATTGCGACATGGTCCAGCACCCGGAGCGTCCGTTTGGTCCGAGGCGATCGGACACTGTGGTAGGCGGTGGAGGTGCCATAGAGCAACACCAGGGTGCCCCCAAAGACCGCGGACGCGGCCAGGTCCCATCCGTCCCCCGCGAGCCCCGCAAGCAGGAGCAGCCCAATCCAGCCGACAACGCTGAGCACGAGGCCCACGCCGTGGGTGATGGCATTGGCAAGTTCTTCCTCGTAGGTCTGCCGCTTCTGCGGCTCCAGAATCGGGTCCAAGCTGCCGGGCATCGCGACAAGCAGTTTTAGGGGGCTCTATTCACTGCCCGCGGGGCGGACAGCAGAAGCAACAGCGTGCTCGGTGGTGTTATCCAGCTGTGTTTTCCTCGACGGCGGGGCCACCGCCTTGGCTCAACGATGCCCCCGAGGGACGCGTCCGGCGCCACGCACGGTAGGCGTAGAGGTCCTGCTCAATTAGGGCAAGGCAGGCGGATACCACCGCCGCGTCATCGACGAGGCCGAGGACGGGCAGGGCGTCAGGAATCAGATCGAACGGGTTGAGGACGTACAGGAGCGCGAACCCCGCGGCGCTGAGGGTCCAGACCGGCACCTCACGATAACCGCCGCGGCGGGCATCGCGGACCAGGTTTAGGAGCAGACGGCCATCCTCCACGAGCCGGCCCAGCGGGCCATCGCCCCGAAACCGTCGCTCAATCGTCTCGGCCCGCTCCACGACCGTGTCAAGGTCTGTGTCCGTGACCCGCCGTGCCCCCTCCTCGACATACTCGGGATCGATCCGATCGAGCCGACGCGCACGAACTTGTTCCCGGACTTGACTCAGGCGTGCGTTCACGCGGGCGAAAAACGGCGGTCGACCGTCGTTTGGGTCCTCTGCGCCGTCGGATGATCCTGGCCTGCTCGCCGTGGACATAACCATGCAGTCACTTGTGGGAGAAGTAGAGGAAGCTAACCGGTCACCCCATCGAAAAGCTCCCGACGACATACGACCCTGGAGACGAAATAAGACCACGCCGGTAGCACGGCTTGCATTTCCCCTCTCGTCCTGTCATTCTGTACGATGATTTGTCCCTGTGCGACAAAGTAGCGCAGGGGTAGCCCCGCATCCGCGGGGATAGACCCCACCCGTCATGCTCCGCCTCCAGTTCCTCCTGGGTAGCCCCGCATCCGCGGGAATAGACCGTATCACGTTTATTTCGTCGGA
>JAWOAQ010000109.1:0-17650 GCA_046498495.1 Salinibacter sp. | reverse complement strand
CTCGGATCGGAAGCTCGATTCCTCAAACATGGCTGCTACGGATCATGACGAGTATGGCAAATCCCCAGACAGGCTGTCCCCATTCGAGATGAGTCATGAGTTATGAGTCACGAGTCATGAGGAGTGTACCCAGGGGAGCACGAGTCAGCCTGTCTTCAACGCTGTTCTTTTCGACTTTTCACTTCAGGAGGGGGTGTGCCGTTGCGGGACGGGCTGTCGGTGGCGCGGCGGGTGAGGAAGAGACCCACAGCCACCAGCAGGATCTCGCCGATGAGGCCGAAGAGAAAGCGGCGCGTCATGCTCTTCAGTACGCGCGGGAGGAACCGAACGGCGGCGTAGAAGCCAAGGATGCCGAGCAGGCCCTGGACGAGACGGGTGATCCAGTCGGGAGCGTTGGAGGTGGAGAAAGCCATAGGAAGAAGCGACTCTGAACGAAATGGACATGCATAGAACGGTGCTTATTGAAGATCGAGAATCGAGAATCGCATTTGCTCCCCCGAACTCGATCTTCGATTCTCGACCCTCTACCCACCTTCCTCGTCATTCGCCAGTTGCCCACAGGCCGCGTCGATATCCTGCCCCCGGCTCCGACGCACGGTGACGGTCACGCCCTCCTGCACGAGCACGTTAACGAACCGATCGAGCTGCGCCTCGGACGTACGCTCAAAGTTGAGTCCCTCAACCGGGTTGTACATCAGCAGGTTGACCTTGCTCGGCGCCCAGCGCGTGATGTCGGCGAGATTGCGCGCGTCCGCTTCGCTGTCGTTGACGCCCTTGAAGAGGCAGTACTCGTACGTGATCTGGCGGCCGGTCTTTCGGGAGTAGTACTGGAGCGCCTCCTTGAGCGCCGGGAGGCTCGTCTTTTCCGCCTCGTTCACCGGCATGATGCTGCTGCGCGTCTCGTTGTCCGGCGCGTGGAGCGACACGGCCAGGTTGGTGCGAAGCTGATCGTCGGCCAGGTCCTTGATGCGGCGGGCGAGGCCCACGGTGGAGACCGTAATCTTCTGCGCCGAGAGGTTGAGGCTGTCCTCGTCCGTGAGGATGTCGATGCTGTCGAGCACCGCGTCGTAGTTAAGAAGCGGCTCGCCCATGCCCATGAACACGACGTTCGTCACGGGCCGCCCGAAGCGCTCGTGGGCCACCTCGTTCATGTGCCACACCTGATCGAAGATGGCGCCGGGCGTCAGGTTTTCGCGGAAGCCCATGATGCCGGTGGCACAGAACTCACACCCCATCGCGCAGCCCACCTCGCTCGATACGCACACCGTGAGCCGGCGCGCCTCTCCCCGCTCGTCGATCGCCGGGATGAGTACGGTTTCCGCTTTGCGCCCCGATGGCAGCCGAAAGAGGACCTTCACGGTTGCATCGGCCGCCTGCTGCTGGTCGACGATGTCGATGTCCTCAACCGTTGCGTCGCGCTGCAGGCCGCGTCGCATCCGCTTGGGGAGGTTCGACATCCGATCGAAGTCGGAGACCCCTTTCCCGTAGATCCAGTGGAAAAGCTGATCGCCCCGGTAGCGGGGCGCGCCGTGCTCGGCCACAAATTCACGCAAGGCCGCGCGGTCCATGGTTTTGAGGTCCACGCAGTCTGCCGCGGTGCCGACCGTATGGGAGGCAGTTGTAGGTGTTGGCATATCACAAGAGCGAACGCCGGACGCTCGTCGGACGTTTCACGCTGGTGTCCGGCCCCGGCCTCTTATTGGCCCTCTTGCAGTTAGCCCTCTTGCGTAAGCATCGGGGTTAGGGCAAAGAGCAGCGAAACGGCGAGCGCGAGCCCAACGATGGTCAGGAGCGCGTGCACCCAGCGCCGTTCGGTTGTCATGAGCACGCCGTACGTCGCCACGAACGGAAAACTGGTCCGTACGATGGCCCAGGCCGTGCGCCCAATCCCCCCTTGCCCAGCGTTGTGCTGAACGTGGGCCACTGTGGTGAACAGCACGATAAACGCAACGGCCGTCCCAAAAAAAAGCTGACGATGCGACGTTGAAAAATAAAAGGCCTTCAGGTCGATGTGCTCGTCGCCCTCCGGAGGAAACGAGAGCGCATCGTCCTTCCAGTCCAAGTCCGGCAGCGCAAAGGCACAGAGAAAGTAAAGGCTCAGCGCCGTGAACAGAACGACCAGGAAGGCAACAGGACTTCGCCACACCTTTGCCTGCAGAAAGTCGAAGAAGCCCCACCAGCACGCGACCACCATCAGCAAAGCGGCAATGCTCCACGTGAGGGGAATCCAGTGCCACCGCACCGACTGGTCCGGGTGAATGAGATAGCGGACGCTCTCTGCAAGGTCGGTAATCCCCAACCCGACCACGATGGACACGAGGACGGTGAGGTATTCAAGAATGGACATGGGCCCGTCGCGCCGGTTCAAGACATGCGGGCGAGGGATACGAGCCGCCTCCGCAATGAGTTACGTCCGCACAAAGGGCTGCTTGACCTGCCACACGGCGAGGGCAATCATGAGCATCGCAAAGCCGGCGGTGACGACCAACGATACGATGGGCCCCGCCAGAGTCATGGTCGCTCCCTCGTAGAGCCCATGGCGCAGGCCGCTCACGGCGTAGGAGACCGGATTGGCCCAGACGAGGCCCTGAAGGACAGGTGCGGCCCCCTCGACCGGAAACATGGCCCCGGACAAAAACCAGAGGGGCAGCAGCACGAGATTCATCACGGCGTGAAAGCCTCGGGTGGTGTCCATGCGCCAGGCAATGGCAAAGCCGAGAGCCGTGAAGGCGAGTCCAGTCAGCAGACAGATGGCCGCCAGCAGGGCAAGTCCGCCGAGTGTCAGGGTCACGTTAAGCAGCGGGAGCGCGAACAAAAATAACAGCGCCTGCCCGGTGGCCAGCACAGTGCCGCCCAGGGCATTGCCCAGCACGAGCCCGATACGGGAGGTGGGCGCAATGAGAACGGCCTGGAGGAATCCAGACGAGCGCTCCTCAACGATCGAAATGGTCGAAAAGATGGCCGTAAAGAGCAGGACGAGTGCCAGAATGCCGGGAAACAGGAACTCGACGTATCCGCCGTCCCCAGCGCCACCGCCCGGCACCTGAAATGTCCCCTGAAACCCCAACCCCAGCAGCAGCCAAAGGGCAAGCGGCTGGGCCACCGCCCCCAACACACGACTCCGGTCACGCACAAACTTCAGAATTTCGCGCCCCGTGAGGGCCCCAATGGTACGGAGAAGGTGCATCGCGATGCGGATTTGAGCCGATCAATTCGGAGTGGAAACGTAGAGCGCGACGCCTCACACAGTTGCTCCCATCCCCACGAGAGATCAGAGGCGGCTTTCATCTGACCCGTGGTGGGCGAGGACGCGTTCTTGGTCCTTTGCGGGCGGGGTACCGGCGTGCACCATAAACACGTCTTCGAGGGTCGGAGGCCGAATGGTGGCCCGCTGAATATCGGGCCCAAAGGCCTTATAGAGGGCGGCCAGGAACGCGGGGGGGTCGGACGGGGCCACCTGTACCTGGCGCCCCACGATGCGAGTTGGCACCCCAAACTGCGCTTCGATGCGGTCGCGCAGGGCCGGGGGATGCTCAGTTTCGAGCCAGAGCGTCTCGCTGCCCAGTTCTGCCTTCAGGGTCGCCGGCTCGCCGTCCGCCACAAGTGCGCCTTCCGATAGGATTCCGACCCGGTCGCAGCGTTCGGCCTCCTCCATCAGGTGGGTGGCCATGAGAAGGGTGGTGCCCTCAGCCTCCTGCAGCCGGCGCAGGGCCGACCAGAACGACCGGCGGGCGGCTGGATCGAGCCCCGTTGTTGGTTCGTCGAGGAGGAGCAGGCGCGGACGGTGGAGCAGGCCACGCGCCAGATCGACCCGTCGCCGGAGCCCACCGGACAAATCGTCAACCGGATCGTCCGCCCGATCGGCCACATCAAAGCGGGCAAGCAGATCGCCAATCCGTTCGCGGAGTTCGGCCCCGTGTAGGCGATAAAGCGCCCCTTGAAATCGCAGGTTTTCCCGGACCGTCAGCGCCCCGTCCAGGGCCTCGTCCTGGAACACCACCCCGAGCTGCCGGCGCACTGCATCGGGCTGGGCGGTTGGGTCCATCCCAAAGATCCGGGCTGTCCCCTCTGTCGGCGGCATCAGGGTAGAGAGAATGCGAAAGAGCGTCGTCTTCCCACTACCATTCGGTCCCAAAAGGCCATAGATCGCACCCGGGCCCACGTCCAGACTCACGTCTTGGAGGGCGGTCTGCGCCCCATAGCGGTGCGTAATTCCCCGAATGTCGACGGCAGGGCGGGCCATAGAACAGGGCGATGAAGTTACAGATTGAGGCAACGGAGGACGCTCCCGACCCCTCAGGGGCCTCGGGTTAGAGCCACCAGTCGGCGAGCAGGAGAGCCGTGAGCACCGGAACGTACAGCACGGAGGCCTTCAGGACGCGACGGGCGTTCTTGCCGGTTCGCTCGCGGTAAAACACGAGCGTCGTCCATAGAAACCAGAGGCCGATCGGCACAATCCCGATTCCGTAAAGCCATCCGGCTGCCCCAACCAGCGTGGGGGTAACGCTCAGCGGAAGGAGGAGGGCGCAGAACCCTACGGTTTGGCGGGCCGTCGAGTCCCCCTCCGGCTCAACGACCGGCAACATCGCGTAGTCCCCACGGGCGTAGTCCTTGCGATACATCCAGGCCAGCGACAGGAAGTGGGGCATTTGCCAGCATGCCAGCACCCCGAACACCGCCCAGCCGCCTGCCCCCAGCGACCCGGTGGCGGCGGTGTACCCGCCGAGCGCCGGCAGTGCCCCCGGCACGGTGCCAATCAGGGTATTCCACTTCGTGATGCGTTTCAGCGGGGTGTACACGAAGAGATACAGGGCGGCCGTGGCCGCCGCAATGACTGCTGTGATGACGTTTACGAGCGGACACAACAGGCCCACCGACGCGCACACCATGAGCACCCCAACTGTACGGGCACGAGACGATCGGACCCGGCCGGCAGGGAGCGGGCGAGCCGCCGTTCGTTTCATCTGCGCATCGTACCGACGCTCCAAAACGTGATTGAGCATGCCCACACCGCCAGCGCACAGCGCCACCCCGATCATCGTCCAGAGCAGCGTCCATCCATCCAGGCCGGTGGGCGAGCCGACAAGAAAGCCCGCAAAAGCCGACAGGGTCACGACGGATGAGATTTCTGGCTTCGCCATCTCCAGGTAATCCCGGAGCACCGCCGTCACGGATCGCGACGCCGGCCGAACGCCCTGGGCCTCCCGCACCACGGACACCGCGGCCGGGGGATCCGACGAGGATCGGTTGGGGGCCTTCGGCATGAGGACAGGTTTGAGCAAAAAGGAGCGAGCGAGGGCCAGACCTACTGTGACTTTACGAGGACCGGCTCAGGGGAGGTCGAACGGGCCCGACCGTCAGACGATTCCACGAGCGACGGCCGGGCCACTAACAGCGTCGTAATAATCGATGCCCCAAACAACAGGGCTCCCACGACTAGGTGTGCTACTGTTAGGAGCACCGGGGCCAGGGCAAGTCCTGTTTGGGTTTGCTCATAGAGCATGACGATCAGGGCCGCGAGCCCCAGGGCAAACTGCACCCCCATGGCCCCCAGGAGTCCCCAGGCCGCTCGTCGCACAACAGGATTGGCGTCAAAGTGCTTCTCCGCGACCATGAATGTAGCCCCCACAAGCCCCACGACAACGAATGCCCCCGTCACGTGAATGGCTGTAAATCCGGGCGCGACCCCGCCTCCAGCGTGTCGCAATACGGCCCCGAGAACAATCTGAAGGTAGATTCCCCCTGTCGTCGCGTAGGCCAACCACCGCAGGCGTCGCGACGCTGCCGTGTCGGACGTGATTCCGCGACCGGTGCGCCACGTCTCTGTCGTAAACAGGGTCATCGCCACAAGAAGCGCGAAGAAGAGTTGCGCCACGGAGGCGTGCACCGTCGCCAGGTCAAGGGATACCCATACCACCCGGAGCCCCCCCAGGACGCCCTGCACAACCACCAGCACCACAGCCCCCACACCGAGCCATCGCATCCAGCGGCGCGGGTCGGCCCACCAAGTCCACACTGCCAGAACGACGGTGAGCATGCCCACCAGACTTGCCACGAGGCGGTGTCCGTGCTCGGCCAGGTACGCCGGCACCGCCCACCACTCGTCGACGGGGTTGATGAGGTTGTACGACCCGAGAGAGGTCGGCCAGTCGGGAAAGGCCATACCAGCACCAATACTGGTCACAACCCCACCCCAGCAAATTAAGAGTACGGTGGTAAGGACCGTAAGCACCGAAAATCGGCGGCGCCACCGCCAGTCCGTCGTCGAATGGACCTCGTTGGAAGATGCCATGCGCCGCAAGGGGGCGTGTGAGCAGGATTGTTTTTCTCCTGAATTTTGGCACGGCAGGGGGCCTTCTCGGTTCCATTAAGAGGCCGCGAACGGAACCATTTGAGCGACCTGCGCTACCCTGCGACGCCCCCTCCGGGAAGCCCTTTCGCGCCCAATGTCAAGATCCGTTCCTCCATGCCTTCTTCCGGTACGCTTATCGCCTCGATTTCCGGCATTCGCGGCATTGTGGGGGACGGCCTCGATCCTTCCGTGCTGGTGCGGTACGCAGGCGCCTACGGCACTTGGTGCCGGCAACGCGCCCAGAATGCCGGTCGCGCTCCGGTCGTCGTGGTGGGACGAGACGCCCGGACCACGGGCGATGCCTGTAGCCAGATCGTCACTGGCACTCTCCGTGGCATGGGATGCGACGTGATCGATGTGGGACCGGTGCCCACCCCAACCGTCGAGATGGCGGTTCTCTTCGAGGAAGCTGCCGGTGGCATCATTCTCTCCGCCTCCCACAACCCCGAGGAATGGAACGCCCTCAAGCTCTTGAATGAGCACGGCGAATTCCTCACCCCCAAGCAAGGTCAAGCCGTAATCGACAGGGCAGAGGACGGCGCCGCCGCCCCAGTCCAGCACGACCAGATGGGCGCGTACGCCAGGAAAAGCGCACTAGGCCCTCACATTGACGCCATCCTTGGGCTTGACCTCATCGACCCCCCTCGCATCGCACGCCAGAACCTGACCGTCGCCGTAGACGGGGTGAACTCGGTCGGGGGCGAGGCCCTTCCCCGCCTCCTCCATCGGCTGGGCGTGGCCGAAGAGAATATTCACTGCCTAAACTGCGAGCCGACCGGCCGTTTTGCGCATCCGGCCGAGCCCCGCCCCGCCCATCTCACGGCCCTGGCAGACTTGGTGCCGGAGGTCGGGGCCGACCTGGGCCTGGCGGTCGACCCCGACGCCGACCGCCTCGCCGTGGTCGATGACCGCGGCCGGTTTGTGCTCGAAGAACTCACCCAGGTGCTGGCGGCCGACTTTCTATGGGGCCATCGCCAGGGGCCCTTTGTTACCAACCTCTCGTCCTCTCGCGCCATCGACGACGTGGCGGCTCGCCATAACCAGACCGTCCACCGCTCCGCCGTCGGGGAAATCAATGTGGTGCAGCGCATGAAAGCCGTCGGTGCCGTTCTTGGCGGGGAGGGCAACGGCGGCGTGATCCTCCCCGATCTACACTACGGCCGCGATGCCCTGGTGGGCACGGCCCTCCTCCTCCAGCATCTCGCCGAAACGGGCCAGCCCCTGAGCACCCTGCACGATGCCCTTCCGCACTACGCCATGGCAAAGGACCAATTGCCGCTCCCGGACCTCGCCCCGGAGCGTCTGCTGCGCGCCCTCGGCGAACAATACCCGGACGACGACCAGTCCTCCCTCGACGGCCTCAAGATTCGATTCTCCGACTCCTGGGTCCACGTGCGTCCTTCAAATACCGAACCGATCCTTCGCGTCTACACGGAAGCTCCGACAGAGGACAAGGCACAGGCCCTTGCCGATCGCTTTAAGACCGAGCTCCAAACCCTCATTGGCGACCGTAACGGGGCCTCATGACCCGTCGTCCCCCACCCTCGTTGTAACGGATGGGCAATTCGGAATCCCGGGGGGAACGGATTTCCGGCTCGCATGATTTGTTTTGCGCTATCATCACTGATTTTGCCCCCTCCTGCCGGGGGCTGCCTGTCCCCAGTATTGTTTCTGCAATGCCCGAGTCATCCGACCCGCACGACCCCTCCTGGTACCGGGACCGCTGGAACGATCTCATGGAGCTGTTTTCTGTGTCGGACCCAGAGGACGTCCTGCCGCATGTGCAGGAACTTCAAGAGGCCCAAAACGCCCTGTCGCACTCCAACTTTCGGCGTCTCCCCGATGCTCTCCAGGCCATCGAGAACATGGAGGAGCAACTCTCGGTCCTCTACGACGAGAAGACCGCCGCACACCAGAGTGCGGCCCAGCCCCATGGGTCCCCGGATACCCAAGACACTTACGAGCAGCTTCACAGTCACCTGGCCCGCGAGGAGAAGGTGTGCCGCACCCTGGGGGTCCCCTCCATCGACGCAGTCATAACGATGGTTGAGCAGCTCGCCGAGCAGCTGAACGTCCTGTACGCCGAGCGGGACGCCGACGCCGACGCGCCCCCCGTGGCAAAATCAAACGGACCTTCTAACAACCATAGCACGCGCCTGCAGTCGGAACTGGGCGTGTCGGACCCCGATGCGATCGTTGCCATGGTCCGTAGCCTCTCGCAGCAACTCAATGAACTGTATTCGGACCGGAAGCGGCTCGTGGATGCTGACCTGTCGGATTCCGAGACGACCCTGGAGATGCTCCGCAGCATGCAGCGTCAACTGGAGGCGTTGTACGAGCAACAGGATCGGCTGGCGGACCATGGCCTGCACACCCTCGACCATGCCCTCGCCCTGATCAATAGCATGGACGAGCAGCTGGTAGACCTGTACACGGAGCGCCAACAGCATCCTGCCGGTGAGCCGCTTCTTTCTCCCGAGACGCTCCACCGGCTCGACGACATGGACCCCGATGCCCTCGAGGACGTTCCGGTGGGTGCACTTTGCATAGACACGGACGGCGTCATCTGCCGGGCCAACACCGAAGCCCTCGAGTGGCCCGACCTTTCGGCCAGCCGGGTTGAGGACCTTGTGGGCACTCCGTTTGCCCACGCCGCCCCCCGCTCTACCGACGCCTTCGATGACTTGCTGACGGAGGGCCCCCGCGACACTCGGGTGCTGTATGCTCACACCGGCACGGACACCGCCACAACCTTGCTTGTGCAACTGTACTGCCCGCCGAACCGCTCTGTTTGCTGGATCCTCTTTCGGCCTACTTAGCAGACGTTCCCCTTTCGGTCCCTTCACCACCCCCTTTTGACTCGTGTCTGACGACGCCCACTCCGACGACGCCTCGGTTCTTGACTCGGACGCTTCCGGCGCCACGGATGGCGCCGGCGAGGCCCCGACCGTAGACGAGTTGCACTTCGAGGATGAGGACCTCGGAGAAAAGCTTCGGCACGCCACCGAGGAGCAACTCAACAATGCGTCGTTCGGCATCATCCAAATCGACGACGAGGGTGTGGTGCAGTTTTTCAACGAGTACGAGTCCGAGTTGAGTGGCGTCTCGCCCGACGATGCCGTCGACCGAAACTTCTTTACACAGGTCGCCCCCTGCACGAATAATCGGCTCTTTTGGGGGCGTTTCAAAGAGGGGGTACGCCGAGGCGACCTACACGAGACGTTCACCTACACCTATACGTACAAGATGCGTCCAACGCTCGTGGACGTGCTTCTGCACCGTGACGCAGCGGGCAACAACTGGATTTTGGTTCAGAAGTACTAGCCGGCCCGCCCTCGAACTGCTTTCTCACCATGCCTTGAGCCCCCGGAATGCGGACGAACGGCACCCCGGACTCGTCGGAGTCGAGCGGCTTGCCCCACACGGCGGAGAGTCCTGCATCGGTCGCCGCCGTACAGGCCGCCCTCGACCGGTGCCCGGCCCACGGTACCTCCCCCGTGGCGTCGGTTCCCAATCCGTGGCACGACCTTCTCCACAACCGGCTGTGCGACGAGCCGCTGCCCGCCCTCATCGCAAACGACACCATTACACCCGCCGCGTCCCTCTGGACCGGCTCCCGCCTCTGGGTTGAGGCCTTCCGCGCCCACGACCTGCGTCCGGGCGATCGCCTCGTGATTGGGCTGCCTCCCTCTACTGCCTTTGTTCAGGTCCTCGTGGCGGCTCTCTGGGAGCAACTGACGGTGGTGCCCGCGCCGCCTGACACCGACGCCCCCTCCCTGCTCGCCCCCCTCGATGCCCGCGCAGCCGTGACGCCGGACGGCGGGCCTCATGCCTGGGCCTCCGACGAGTACGCGGGCCCTCGATCGACGCCTGATTCGCTCCGGCCCCTCCAAGCTGAGCGCGCTCCAGACGTCCGGTTTCTTCTCCGCACCTCCGGGACCCACCACGGCCGCTGGGTTGCTCTTTCGGACCGAAACGTCCTTTCGGTCCTCGCGAGCCACCTGCCCCACTTTGCCCTCCGCAACGCCCGGGTGCTGTCGGTGCTTCCCTGGTCGCATTGCTTCGGCCTCGTGCTCGACCTGCTCCCCGCCCTGCTCTCCGGGGCGGAGCTGATTCGGGACCCCGACAGGGGACGCGATCCCGAGAGACTCGTCTCCCTCCGCAAGGCCTGGGGCACTACCCACCTGTCGGCGGTGCCCCTCACCTTTCAGCGCCTTTGTGAAACCGCCAACGGCCGGTCTCTCCTCCACGACCTTCAGGGCGGCATCGTGGGCGGGGCCCCGGTGTCCGCTCCCCTCGCCGAGCAGCTCTCCAACACCGCCCTGCGGGCCGGCTACGGGCAAACTGAGGCCGCCCCCGGCATTACCCTGGGCCCCCGAGGCACGTGGCGCGCCCACTACATCGGCACCCCAGTGGGGTGCAGCGTTACGATGGCCCCCGACGGAGAACTGTGCTTTGAAGGCCCAAACGCCTGTGTAGGCTTCTGGCGCGACGGTGCGCTGAACCGTGCCGACCCCACTCGCACCGTTCACACCGGCGACCTTGTGGAGCGCACGGACGATGGCTTTATCTTCCGGGGACGGAAGGACGCTGCCTTTAAGCTCTCAAATGGACGTCTCGTGCAGGCCGGCGCCCTGGAGTCTGACCTCAAAACGACATTCGACGCCCTCCAGGATGCCCTTCTCTTTACCCCGGATGGCGATAACGTGGCCGTCGCCCTCTGTACGGACGCCGCCTCTGCCAGCGTGCCGGACCTGCAGGCGCTCCGGAGTACGCTTGGCTCACTCGGCTCCCGCCTCGTGTGGTGCACGACCCTCCCGCCCGAGGCGTGGCAAACACATCCGAAAGGCACCGTCGATCGCCCGGCCATGAGCGCATCGCTCGCCGAAGCGTATCACTCACGAACGCCCTCGTCTCCATAGGCGCCCCCTCATGGCTTCCCTCACCGTCTCCCTCGGCCCTGAGACGGATCTCTCGTGTGAACGCGTCGACCGCGCCGCCCGCGACCGGTCCACACGCATCGACGTGACACGCGCCGCGGACGACGCCCTTCGCCGGTCCCGCAGGGCCCTCGATGCGGTTCGTGAGCGGGGAGACGAGGTGTATGGGCTCACGACGGGTTTCGGCCCCCTTGTCGACCAAACAGCCGCTCCAGAGCCGTCGGTTCAGGCCAATCAGCTCCTGGATCATTTGAGCACCGGGAGCGGCAACTGGGCCGCGCCCGACGTTGCCCGCGCCATGGTCCTGGCCCGTCTGCAGTCACTTGCCCAGGGCCACTCGGGTGCCCGTCCGTCCACGGTTCACGCGCTCGCTGATCTTCTGGATGCCGCCCCTCCCCCCGCCGTCCCCGAAATCGGCTCCCTCGGCGCCAGCGGCGACCTCACGCCCCTGGCTCACGCGGCCCGCGCCTACGCCGGCCAGGGACATCTGCTGAACGACGACGGCTCCCTCCTCAATGCCGATGCGGCGCTTCAAGCGGCCGATCTCTCCCCCGTCTCCTTCGACGCTCGCGATGCCCTAAGTTTCGTCAACGGCACGTCGTTTACGACAGGAACCGCCGCGCTGGCCCTGTCCCGAGGCCGCCGCCTGCTGGAGCGCGCCGAGGCCTTGACCGGATGGGCGTACCGCCTGCTCGGATGCTCGCTTGAGGCCCTCGCGCCCCGACTCCACGCCGCCCGAGGCCATGCCGGACAGGAAGACAGTGCCGCCGCCATCCGTGCGGAGGCTACCCGAAACGGAAGCGCCGAACAGGACTGCCGCCCCCTGCAGGAAGTGTATTCGTTGCGGTGCGCCCCACAGGTGCTCGGGGCCGCCCGCGACCAGCTGGCCTACGCCCGCTCCCTGATCGAGACGGAGCTGAACGGAGCAAACGACAACCCAATCATCGATCCCGAGGCGCCCGCCGCCCTTCACGGCGGCAACTTTCAGGCGCAGCAGGTCGGCTTCGCCGCCGATGCCCTCACCGAGGCCCTCACACAAGTCGGCGTCCTGGCGGAGCGGCAAATTGACGTGCTGCTGTCGCCGGACCAAAATGGCGGGGCCCCACCCCTTCTGGCCTGGCAGCCGGGCCCCACCAGCGGACTGGCCGGCGCCCAACTCACCGCCACGGCCCTCGTGGCCGAACTCCGCCACAACGCAGAAATGGCGGCCACGTCCTCCATCCCAACCAACAACGACAACCAGGACGTCGTATCGATGGGGGCCCTGGCAGCCCGCTCGGCCCACAAACAAACCGAGCGCCTCGCCCCCATCCTGGCGGTGCTTGGCCTCAGCCTCGCCCAGCTGACGCACCTTCGAGACGCAGGCCGGGCCGAAGGGCCCGCCTCCGCGTTCCCCAGCTGGATGCCGTCCGTAGACCCGATTGTAGACGACCGCCCCCTCCGCACTGAAATCGCCGCCCTCGCCGCCCGATGGCGCCTCCCCACAAACGCCTAACCCGCCTTCACCTATGCCGTCCCCCTCCGACCGCATTGAGCCCGATCCCGGCCAGGAATCCGTATGGGACTACCCGCGCCCCCCTGCCCTGGAGCACGCCGACCAGCGCATCCGGGTGGTGTTTCACAATACAACCCTTGCCGACTCGACCGACGCCTTTCGCGTGCTGGAAACCAGCCACCCACCGGTCTACTACCTGCCGCCCAGGGACATAGCAACCGAGCACCTGGAGCGGGACCAGCGCACCTCGATGTGTGAATTCAAGGGCCGGGCAGTCTATTATACCGTAACGGTGGGCGATCGGTCGGCCCCCGCATCCGCCTGGGCCTACCCCAATCCCACCGAGCGGTACGCCGCCCTTCAGGATCACGTGGCGTTCTATCCCAGCAAGATGGACGCCTGCTTTGTTGGCGATGAGGAAGCCCGGGCGCAGGAAGGCGACTTCTACGGCGGCTGGGTCACCGACGACATCGTTGGGCCATTCAAGGGCGGCCCCGGCACGATCGGCTGGTGACCGTCCCGCCCCCCTATACGGCCGCGAGCGCCCGTTCAAGGTCCGTGCGTAGGTCGTCAATGTCCTCCACGCCCACCGATAGACGGATGAGCGAATCCGTCAGGCCGATGGCCCGGCGCTCCTCGGGTGGAATGGAGGCATGCGTCATGGAGGCAGGGTGCTCGATCAGGCTCTCGACGCCGCCCAGACTTTCGGCGAGCAGAAAAACGTCGGTGCCCGACAGCACCTTTTTGGCCTTCTCCATGTCATCGTCCGCCAGCTCGAACGAAATCATGCCGCCGAAGTCCTCCATCTGCCGCGCCGCGATGTCGTGGCCCGGGTGAGAGGCAAGGCCCGGATAGCGGACCCGCCCGACCTTCGGATGCTGGTCGAGGACATCCGCGAGGTGACGTGCATTGTCGCAGTGGCGCTCCATGCGGAGGTGGAGTGTCTTGGTGCCGCGGAGCGCAAGGAACGAATCCATGGGCCCGGGCGAGGCGCCAGCACTCTTCACCTGGAACCGAAGCGTCTCCGCCCACGCATCCGAATCGGTACACACGGCCCCGAGGATGAGGTCGGAGTGGCCGCCGAGGTACTTCGTCGCAGAGTGGAGAACGAGATCAGCGCCCAGGGCGAGGGGCTGCTGTAGGAACGGGGACGCAAAGGTGTTGTCCACGACGACGTCCACGTCGTTCCCCGCCGCAAGATCGCAGAGGGCCGCAATATCGGCGATGCGGAGGAGGGGATTGGTGGGCGTCTCAATCCAGAGCAGTTCGGTCTCCGGACGAAACGCCGCCGCTGCCGCGTCAAGATCCGTCAGGTCGACGAACGTAAAGTCCAGGCCGTACGGCTCGAAGACCTCCTTGAAGAGACGAAAGGTTCCCCCGTACAGATCATCCATCGCCACGACGTGATCTCCAGGACGCAGCCCGCCCTTCAGGATGGCGTCGATGCCGGCCACGCCAGAGGCGAAGGCCACGCCGTGCGCCGCATTTTCAAGCCCCGCCAGGTTCTGCTCGAGCGCCGTGCGCGTGGGATTGCTGACGCGGGCGTATTCGTAGCCCTTGTGCTCCCCCGGCGCGGACTGCGCAAACGTAGAACTCTGGTAGATCGGGGTCATCACAGCCCCGGTGGACGGGTCCGGCTCCTGCCCCGCGTGGACGGCACGCGTGCCGAATCCGGAGGGAATGTCGAAGTCAGTCGACGACACAGAGGAGTCAGGCATGGTGAACGGACGGGGATCTAAGGAAAAATGAGTCGAAGGGAACGGGACACAAGAAAGGCGCGCCGGGCCTTTGGGTTCAACGACAGAAGCCCGGACCCTTGAGGGCCCGGGCTCTGTGCGGTGGAATCAAATGCTCAACAACCTGCAGCGGGCGCAGAGGCGACGTTAGTTTCCGCCCCCGCCCTGTTGTTGCTGCGCTTCTTCTTGTTCCTCCTGGATCTCTTCCGCCCGGCCTTCTTCAAAGCCCGCGCACTGTTCCACGTCGGCAGCCTGCTCCGACCGCTCCGTCTGCACGTAGGCCTGGAAGAGAGCGCGGCACGCATCTTCACGGTACTCACCGTCCGAGCCGCTCAACTGGCGGGCTCGTTCGAGGGGCGGAATGGCGTTCTGGAAGGCCTGCTGGCGCTGTTGGGCGAACTTCTTCATTCGTTGCGCCTCTTCCTCCGTCGCCTCTCGGTCTTCTTCTCGGAAGTCGTCCTCGATAGTCGCGATGCTGTCATTGAGTGCCACGGCTTGGTTCACGAACGCCGCCCCCAGGTTGTATTGGGCCTTGGCATTGTCCGAGTCGAGGTCCACTGCCTCCTGGAGTTGGTCGATGGCCTCGGCGAGGCGGTCCTCACTGAGCAGTAGCGAGCCGTAGTTGTACCGGAAGGTCGCGTTGTCCGGCTCTTGCTCCACCTGCTGCTGGTAGGCCTCGAGGGCCCGCTCCGTATCGCCGGACTGCTGGTAGGCATTCAGGAGGAGCGACTGCAATTCATCCTCGTCCGGGTGCATCTCCGTCCCATCCTCCAGGAGAGAGATTGCCTCGTCAGCCTGATCGTTCGAGATGTACAGGCGTCCCAAAATTGCGTACGCGTTCGTCTCGGCGGTATCGGCGGCCTCCATGTAGCGCTCCAGGACAGGGATGGACCCTTCTCGTTCGCCGAGGTTAATGCGAGCGTAGGCCTCATTCAGGTGAGTGGCCGCAGAGTCTGGATAGGTTGCCCCGGCAGCCCCAAAGGAGGACGCTGCCACGCGGAAGGCCGTGGAGTCTCCCTCTTCCTGCGCTCGGTTGAAGGCATTGGCGCCCCGCTGAAACTCATTGAAGTAGGCAAGTTGGCGTCGCCCTTGGATGTCGTCCCGGACGCCGGAATCAAACTCGGTGGCTTGCTCCTCGGCCTCACGAGCGCGGACCCACAGCTCCCGATACTCGTCCGGATCCATGGTGGTATCGGACATCTGCCGCAGGACCTGCGCACGCATCTGATAGGCCTCCACGTTGGCCGAATCCTGGACCAGGGCCGAGTCAATGTTGGCCAGGGCCCGGTCATAGTTCTCATCCTCCATCGCACTCTCGGCGGTGCTCATGAACGGATTTCCGCCCGAGCAGCCCGCCATGGTGGCCAACACCAGTGCGGTGGCGAGAAGCGAGGCGAGCAGTGGTCGTCGTGTCGTCATCATAGGTTCGTGTGAGTCCTAAAAAACAGGTCAAATGCGTGGGGGTACGCGGTGGGGCGTGGGCATGGCAGCGCACTTGGGCCCGCCGCTCAACGTTGGGTTCGGGTCGCTGCCCCCCGGTTCAAACACAAAAGTGACTGCGAGCAATCTACAAGGCAAAACCAGCCGATGCAAAATCGTTTCCATCATGCCTTCGTGAACTCAGGGCGACGACGGTGTTCCCCGTTGTAACTCGGGCCTGGAATCGCTTACTTACACGGTCCGTCGCTCGCATCCGTTGGGACACGGCCCTTCCCTCCACGCCCCTTCCTCGCTATGGAGTCGACTGTATCCTCCGACACCCCCGTTCCGCCGAGCCTCCGGGCCCTGTTGCACCAGATCGTTGACTACGCCGGCCTGTTTCCCCCGGCCGACCTGTCGCTCCGTCGGGCCCTTCAGAACTACGCCAGCTATCGTGAGGAGTCGGAGGCCTGGATGCTGTCCCGATTCGTCCTGCCGGTCCGTCGCCTCCCCGACCTTTCTCCATTCCACCGCTCCTTCTCGACCGACGACCCGTACCGATTGTCGGTGCTCGGCACAGGTGGCGAGGACCCTGCCACCTTCCTCAGTACACTTCGGCGCGACCTGGAGGTCATCGACGCCTTCGACGAGGAGCACGGCGGACAGGCGTTGGTGGACGGGATGGAAGTCCCGCTTCCCCCCTCGCTCGAAGGCCGCCCAGAGGCCCCCCTGCAGTCCTTCTTCGAGGACGTTCAGCAACGGGTGGTGGCCAACGGGACCGCGCAGCTCGACTTTTCCTTCGAAGTGTCGGTCGCGAATGGCATCGACGGTCTTCGTCCCCTCTGCGCGGCCGTTGCGGAGCACAACAGCCGGCAGGCCGTGCCCGCCCGGTCCCCCCTGGGCCTCAAAATTCGGTGCGGCGGCGCTGAGCCAAACGACATTCCCAGTGTAAAGCAGGTGGCGGCCCTCATCGTGGCCTGCCGGGACGCCGGCATTTCGTTCAAGGCCACCGCTGGCCTCCACCATCCCCTCCGCCACTACGACGATGGGTTTGACACCGAGATGCACGGCTTCCTGAACATCTTCGCTGCCGCTGCCCTGGCCGGCGAACACGCGCTGGACGCCGACGAGCTCATTCCAATCCTGCGCGACGAGGACGTGTCTAACTTTCAGTTTCTAAAGGAGCGGTTGGCCTGGCGCAACGCGTCCGTCCCCCTCGACGGCATCCGCCACGCCCGTGAGAATCTTGCCCTCTCTTTCGGCAGCTGCAGCTTCGAGGAACCGATCGACCACCTCCGCGATCTCGACCTGCTCTAGCCGTCCTGGGCCGCGTGCGAACGGCGCCCCGGTCACGGCGACTCGTCATGCCGCCCCCTCCACAGGCCCAGGCGACGTCCTGCTGCCCTCTCCATCCATTTCCACTTCAACGACCGATCGCCCAATGGCTCAAGCTTCTCTCACTTCGTTCCTCGACGTTTCGCCCAACAGCTCGTTTCCCATCCAGAACCTGCCGTACGGCGTCTTCGTGCCGCCAAAGGCATCGACACCCCGCGTGGGCGTCGCCATTGGTGAGCAGGAGCGCCCCCGCAGCTCCAGTGAGGTGGTGGCGACGTTGTGGGAGGTGCTCCTGATCGGTGAACATCGTTTCCCCTGATCCTCGGTGCTCCGTGGTGGGGCAATGTGTCCTTCCGAGCCTGCCCACGTGTCG
>JAWOAQ010000094.1:0-3663 GCA_046498495.1 Salinibacter sp. | reverse complement strand
GATCCGGGGCGTCACCCGGCGTGTGGTCACAACAGGGGCAGGCGGTTCGTCGGCCCGCGGATGGACTTTCGGCTCACCGTCACCAGGGATCGCCCGGGGAGGCGATTGCGACGGGCATGCCCCACGTCGCCCGGCTCGTCCGTTCGCATCCGGGCGTCCAGCGCCTTCATTGGAGGGCGTTGACGAACGCGTGCGCCTCCTTTTCGAGACGGTCGGTGGCCTCCAATCCCTCGCGCCACTCGTCCGGAACGGCCGCCCACCCGTGAAGTCCGCCGAGCAGGGCCCCCATCATGGCCCCGGTCGTGTCGGCATCCCCGCCGACGTTGATGCCGGAGAGAAGGGTATTTTCGAGCAGGTGGGGCCGCCGGGCCACCATCGCGCAGGCGAACGGCCACGCCTCGTCCGCCCGTACGCTCACCCCGTCGCAGGCGTCCCGCAGATCCAACGGAAAAGCGTCAAGGTGGTCGTCGAGCTCCCGGAGCCGGCTGGACACGCGTGGGGCGGCGCCGAGGCGCTCTTCGGCCTCCGTCGTGGCGTTCAGCAGGGTCGTCCAGAAGCCCGCCCGGTCGAATGGATCGGGCGCCTGCCCGAGGGCAAATCGCACCGCGGCCGCCTGTCCCCACCCGGCCGTCAGCGCCACGGGGTGCTGGTGCGTTACCCCCAGTACGGCGCGGAGGACCTCAAAGGCTCGCGCCCGCGAGACGTCCGTCACGGCCCACCACACGCCAAGCGGGGCCGCTCGCATGGCGGCGCCGTCGGTGGGCCGCTCCGCATCGCCCGCCTCGGTCGGATCGATCCCACCAGCCAGCCGGTCAATCGCTGCCGTCGTGGTGGATCCCCATCGGCGCGCCTCGGATCGGAGGGCCACGTACTCCTCTGCCACGGCGGCGGGCCAGGCATCGGGCGTCTCGACTCGGGTCATCGCGCGGACCAGGGCAAACGTCATCTGCGTGTCGTCGGTCCACTGCCCTGCCTCCAGGTCCCTCCGCTGATCATCGTCGCGGTATTCTTTGATGCCCTTATAATAGGTCCGCACGTTTTGGTGGCTGAGGCCCTCGACGGGCATGCCCAGGGCATCCCCGACGGCGGTGCCCAGGAGAACGCCAACGATTCGGTCCGCGGAAACAGTCATTCGACGAACGGCAACAGGATGATAGGCAGTGTACGCGGGTAGCGAATCGACGGGCCAGTTGCTATGTTCGGGGCGGCGGGCTCTTTTCACTGACACTCGGTTTTGCATGGATTGGCTTGCCGGGGCCTGGGCCGTCTTTCAGAAGGACGTGCGGATTGAACTCCGCACGCGGTACGCCGTCAATGCCCTTCTCCTGTTCGCGCTCGGCGCTCTTCTTCTCATCCTCTTCGCCGTAGGGCCGCAGCCCATCGCCACGCGGATTCAGGCCGCCTTTCTGTGGATGGTCATTTTGTTTGCAGCGGCGGTGGGACTGGGACGCTCCTTTGGGGCCGAGACAGGACAGGGGACCGACGTCCTGCTCCGGCTCAACACGCGCCCCAGCATGGTATTTGCTGGAAAGCTCTTGTTCAATCTGGTGTTGGTCGGGAGCCTTGGGATTGTCGCAACAGGCGCCCTCCTGCTGCTGCTTGACGTGTCCGTGGCCCGGCCGGGGCTTCTTGTGACAGCGCTGGCCCTGGGCGTGTTGGGGCTTGCCGTGGCCACCACGCTCCTTGGGGCCCTGGTTGCCCAGGCGGCGCGTCGGGGCGCCCTGCTCCCCGTGCTTCTTCTTCCCCTCCTTACACCGCTCCTCATCGCGAGCGTCGGGGCCACCCGGAAGGCGATTCGAGGATTGCCCTGGGCGCAGGCCCAGGATGAACTGCTCACGCTGATCGGGTTTGTCGGCGCCTCCCTCTCCGCTGCGACTCTCCTTTTCGACTACGTATGGGAGGAGTGATCTGCCCCCGCCGGCCGCGGCTGATCCCGAACGGGCCGCCGCAACGGCCTCCATGCCCCCCTTTTGCTGTGATGCCAATCGGAATCAAGGGACCGGGCAATCCGTGAATAGGATCGACGAAGCACATGTGTCACCCGACGCGCCGAAGACGTTATGCGGCTTCTTTCTTCCTCCGCCCCGGCCCTCGTTGCTGGACTTCTCATCGCACTCGTTTCGTGCACGCTCCTCCCGTGCGAGGCTCGGGGCCAACCTGTGACGCTCGGGGTCCGCGGCGGGATGAACCTTTCCATTCTCAAAGGAGATACGGAGGCCTTCTTTGAAAATGAGATCGGAGCGTATCGCGTTGGCCGCCGCACCAGCTTCCATGTTGGGGGTGTTGCCCACCTGCCCCTGAAGCCATGGCTCGCCGTTCAACCGGAACTCTCGTACGTGCAGAGGGGGGCCTCCGTGACCCAGACCGGCGGCGTCCTCGGAGACGGCTCGGGAACGTTTCGCTTCTCGTACATTGATCTGCCGCTCCTATTCAGAGCACATGTTCCTGGTGACGACGGACGTGCCCGCCCGTTCGTTGTCGTAGGGCCCACGCTCGGCGTTTCACTGACCGCCGGCGTCACGACCGACTCCGGAACGTCGATCACATACGAATCGATTTCGACGACTGACCTTGGGGCCGTTGTTGGGGCTGGGGTCGAGTTTTCACTCTCTTCTTCACGAAGCGTATCCCTCAGTGCCCGGTATAATCCAGGACTCCGGGACATTGCCACGGAGGATAACGTATCGATACGAAACAGCGCGTTCGTGATGAGTGCGGCGTATACGTTCGGCCCCTGATCTCCTCTGGATTTCAGTCCGCGCCCGCTCTCCCCCTTCTGGACTTTGGTTCTCTTGCCTTCTATGAACAGCTCCTCTCGGCTTGTGCGCCCCACCGTCTACCGCACGGTGCGGGCACTTGTGGTGGCCCTCCTTTCGGGGGTCATCGTTGCGGGCCTTCTTGGGCGCATTCCCGAACTCGACATCCTGGAGCAGTCGGCACGCAACCTCTATTTCCACGTCCCCATGTGGTTTGCTCTCATGCTGGGGACCGTGATCTCGGCGTACCACTCGTTTCGCTACCTACAGACCGGCCATCGCCTGCGCGACGTGCGAGCCCGTGAGGCCGCCTGGCTCGCGCTGCTCTTCGGCCTCCTGGGCATTGTGACGGGTATGGTGTGGGCCCGCTTTACGTGGTACGTTGGCACCGGCCAGTGGTGGAACTTCGACCCGAAGCAGTCCATGGCCGCGGTCTTGCTCCTGATCTACGGTGGATATTTCGTTCTGCGCGACAGCGTCGACGACCCGGATACACGGGGCCGCGTGGCGGCCGTCTACAACTTGTTTGCCGTGGTCACCATGCCCTTCCTGCTGTATATTCTTCCCCGCCAGTTGCCCAGCCTGCACCCCGGCGGGGAGGGAAGCCCCGCCTTCAGCCAGACGGACCTTGCCCCGTCAATGCGCTGGGTGTTTTACCCCGCCGTGATTGGCTTTCTCGGCCTGTTTTGGGTGCTCTACACCCAGCGCGTCCGGCTGTCCTGGATCCGGGAGCGTCTCCGGAATGAGCCCGAACTTTGAACGCCCGCCCCTCGGTGCCCTCTCGACGTTTTGCGATCACGATGACGATCCATCCCTTCTCGGCTTCGGACCCGCCCCCCACCCCTCGCCCCCAGCCGCTCCTGCCCCACCCCCCCCCCCCCCCCCCCACCCCCCTGCCCCACCACGC
>JAWOAQ010000252.1:0-56058 GCA_046498495.1 Salinibacter sp. | reverse complement strand
CACTCCGGGGTCGGCTCCGGCTGTGGGTTCCGGCGCTGCGGCCCACGGAACGGACGCGTCCGCCTCCCCAGAGAGGTCGAGCGTTCCATTCTGCGCAACCTTTATCCAGTATCCCTGCCCCGGCTGCAGGGTATCTGCAGTGGAATAGCCGGCCCCAAACTCGTAGAAGGGAGTCTGCACAATTCCGGGGGGACTGCTTTCCACCGCGTCGGACGCGACTGGGGCCGTGAACGGCCCCACGAGGTTCCATCCGTCTTGGACGTCCGTTCGAGTCGAATCCGGCGTCCGCCCCTCAACTGAGGCAGTCCCTTCGGTGCAGTTCGCGAAGACCCCCTGCCCCGGAGGCACGTCGGCGTCACTCTCGATGACTTGGTAACCCTGATCGGGGGCATAGAAGAAGCCGCTCGTACACGACGGCAGGAGTTCGCCGAACGGGGCACTGGCATCCACGGGGATGGACGACAGGTTCCACCCGTCCGCCAGCGGAATCTCTCGGGTGAGAGGAGGGTCAAGGCGAATTTCCAGGGGACCGACGTCTCCCGAGACGGTGGCCGTGTCAGTGGCCGTCATATCCACTTTCAGTTCGTCTCCTCCGGTGTCCGCATCGACGAGCCACGCCGGCGTGCCCCCCAGCGAATCGCTAAACACCTCCGGCGTCCAGGCGACCGTCCATGGGGCGTCCTCTGATTCCACCTCCAGCCTCCACACCGCCGGAGCGTTCTCTAGGGCGAGCGGCTCGCCAGTTGCTTCATCGTCGGGACGCAGGTCCAGCAACGTCCCCTTCCCAAGGTCGACACCGGGGAGGTCCGTGTCGCCAAAGCGGAGATCGAAGGGCGCAGCTGGCGGCGTAGGGCTCCGTTCCACCTCGTTGCAGGAAGGGTCCAGTCCCGCTGTAGCGGTGGGCCCCTGCCCCAACGTCAAGACCCCGGACCTGCCATCGGCGTCCGTGATGGTGACCCGCAACGTCCACGATGCCGGGCACGTAGGCTCATCCGTCTGATTTTCGTAGACCGCGGCGGTAGCGACAGAATCGGCATCCCGCCCTACCACTGCGAGATCGGGGTCGGCTTCCGGCCCCAAATGACCCCAGTCGGCCGCACTCCCCTCAACGGCCGCAAGATCGGCCTCGACCGTAGAAAACGAGCCGGTCCCATCATTGCGGTACAAGATGGTCTGGGGAGTTTCGCTGGTGTCCCGGCCCGTGACCAGGAGATCCACGTCCCCGTCCTCGTCCACGTCGGAGGCGGCGATTTGCCCCCCCGCCACATCGACGAGGTCGTTCGGTTCCGGTGAGAGGCTCTCCCCGTCGGTCAGGTACAACTCCGTCTGCGGAACCTCCTGAGCATCTTGGCCCGCAAGGAGCAGGTCGAGGTCGCCATCGCCATCGACGTCTGCCCAGGTTGTAGCGCCGCCCGCCAGATCCGTGAGCCCCGCATTTGCTCTCGTAAAGCTGCCCGTCCCGTCGTTAACATACAACGCAGAGAAGGGCACGGGATCCTCAATGCTCCCCTGCCCGCCTGAAACCACGAGGTCGAGGTCGCCATCGCCATCGTAATCGCCGAACGAGGAGGCCCCGAGAGCCACTCCCTCGGAAATTCCGGCATCCATCTGCGAAAATGTGCCATCCCCCTCGTTTTCATAAATCCGGATGGAGGGCTCCGGATCGTTACAAATGGGCGGGCAAAGCGGATTTAGTTCGCCAAAGCCGCCGACATTTCCCGTCACCACAAGGTCAAGATCCCCGTCCCCATCCACGTCGCCCCAGTCCACAGACCCAACGGTGACCCCCTCAATCCCAGCATTCACCGGAGTAAACGACCCCGTTCCATCGTTCTCGTAGAGGGTGGCCGAGTTCTGCGGCAGATTGTCCCCCGAAAACCCGCCCTGATTCCCTGTGATGATGAGGTCCAGGTCGCCATCGTCGTCGAAGTCGGCAAACGCAGCGGCCCCGGCCGATACCCCCGTCAAGTCGGTCTCCGTCTCCGTAAAGGTGCCGTCCCCCTGGTTTTCGTAGAGGCGGGCCGTGGGGTCGGCCGATTCTGTGGTGCCGCTGCCGTTGCCGACCACGAGAAGGTCCTGATCGCCATCGCCGTCCACATCGCCCCAAAGGACCTCCCCGGCAGCCACGCCCGCCACATCCGCGTCCGTCGGGACGAGTTGCGCCCAACCCGGACTCGCGCCAAGTCCCAGGAAAACAATGCAGACGGCCAGGAGAAGACTGATGCGCGCTCCGGCGCATCCCGATTGGCCTCCGGCCGGACGCGACAGGCGGGAGGAGATGAAGTGCCCCATTGGTATGTCAAGCCCAGATTCGATGTGCGTCGTACATGGACTTCCAAGCAGAGGTCCCATGATTCCCTTGGAGCCGCGGAAGAGATGAATATATCTGCCTGCTTCTCCAACTGGAATGTCCGCTCGTGTTTCAATTGGTTTCGTCGTATCTCTCCTCCAGTTTTTGAATGTCATACAGGACCCAGTTATCGGTCACGTCCAGATTCAGGAACGCAGTTTGGGGGAAGGGCTTACACGTTTTCTGCATGCGAACTCACTTATGACACTACGTCCATGCCGGGCTGCACCTCCCAAAATGCCACACACCCGGGGTCACGGGCCGCCCTGCCCGCCGGACCTGCCCGCGCTGTGCTTCCTCCCACACAGGCCCAACTGCGCGGCGTAGTGTTGCTCGTCCCCATCGCGCTGCTCGCCCTGGGCCCCTATTTTTCACTCTGGGGCGTCCCCAGTCAACCATTTCCCGCCGAACTGGGGGGGGTCCTTCTCTTCCTGGCCGCGTTTGTAGTCGGCACCCTTCTCCACGAGGGGCTCCATGGCCTTGGTCATCTCTGGGGGAGAGCCTCCTGGGCGGACCTTCGCTTTGGGATGCACTGGACAGCGCTTACCCCCTTTGCGCGGTGCACCGTTCCGTCGCGGGCACGAGCCTATCGGCTCGCTGTCGCCCTTCCGGGATTCGTGCTTGGCGTGCTCCCGCTTGGAATCGGGCTGTGGAGCGGCCACTGGCTCACCACGTTCTATGGCTTTTTGATGCTGGTGGCCGCCGCCGGAGACCTGCTGGTCCTTTGGATCCTGCGCGGCGTACCATCGGGGGCGTGGGTCCAGGACCATCCGGAAGCCGTGGGCTGTCTCGTGGTGGCCACCGCGGAGGCTCCTCCCCCGGCGCCGGTGTCTGCGGACGACCTGCCGCTCGATGCGGAGGAGAACCGAGACGACTTTTCGCTCCTCCACATCGGCCTGCTCCTCGTTTTTTCGCTGGCCGGCTCGTCCATCGGGTTTCTGATCGCCCTCGCCTAGGACCGAGCCCATCGTGAGGTGCGTCCTCATCACGGATGGAGGCGACGTTTCCGCCTTCCCAGTCGCGGAACGGGACGAACTTCACCGTCAGGCGATCTAGGTGCCAGGTCTCAGCAAGTATGACCACCCGAGCACCGGTCCGTCGTGTCGTACTCTCCTCGCAGAACCGCACCGACGGGAGGGCGCTCTTCCATAGGCCCAAGGAGAAAGCGGAAGGGATCGGGTCAGAAATTGGAGAGCCGCCGGTACAGTTTGGAGCGCCTCAATAAGGAGAACCGGTTCCTTCAGTACAAATAGAACGCATACCGAACGGGCCGGGCGGCCTGGCCCCACTGGCATGACCGGATCAAGGAGTTGACGGGCGCCCTTCATCGTTTTTTGTTGCCCTTCAGGCAACTGGATCCTGCGGATCGGACCCGTCCCCGGAATCGGAGCGGACTCGCAGCCTCAGTCTCGGCCCTCTGTGTGCATTGGTGCTGCGTAGCACGGAGAAGATTTCCCAGCGGTTGCCCACAGACTGACCCGTTTCCCACATTTCTCTTTATCTCAGTGCAGTTTTCCGATCCCAAATCAAAAAGCAAGTGCCCACCAGAAACAGCCTTCAGTGCCGTTAGAGGAGGATTTTCGGTGTAAAAAGCGGTGCCGGGAGTGGGACTCGAACCCACACGGTGCATAAGCACCAACGGATTTTAAGTCCGTTGCGTCTGCCACTTCCGCCATCCCGGCATTTCGGTTCGTATCGACGCTGAGGATCGATTTTGAGGGACTTGCTCCACCGCGACCCGTTCCGTTTTCCTGGATGATTCCCACGACGTGTGTCCTCCTACCCTCCGAGGGATGCTTGCAGCCCTTCCACGTCACGCCCACAGAGGCAGTACACCAATGACCGACGACGGCGACAGATCCAACCAATTCGGCTCGACGATACAGACGCACCAGTTCTCCCAACGCCTTTCGTGAATGCATTGGGATGAGGATTTGGAGCGGGAATGCGTGGCATTCGACGACATGAAGGTGCCGGTTCAGATTATCGACAACACCTTCGACCACCGCGCATCCCACCCGCAGGACAACGGTCGCACCTACACGCCAATATCTGAGGATGTTGACCACCCGATGGACCGCATGGTGGACGGACGCCCCGGGCCCGTCGAGGGATTGATCGTCACGCCCATGCCCCCCGGATCTCCTCTCGAGGACGGCCATCCGTCTATCGAGGGGTTTGTAGCTGCCGAGGGGGTTCGTAGCTGCGCGACGCGTACGGGGGCTTTGCCAACTGGCGACTCGCCCCCCCACCGGTCGCCCACGTCACTATCGATGGCGCTCGCCTCCCTCATGTCACCAGTGCCCATCACCGGCTCACTGGTCCGCGTACGCCACTAAACGCGCACGCATCGCCCCTCCGCGCCGGACCCCTTGCATGCGCGCCTCGAGGGGAGGGTTGTGTTCGTCCCATTCACCCGCGGGAATACACAAAAGGGCCGGCCCGTGAGGGTCCGGCCCTTCGCTGTCTACACCGTCCACCCCGGCGCTTAGCTGCAGCGAGAGTGGCCACAGTCTGCGCACTGCATGCAGCCCTCTACGTGGCGCACATTGGCGGACCCACACTTGTCGCATGTCACCTCGTGGCTGTCTGCGTGGGCTCGCAGGGCCTTTGCCATTGAGCGGCCGAAGCTGGCAATAGAGCCTTCCGCCTTCTCCAGTTGCTCGACCAGGAAATCGATCTTCGACCCGTGGCGCAGCGCCGTCGACACCAGCCGCGTCTCGACGCGCACTTCGTCGGACGGCATGTGGCTGGTGATGTCGGCGATCACCACCTCGCCCTCTGGGGAGAGAAGCGAGTAGTGCCGACTGGCCTGCTTCTTAATCTGTCCCTTTCGGATCTGGTTCGCATCGTCGCCGAAGAGTGGCGCATCGCCTTCGGTCTTAAAGGCGAAGACCTCATAGGGATTGTCGTCGAGGAAGCCCACGAGAACGGTCCAGTGGTCGCCCCGGTACCGCACGTGGTGCACAGCGCACGGCAGGGTCTCGGGACGGTCGGGGGCATCGGTCCGGGGTACCGTCTGGCGATCGGCCTCGTCCTCCTCATCGCCGGAGAGGACGGCGCTCATGGTGCCGGCGCGGTAGGTGGTCACTCCCTTGATGGTCCCCGTCTCCCACGCCTCCAGGTACAGGTCCTTGAAGTCCTCGAAGGGGTAGTCCTGCGGGATGTTGACCGTCTTGGACATCGACGAGTCGACGAACGGGGCGAGCGCCTCCATCTGACGCAGGTGGTCGTGCACGTCCAGGTCGCGCGTCGTGACGGCCCAGCTGGCGTCTGGGTCCCACTCGCCCTGCTCTTCCATGCGGCGGACGGCGTAGTCCTTCACCTTCTCGTCCTTACAGATGCCGCGGGTCGGGTGGATCTGCCACTGGGTGTATCCGTCCTCGGCACAGCGAAGCACGACCTCGTCGCCCTGCTCTTCCGCCGCCCAGGCCGTCCCGTCGGCGTCAATCTCTTGACCGGCCGAGTACGCGTCCGGCGACATTGACGGAGCATTGAGCTCGTCAGGAAGGGCCGGCTGCTCCGAGGTCCGAATGTAGCTGTGCATGAACACCGGCTCGATGCCGCTCGACGGGGCGTTTGCGAGCGTCGAGGTGTTGCCCGTCGGCTGGATGGAGAGCAGATGCGAATTGCGGAGGCCCAGATCGCCAATCATCTCCCGGGTCTCCTCCGAGAGGCGCTGGATGAAGGGGTTCTTCAGATACTCGTCTTTGTCGAAGAGCGGGAACGCCCCCTTTTCCTCCGCCAGGCGCGCGCTCGCCTGGTAGGCCTGGTTGGCGAGGTGCTCCTGGAACTCGCGCATCACCTGCACGCCCTCGTCGGCACCGTATCGCTTCTTGAGCATCATGAGGGCCGAGCCGTCGCCGTAGTGGCCGAGGCCAATCCGCCGCTTCTGCTGGAGGTTCTCCCGCTGCTCCTCTAGCGGGACGTATGACAGGTCGTTCACGTTGTCCAGGAAGCGAACCGCTGTCGGAATGACCTGATCAAGGAGATCGTAGTCAATTGCGCCGGCACCCGCGTCCACAAACTGCGTCAGGTTGAGATTGCCCAACAGACAGACGCCCCCAACCGGGAGAACCTGCTCGCCGCATGGGTTTGTGGCATTGATGTGCTCGGTATACGCGAGGTTGTTCTCCCGATTGATGGTGTCGACGAAGATGACCCCCGGCTCATTCCGATCGTAGGTCGAGCGGGTGACCAGGTCCCAGATTTCCCGAGCGTCGTAGACCGCCTTCTTGCCCGTCGCCGGGTCACGCCACGTCTTCACCGTGCCGCCCTTCGCCTCGTATTCTTTGAGGTTGCCGTTCCAGTGCTCCTGGTAAAACTCCGGTTCGCCCTCAAAGTCTGGAAAGCGCAGGGCCCATGTCTCATCGTTCTTCACCGCCTCCATGAACGCATCCGAGACGAGCACCGACATGTTGAATTTGTGCAGGCGACCCGGCTCCTGCTTCGCCTCAATAAACTCGATAATGTCCGGGTGCCAGACCCCCATTGTCACCATTTGGGCGCCCTTCCGGATTTTGTCCTTCACGTCGTCGCGGTCGGATTGCAGACCCGAGCCGGCGACGATGGTGGCGGCCTGCTCGTTCCACACATCGAGCATTTGGACCGCGCCGGGCGTCATGGAGCCGACGCCGCCGATGCGGGACCCACGGGGGCGCATCACGTGACAGCAGAAGCCGTAGCCGCCCTCGCTGGCCAGGATTTTGGCCTGTCGTGTCAGTTCGGCCTGGATCTCGTCCATCGAATCCTGGTCGTGGCCCTGAAACCCGGACACGAAGCAGTTGATGAGGGTGGCCTTGCCCAGCGAGGTGCCCGCATTCGCAAAAATGCGCCCCCCGGGAGTAAACGGAAACGGGCCGGTGCCGAGGCCGCGTCCGCTGAGGATTTTGTAGAACTCTTTGGTCCAGTGCGAGGCGTCGTCCTCAACCGAGGCAAGGTAGCGGGCATTCCGGTACCACGTATCAGGCACGTGGGTGTCGGTCCCGTACTGGTAATTTTGTTCGTAAACTTCCTGCGAGATGGCCGTCTCGAAGATGTCCGCGTTGGTCCGATCGTCGTCAATCAGATCGCTTTGGCTGATCTCAAACTGCTGATCGGGCGCGTCGGCGGCCGGCGCCATCTCGACGGTGCCGTTCGACCCCGAAGAACGAGCCGTGACCGAGGGGGCGGAGTTCGTGGAGGAAGGAGAGGTTGGTTCTGCCATGGGCTGCGTGCCTTGGAATGAAAAAGCCTTCGGACGCCCCAGCGTCGCGAAGGGACCGAGCGGAAGGGGAAGGGGCGGGCGAGCAAGAGGCCACCGGGACCACGGGACGCCTGCCCAGCTCCACATATTCCGGCCCTTGTCCCCCAGGACGCGTGGGGGCACCCTTCTCACCGTCGGGTAGAAGGGCGGACCTGCCCCCGAGCAGGCACTCGGGCTGTGACCGTTGCGCGACAGCACCGGAGTTGCACCGGTGTTCCCCTGTGGCACAGGCCCCGTGGGCGGGCCTGCCGCCGCGCCACGACAGCGCGGCCTCGGAGGGCGTGGATGGAGTTCGTAAGTACGATTCTAAATACGGGGACCGGGCGGAAGTATCAAGTTTGATTTGCAACAAACTCTGTTATTGGGTACGACCAACAGAACCGTGCTCGGAGACCCAGGGGCCTGTTTCCGGAGCGGGCACCGTTTTTGTGAATTTGGCGCTGGTCCGTGGGTCTGCGACGCGGCACGCGGTCTGCGTTCATTTTCAAATCTTTGCCTTTTTGGGACGTGCACTGGTTCTGTACTGCTACGGACGTCCCGGCCAGCCCCCTGCGGTCCCCGGGGGAACCTTCATCCGCTGTCACCAATAGGGGCGATCCGTCTTTGTTCTCGACAGTCCCATGCCCGCTCCTGTGGCGTCCCTTTCCTCTCTCGCTCCGCTTCGCGACCGTGCCGAGGCCCTTGCGTCCCGGGCCCATGTGCCCTTTTCCGGCCAGCCCACCGCCGCCGTTCTGCTTCTCGACGACGGCCAGTGGATTCCTGGGGTTCGCGTGGAAAGCGCCTCCTACTCGCTCACGATTCCCGCGCTTCTCAACGGGTACACGACGGCGGTCACCTGGGGACGTGCCGCCGATGTCGTCGCGTTCGCGCTCTCTCGCCCTTTCCGGCGCGAGGAACGGCTGTACGTGGAGGAGTTGCCCTACGGATCGTATAAGGCCCATGCGGATGACGTGTGGCTCAAGGGATCGCGGCTGGACGACGGGACCATTTCGCCCGCCGCGGAGCCGTTGTCGCCCTTCCTTTCCGGCCCCATCTCCGAGCCCACCCGCGGGGTGCGCGATGCCCGCCGGGTGGCCACCCACGCGTACGTTCCGGCTTCCGACTTCCATGTAGGCGCGGTGCTCGAGCTCTCTGACGGCCGTCTGGTGCCGGGCGTCAACGTTGAGCACACGGATTGGGCCCGCATCCTCTGCGCGGAGCGAAATGCGCTCGGCACGGTCTGTTCGTACGACGCCCCGCCGGCGCAGCGCCTCTTTCTCTCCTGCGCCGAGGATCCTGAGGGGACGCCCTGCGGGGCCTGCCGTCAGCTGATCATGGAGCAGTTCCCCGACGTAGGACTCTGGATGGACCGGCACGACGACGCGCCCGAACACGTGCCGATCGCGTCTCTGCTTCCGGGCTCCTTTCGGGGCCAGGCGTTGCTCGATGAAAGCTAACGGTTGCGTCCCCCTCAATCGGCCCAGCGGCGTTTCTTTCCTCGTCCCCACATGTTGCTCTACGCGCTTCTGTTTCTGGTTGGCATCGGGCTGCTGTACGTGGGAGCAGAAAGACTCGTGGAGGGGGCATCCGGCCTTGCACTTCACTACGGCATCCCGGCCCGCACCGTGGGCGTAACGGTGGTGGCGCTCGGCACCTCGATGCCTGAGTTTCTGGTCAACTTTTTCGCCGTCTTTGCGCACGAGTCGTCCCTGGCGCTGGGCAACATCGTGGGCTCCAACATATCAAACGTGGCGCTCATCCTGGGATCCAGTGCGCTGATTCTCCCCCTCACCGTCACGACCGGAATTTTGCGCCGGGAGTACCCCATCATGCTCGGGGTGATGGTCTTGTTTTACGTCTGCGCGCTGGACGGCACCATCGGAACTGGCGATGGCGTGATCATGGTGCTCCTATTGATTGGATTGGCGTCGTACCTTTTTTACGACACACGGCGGGCCGCCCCGGTGCCGATCGTGGACGAACTTGAAGAGGATGTTCAAACGGCCGATGGGACCTCTCCCCCATGGGCAGAGGGGCTGTCCTTGATCGGAGGCTCCCTTGCCCTGGGGGTCGGGGCCCACCTCATGGTCCGGAGTGCCACGTGGATGGCGCACCAGCTGGGGGTTCCGTCTATGATTATCGGCCTCAGCATTGTTGCCATCGGCACAAGCCTCCCCGAGCTGGCCGCCTCCGTCGTCAGCGCCTATCGGGCGAAAGGGGACCTTTCTGTGGGGAATGTCATGGGAAGCAATCTGCTAAATGTCCTGTTTGTGGTCGGGGTGATCTCCCTGTTTACCCCTCTGGACGTAGAACCCCGAGCCCTCCGGATCGACTTCCCCATCATGCTGGCCTTTTGCGCGCTCCTCGGTCTCCTTGCCTGGCACAATGCCCGCCTCTCGCGGGCAGGCGGCGGGCTTCTCCTGGCGGGGTTCGTGGGCTACATGATGTATCTCCTCGTTCCGTACCTCTGACGCCCCAATACAACCGCTCCCAAACGGGCACCGCCCTTGGTAAACGTAGGCGATGGACCGCCCGGTGCCTCCCGCTTACGGTTTTCCCATCCTCCCTCCGTTCTCGCACGGTCCGCTCCCGAACGGTTCCGCCCTCATGCAGATCACACTCGGATCCTCTCCCTGGCTCCTGGCTGGTGCGCTGGTCGTAGCAGCGGGACTGAGCTACTATACCTACCGTCGGACGGTCCCCGCCCTCGCCCCCAAATGGCGGCTGCTCCTGGGCAGCCTCCGGTTCCTCAGCCTCTCCCTTGTGGTCTTTCTCCTGCTAAAGCCGGTGCTGCAGCAGGTCAGCGAAACCACACAGCCGCCTCGTCTCGCTGTCCTCATCGACAACAGCAAAAGCCTGCCCGTGGTGACGAGCGATGCGGACAGCGCCGCTCCGGAGTCCGCTCGATCGGCCCTCGAGTCGATCCTGCCTGCCGTGTCGTCTCTTCCGAATGACGGGACCCCGCAGCGCTTTTTCTTTGATCGAGACCTGCGCTCCCTCCCGTCGGCGTCCCTCGACTCCCTGGCGTTCGATGGGACGCGAACCAACATCGCGGCCGCCCTCGAACAGGTCCCAGCGGAAATGTCCGAGGAAAACCTGAAGGGCGTCGTCTTACTCTCAGACGGGCAGTACAACGTTGGGGCGAGTCCGCTCCGGGTGGCCGAGCGCTATCCCGTGCCCATTCATACGGTGACGGTCGGCGATACATCGCGCCAACAGGACCTGCGTGTTCGGCGCCTTGAAACAAACGATGTGGGGTACACGGATTCCGAGGTTCCGGTGCGCGCCACCCTTCAGGCCGAACAGATTGACGCACAATCTGTGCAGGTTGCCCTTCGCGCTGGGGACTCCCTGGTTGCGGAAACGGACGTGCGTCTGCCGGGCGGGACCGCCGAGGTGCCGGTCGACCTGTCGTTTCGTCCCCAACAGGCCGGGCTCACCCCTCTCACTGTGGAGGTGTCGTCGGTGCCCGGCGAGGCCACGACGCGCAACAACGAGCGGACGACGTCCCTGCGGGTACGGGACCGCAAACGCCAGGTGCTCGTGCTGGGGGGCGCGCCGTCCCCATCCCTCACCGCCGTGCGTCGCGTCCTGGAGCAGGAAGCCGACACCCGCCTCACCGCCCGGATTGCGCGCGAAGATGGCTCCTACTACGGGGGCTCGCTCCCCGATACCCTTTCGCGCTACGACGCGATTGTCACGGTGGGCTTCCCAAGCGCCCCTGCCCCCTCTGAGGACGTCAACCGGGTGGGCGAAACGCTCCGTGATGGAACCCCTGGGCTTTTCTTTCTCGATCGGCAGGCGGACCTGGGGGCCTGGGAGGACGCCTTCGCCCCTGTCCTGCCAGCGCGCCCGTCTCGCTCCCAACTCCGGACAACGAGTCGGTCGGTTCGCCTCGCGGAGGACGCCGCGACGCACTCGATCTTCCAATTCGATGCCGCGCCGGACCTCCTGGAGGATCTGCCGCCGCTCCAGGTGCCCACCACGGCCTGGGCGCCGACCTCGGACGCTGAGGTGCTCGCGACAGCATCCTCGGATGGAGAAGATCTCCCGGTCCTTGCCCTTCGCTCGCGGGCGGGGCACCGGACGGCCCTCTTCCTGGGAACAGGGACCCACCGGTGGGCCACGCTCCCGCCGTCGCTCTCCGCCGCGGATTCCCTCTGGCCCGGAATCGTCTCCAATATGCTTCGATGGACCACTACGGACCCGGATGAGCAACAGGTGCAGGTCCGTCCCGTCTCTCCTCAATTTGAGGGCGATGCCCCAGTCAGGTTTACAGGTCGGGTGTACGACGAAAGCCGCTCCCCTATCGACACGGCAGCGGTTGAGGTAACCGTCACAGATTCGACGGGGACCGAGTCTACGCATGTCATGGAGCCGGGGGGCAACGGGCGGTATGATCTCGACATCGGTTCGCTGCCAGAGGGAACGTACGACTACCGAGCCGTGGGCCGCCGGGCGGGATCCGTCGTCGGCCGCGATCAAGGCACATTTTCCGTAGGGGCACTCCAGATCGAGTACCAGGCCCCCCGCGCCGACCCGGTCCTCATGCGACAAATCGCCCGCCGATCCGGAGGCCGTACCTACGATTCGTCCTCGCTGTCGTCCTTTGCGGACGACCTCGCTGACTCAGCCGCCTTCGACGATGAGGTTGTAACCCGATCTACAGAGGCGGATCTGTGGCGCCAATGGCCCTTATTGGCCTTCCTGCTTGTCCTCCTGGCAACGGAATGGACCCTCCGCAAGCGACTGGGCCTTCGATAACCGACTGGAATCTCACGCTGCGGTGACCTGTACACTTCTGCGTGTATCCCTTGCTGTTTCGCCTCAGCAGGGCTCAGCGTCCTTCGTGTCGAACGACCTCTTGTTTCGATGACCGCAACTGTCTCTCCCACAAACGCCCCCGCTCTTCCCGACGCGCTCACCCACCTTGCGGAGGGACCGCAGTCCCTTGCCCAGCTTCTGGTTGCCATTCGGCGCCATCTCCACCAGCATCCGGAAGTGGGCATGAACGAGCACGACACCTCCCACTTTATCCGTAACACCCTCAAGGCCTATGGGCTGGACGTTCACGGACCGGTCGCAGGCACGGGGCTTTATGTCGACATTGAAGGAGACGCTGCCGGTGGGGCCGTCGGCTACCGGGCCGACATTGACGCGCTGCCTGCCCAGGATCAGAAGAATGTCCCGTATCGCTCGCGCACGCCCAACGTGGCCCACCTGTGCGGGCATGATGCGCACGCTGCCATCGCCATCGGAGTGGCCCTGGTCCTGGACGCCCATCGAGACAAGATTAACGGTCGGGTGCGCGTGTTCTTCCAGCCGAACGAAGAAGGTCTCCCGAGCGGGGCCCCTCTCATGATTCGGTCGGGCGTGCTGGAAGGACTCAACGGCGCCTACGCGATCCACGTCGACCCGACGCTGGACGTGGGGCGCTACGGGCTCATCGTTGGTCCCGCCACCGCTTCGTCCGATCGCTTTGACGTCTACGTGCGCCAGGAAGGCACCGGCCACTCCGCCCGTCCGCATGAAGGCGTCGACACCGTTTGGGTGGCGGCACAAATCATGCACCAGTTTTACCAGATCGCCGATCGCGTGACGGATGTCCGCAGCCCGGCCATCCTCACGGCCACTCGGATGGCCGGGGCGGAGGCGCATAACGTTATCCCCGAGGAGGCGTCCTTCGGTGGCACCCTTCGAACCGTCTCTCCGGAGGATCGAACCACCATTCGCGAGTACATGCACCGAACGGTCCAGCGGTTTGGCGATCTGCACGACGCGCACGTGAACCTCTCGTTTGAGGACGGCTCGCCCCCTGTCATGAACGATGCCACCGCGATTACCAACGTGGAATCCACGATTCAGGAGGCATTTGGGAAACAGGCCATCCACTGGATCGACCAGTCGAGCATGGGTGGCGAAGATTTTGCCCATTATCTGAAGCACGTGCCGGGCGCCCTGATTCGCGTGGGAACCGCGTCGGGGCCGGACACCACGTTCCCATTGCATCATCACCGATTCGACATCGACGAGACGCCCCTCGCCCCAACCTCGCGACTTATGGCGCGGGTCTTGATCAATCACCTCACCAAGAACCTGACAGCGGATGTCGATCCGGTTCGCTCCGACTTTTCGGCTGCGGACAACGGGCGGGTCGACCCCACCTAAGTAGACACGAGCGGGCCTCCCTGTCGAATCCGTCCAGGCGCTTCCTCCGGAGGGCCGGCCGGCGGGGGTTCGATCAGAGGTGTTCGATAGAGACGGCACGCTCCCTCCAGCCCCTCCCCTTCCCTGATCTGCAATCGCCCCGAATGGCAGGAGCCGGGAGTTGACGATACGACATGGGCTCCGTATTGTGTAAAATCCACTTCAGATCGCTCGCCACTTCGTTTTGGTTCACCGAGCCGCTCCATGTCTCGTCTCGGTGTGGTTTTCATATGTTGGGTGGGACTTCTACTGAGCAGTGCACTCCCGCCCCCGAGTGTCGGACAGTCCAGTCCCGACTCGGGGGACGTGGTCATCAATGAAATCCAGTATGCCCCCACGCCCTCAACGAACGAATATATCGAACTCTACAACCAGTCGGGGGACCCGGTGAATCTTGGTGCGCTCGAATACGCGGACGCCAACGACGACTTTGCACCCGTCGCCTCGTCGGATACGCTGCTCCCGGACGGTGCCTACGTGGTTCTTGCTCGAGACTCGGCCGCCTTTGCCGCGGCGTTTCCGGAGGTTCCCCCCCTGGTGCCACCGGATTGGGATGCACTGAACAACGGAGGCGACCGCGTACAAGTCCGCCATGTCGATCAGGGGACGCTCCTCGATGTCGTCTCCTACACCCCGTCCTGGGGAGGAGACGATGGCGCTTCCCTGGAGCGCATCGATCCGGCGGGCCCGTCCGATCGCGCATCAAACTTTGGGACAAGCACGGCTGCCGCCGGTGGCACACCGGCGGCAGAGAACAGCCTCTATGCGCCCGACACCACGGCCCCAACCCTTACGCGTGCCACCCCTACCCCGAAGGGCGACACTGTCGTCGCAGAATTCTCAGAACCGGTCGCGGATTCGAGTATTTCGGCCGCTTCGTTCTCGATCCCCGCTCCAGACGCCCCCACAGTGGTCTCCGCGGCCCCGATCCCCGACGCTTCTGCAACGGTTGCGTGCGTCCTGTCAACCCCGCTCTCGGCGGGGACCTATACGCTCACAGCTGTCGACATTGCGGACCGTCGCGGAAACGTACAGGCGGAAACTCAGGCGACCTTCGAGTTTGTGGAGACCACGCCACCGGACTCCGGAGACGTGGTGATCAACGAGGTGATGTATGCTCCCCTTCCCGCCTCCAACGAGTTCATCGAGCTCTACAACCGTTCGGAAAAGCCCATCGATCTGGGCTCACTGTCCTATGCAGATGAGGATCGCGACTTTGCCCCGGTCTCGACTCCGCGTCGGCCCCTCCGCCCGGACAGTTTCGTCGTATTGGCACGCGATTCCAGCGCGTTCGTGTCGGCCTTTCCGGACGTTTCCTTCCTCACGCCTGATGGATGGGACGCCCTGAACAACAGCGGCGACGAGGTGCTTGTCCGGCACGATCCCACCGGGACAACGATCGACCGCGTCCCGTACGACGCCGCATGGGGCGGCAGCGACGGCCAGTCGCTCGAACGAATTGACCCGGCCGCTCCCTCCACCACGGCGTCGACCTTCGCCTCGTCAACGGCCCCCCGCGGGGCCACACCGGGCGCCCAAAACAGTCAATACGACCCGGACCGCACGGCCCCCAGCGTCCGGCTCGCTGAGGAAACGGCACAGGGCGACGCTGCCGTCCACTTCTCGGAGCCGGTGGCGAGAGCATCCATCACCCCCGACGCGTTTCAGGTGGACGGGACCCCGCCGTCGTCCGTTGAGTTACAAGCAGATAGCGTGGCCCGCCTTTCGCTTCCCTCTGCTCCCAAAACCGGGACAACAATTCAGATCCAGAACGTGAAGGATCGGGTGGGAAACACGCTTGAATCATCCACACGCCCTCTGGCGCTTCAGCCCGACTCGGGAGATGTGGTGGTAAACGAAATAATGTACGCTCCCCGCACGGACCCCTACGACGACACCCCCGACCAGGTCGAGTACGTGGAATTGCTCAACCGATCGGACCGGCGGCTCACGCTGAACCGCCTCCGCCTCACAGACCGACCCACAGAAGAGGGCGTCGCCGATACTCTGGAGGCGGGCCGCCCCCGCTCCCTCGTCCCAGATGGATACGCTCTCGTTGCGGCGGCTCCAGATGCTCCCTCCTCTCCGACCGAGAGCCAACTGGCGGGGGCCTTTCCCGAGGCCCCCCTCACGGCCGACTCCGTCGCGTTCCTTCCCGTCGTTAGCCCTCAGATCGGACTTACGAACACCGGCGGCCAGGTTCGTGTTCACCGCGCCGATACCGCTCTCGTTGCTCGCGTTTCGTATCGACCGGACTGGCACGCCCCTGCCCTGGACGATCCCACCGGCACCGCCCTGGAGCGTATCAGTCCCGACGGCCGGGCCAACGCCGCTGACAACTGGACCAGCAGCACCGCACCACCGGGCGGGACGCCGGGCCGCGAAAACAGCGTATCACACTCCGGCGACAACGATTCTCCCGAAGCGGATGGCCTAACCATCGCCCCCAGCCCCTTTTCGATTGAGCAAGACGGCGGCACTCGCATCGAGTATCGGCTGGACGGTGAGCCCAATCTGGTCCGCGTTCGAATTTACGATGCCCGGGGCCGAAAGGTGCGGACGCTGGAAGAGGCGCGTCTATCAGGCCGCCGTGGCACTCTCGTGTGGAACGGACGAGACGGGGAAGGGAATCGAGTCCGCGTCGGCATTTACGTGGTCTTGTTCGAGGCCGTTCGGACGGACGAGGGCACCATCGCACAGTACAAGGAGCCCGTCGTCGTGGCCCGGTCCCTCAATTGATTTCGCCGTCGCCCCCGCTTGGTCTCCCAAAAGCATGTGCGCCCCGAAGCGGCGTACTTTGATTATGCGCCTTCACAGTGGAACAGCCGATTTGGCGTCGTCGTACGCGGAATTCCCTTCGGGACACATTCGCTCTGCACGAAGTTTCCCTCTTATGCCTGATACCGCCACCGTTGACGCAGACGCTCCCCTGCAAATTAGCCCAACCGCCGCTAAGGAAATCCGGAAAATCATTCGCAAGAAGAGCATCCCCGACGGGTATGGCCTCCGGGTCGGGGTGCGCGGCGGCGGCTGCTCGGGCATGAGTTATGTCCTTGGCTTTGACAAGAAGCGAGACAAGGATCGCAAGTTTGAGATCCAGGGGATCACCGTCTACATGGACAAGCGCCACGGGCTCTATCTGATGGGAACGGTCATCAACTATCACGATGGCCTGAATGCTCGCGGCTTCACGTTTGACAACCCGAACGCGACAGAAACGTGCGGCTGTGGAGCCAGCTTCGCGGCGTAAGTCCCCCCATCGCTTCGGATTGCTCAGGGAGCACGAACACGTGGTGCATCGCCGTGTCCTCCTTGTGTAACACTTTGGACGTCCTGGTCCTCTATTTCTTGACGGGGCGTCCCAGGAGGAACAGAGCCCGCTCAGGGCTGGTTAGGTTCCTGGAAGATTGATTCCCTGCGTAGCGCATCGAGGGGGCGACCTCTCTTCCCTCTCCTTCACCCGAGTGCCAACTCGGCGCTTCCACGTATCGCAACCCTACTGGTATGGAAGGCAACTTTTCGAATCGTGTGCGAGACGTTATCTCCTACAGCCGCGAAGAAGCCGTCCGCCTCGGACACGATTACATCGGAACCGAGCATCTTCTGTTGGGCATCATCCGGGAGGGCGAAGGGATCGCGGTCAAGATCCTCCGGAATCTCGGATGCGACCTGCTCAAGCTGAAGGAGGCCGTCGAGGACACGGTTCGAAGCACCAGTAGCTCCACGTCGGTGGGCAACATCCCACTGACAAAACAGGCAGAGAAGGTACTGAAAATCACGTACTTGGAGGCCAAGCTGTATAAGAGCGATGTCATTGGAACCGAGCACCTGCTCCTGAGCTTGCTCCGAGACGACGAAAACATCGCCGCTCAAATTCTCCAACAAGGATTTTCTGTGACCTACGACGACGTGCGCAACGAACTCGACTCAATTATCAGCGGCAAGGCCTCTTCTTCGAGTTCTTCGAGTGGTGGAAGTGGCTCTGGAGGCCGCCTCTCATCGGGCTACGGACAAGAAAGCAGCGAAATGGAGAAGAGCAAAACCCCTGTGCTTGACAACTTCGGTCGGGACCTAACGGAACTCGCCGAGGAGAACGAACTCGACCCTATCATCGGGCGCCAAAAGGAGATTGAGCGCGTGGCGCAAATCCTGAGCCGCCGGAAGAAAAACAACCCGGTTCTCATTGGCGAGCCGGGGGTTGGAAAGACCGCCATCGCGGAGGGCCTCGCCATGCGCATTGTAGAGCGCAAGGTAAGCCGCGCGCTTTACGACAAGCGCATCATTACTCTGGACCTTGCCTCCTTGGTCGCCGGGACCAAGTACCGCGGCCAGTTCGAGGAGCGAATGAAGGCGGTTATGAAGGAAATTGAGAAGAGCCCGGACATTGTGCTCTTCATTGATGAGATCCACACGATCGTGGGGGCCGGCGGCGCCAGTGGCAGCCTCGATGCATCCAACATGTTCAAGCCTGCACTGGCCCGGGGCGATCTCCAGTGCATCGGCGCCACGACCCTCGATGAGTACCGACAGAACATCGAGAAAGACGGCGCGCTCGACCGGCGCTTCCAGAAGGTCGTTGTCGACCCCTCGACTCCGGAGGAGACGATCAACATCCTCTCAAACATCAAATCATACTACGAGGAACACCACAACGTCCGCTACTCGGAAGAGGCCATCAAACTGGCGGTCAAGCTGAGCGACCGGTACATTACCGACCGCTTCCTGCCGGATAAGGCAATTGACGTGATGGACGAGGCGGGGGCAAGGGTCCACCTCTCAAACATCACGGTACCGCCCGAAATCCTGGAGCTCGAAGAGAAGATCGAGGATGTGCAGGAGGAGAAAAACGAGGTGGTGAAAAGCCAGCGCTTCGAAGAGGCCGCCCGCCTGCGCGACAAGGAAAAGACCCTCCAGGAGGAGCTGGAGCAAGCCAAGAAGGAGTGGGAAGAGGAGGCCGAGACCGAAATTCACGACGTGGACGAGGAAGACATCGCGCACGTGGTGGCCATGATGACGGGCATCCCGGTCGATAAGATCAGTGAGCCCGAGCAGAAGAAGCTCCTCAAGATGGAGGAGGCCCTCAAGGAGCGGGTCGTCGGGCAGGACGAGGCAATCGAGAAGCTATCGAAGGCCATCCGCCGGACCCGGGCCGGTCTCAAAGACCCCGAGAAGCCGATTGGCTCCTTCATTTTCCTCGGCCCCACCGGCGTCGGCAAAACTGAGCTCGCCAAGGTTCTCACTGAGTACCTGTTCGAGTCGCAGGACTCGCTTATTCGCATCGACATGAGCGAGTACATGGAGAAGTTCTCGGTGAGTCGGCTCGTGGGGGCGCCTCCGGGATACGTCGGCCATGAGGAAGGTGGGCAGCTCACCGAAAAGGTGCGCCGCAAGCCATACTCGGTGATCTTGCTGGACGAGATTGAGAAGGCTCACCCTGATGTCTTCAATATCCTGCTCCAGGTGCTCGACGACGGGATCCTGACGGATGGAATGGGCCGTCGGGTGGACTTCCGGAATACCATCCTGATTATGACGTCCAACATCGGAACGCAGGATATCAAGTCCTTCGGAAAGGGCATTGGCTTCTCCCAGTCCGATGGGGGCGACGACATGGATTACACGTCCATGAAGTCGACGGTCGAGGATGCCCTGAAAAACGTCTTCAATCCGGAGTTCCTGAACCGGATTGACGATGTCATCGTCTTCCACCCACTCGACAAGCAGAACATCTTCGAGATTATCGACATCATGTCGGAGGATCTCTTTGAACGGGCCGAGGAGCTTGGGCTGGAGCTCCAGTTCGACACGCCCGCCAAGGAGTTCCTCACGGACAAGGGCTTTGATCCCAAGTATGGTGCCCGTCCGCTCCGCCGCGCCCTTCAGAAGTACGTGGAGGACCCGATGGCCGAGGACATTCTCCACGACGAAATCAGCGAAGGCGACACCGTTCTCATCACTCATGAGGATGAGGACGAACAGCTCACCTTCGAGGTTCTGCAGTCTGAGGCGCTCGACGACCCGGCAGACACGAACGGCGAGGCGGACGCGGCTACGACGGCAGACCGTGAGGACGCCGAAGATGAGGAAGCCTCCGCCGCGGCGGAGGCGGATGAAGAAGACTGATCATCGCCTGCCGGCCGAATCTGAACAGGACCTGGCGCCCCCGTTCCCTTTCGGAGCGGGGGCGCTTTTTCTTGTCCTATCCCTCCCAGTCGAGCGTCGCATAGTGCATGCGCCCGTCCGCTCGGCGGCCCGTCACCTGCACCGCTAACGATTCTTGAAACGGCGGCCCGTCCGCCACCACGGTGTGGAATGCCCCGTGCTCTCCACACGGATCCACCGACTCGGGCAGATCCTCCAGAAATGACTCGTCATATGCACGTCCGAGAAAACGTGAGTCGAGCTGGACTGTATCCACCGATGTCACGACCGCTTGATACCCTCGTCGAAGAAAATGCCGGGCCAACCAGTCGGTATCTCGCTTCCAGAGCGGAAAGAGCGACCGTGCCCCAGCCGCCCTTAGCACCCGCTCGCGATAGGCTTTGACGTCGTCGAGAAAGAGATCTCCAGCCACGACTGTTGAATATCCCCGCTCCAGTAACGAATGGAGCGCTTGATGGAGCGCCTCTTCATAAACGTCGTTCGAGGCCCCATTGGGGATTGACATGATCTGAAGTGGCAGGTCAAGGACTTCAGCCTGTCGTTCAATGAGAGACTGGGGCGTTCCGTGCATCGTCACGGTCTCGTCATCCTCTCGCACGGTGGTGAGAAGGGCCCCAATTCGGCGGGGCGATTGGCTGTGGAGCACATCCAGGGCAAGCATGGCATCCTTTCCTCCACTCCACATCAGCACGAATGTATTCTGCACCAGAGGCGAACCCATAGCAAAACATCGATCAACGAGAACCAGCGAGGTTGAGCGTACACAAATCTCCCCTTGGCTGTTGCTTCTGTTAATTCAACCCTGTTCATGCAATAACAGAACTCAAGGGCAACGTCTCGACCGAGCGCAGTCGCCACACCGGACTGTAAGGCTTGTGTTACACTCCTCCCTCGAATTCCCCCTTCACCCTGCGTTGGCAACGGAGGCCTTTGCTGGTCCGTAGAGTACCATTCTACTGAACTCTTCCACACAACCATCAACTCCTGATTTTTCAGTTTCTGCTCAACCCGGTCCGGGTCCTGGTCGAGGCCATTGGGCGGGGGCTTTCCCGAGTCGGCCTGATTGATGCGCAGCGGGGACGTCGAATCTCGGAGCTGGCCTGGCCGCGCATTGTGACCGGCATCGCACGCATGTCAAAGGCCACGGCCGATGTGGCGATGGTCGGCACGGCACTTGGGGCCTCTGCCATTGCGGGCGTGGGCTACGGTGTTCCCTTCTGGACCATGACGTACATGCTGGGCGGTGGCATTGCGGGCGGAACAATCAGCTTAGTCTCGCAGCGATACGGCGCCGATCATGCCAATCGCATTGGCACGGCCGTGAAGGGCAGTATTGTACTCGCCCTGATCGTCACCCTTCCCCTGGTTGTTCTCTTCTGGACGGTGCCCGAACCGCTCATCCGTCTCATTGGCTCGGGAGAAGAGGCCATCGACTACGGGGTCCGATACCTTCGCGTCGCGAGTCTCGCGATGCCCTTTGCCGCTCTTAATCTAATTGGTAGCCGCACCCTCATCGGTGCCGACGACGCCTGGACGCCCATGGTGGTGCGGGCCGGCGGGGCCACCGCAAACATTGTGTTGAATGCAGTCCTGATTTTCGGTTTCGACCTCGGCGTCGTCGGTGCCGCCATCGGGACCGTGGTGGGCAGTATCGCCGGGGTCGTGCTCTTCGGCTGGGGCCTGGGGGCCGGCCGTCTTCCGTTTGTCGGCGCCCTGCCCGTCCAGATCGACTGGACCCGCCTCGACTGGGATCCCACAACTGTGCGCCTACTGATTCGCATTTCAACCCCTCTCGCCCTCCGAAAAGTGGCTCAGAACGGCGGCCAGTTCCCGATGCTAGCCATCGTCGGGCTGTTCGGTCCAAAGGTGGTGGCGGCGTACGTCGTAGCCCTTCGAGTCCGGGCCCTCATGAACACGCCGGGCTGGGGCTTTGGGTTGGCCTCAAGCAGCCTGGTTGGTCAGTCGCTCGGCCGGGGCCAAGAACCTCAGGCGGATGCCTATGCGCACGACACGCTCCGCTTTACCGTGGCCGTGTACGCCCTGACAGGGGCTGTCATCTTTGCTCTGTCGGCTCCCATCAGCCAGCTTTTTGTAAGCGACCCCACAACGCTGTCCACCACCGCGGCCCTCGTCCGAGCAACGTGTGTGAGCGTGCTGCTCTGGGGCCTGATGAACGGGGCGCTTGGCCCACTGCGCGCAAGCGGCGACACCGCGTGGCCCTTTTATGGCCAGCTGTTCGGCCTCTTTGCCTTTTCGCTTCCTGCTGCGTACGTGGGCGCAACGACCGCCGTGGGCCTCTGGGGCCTCTACGCCGCTCTCGTCCTGGAAACTGGAATTCCGGCGGCCGTGGTGTATTACCGCTTCCGTACCAACAGGTGGAAGGCCATCAGCCGAGCAAACCGAGCCGCAGCCGTGGGGGCGTCGTAATCGATGGCTTATTCCGCGTCCGTGACAAGCGACTTCCCAAAGGTCTTCACCGTAAGCACAGGACTCTGGAGGTGACGAACCAGCTTTTCGGCTACACTACCGAGGAGGAAGCGCTCCAGGCCCGTTCGGCCGTGCGTGGCCGTCAGAACCAGGTCTGTATCGTGCTCATCGGCAAAGGAGAGAATCGCTGAGGCCGCCTGCCCGGGAACCACGTGGACCTGCAGATCCACGGAGGGGCCCGGTGTCTTTTCGGCAAACGTCTGCAGGTGGACCCGGGCCTTCTCCTCAATGTCGGGCTCAACATCGTAAATGGACGATACACCGCCGACGTAAAACGCCGGATGGAGATCCTCCTCAATGACGTACAGGAGGTCGATCTGTGCGTCAAACAGGTGGGCCACCTCCCGGGCATGGCGGAGCGCCTGGCGGGACGGATCCGAGAAATCGACAGGCACGAGAAGCCGGTCGACGGCACCGGCGTCCAGGCTCACGGCCTGTTCGCCCCCGCGCACGGTGAGCACCGGCACCGTGGCGCGTCGCACCACCTCCTCCGCGACACTGCCCAGCAGAATGCGGTTCGCCCCCCGACGCCCATGCGTCCCCAGAGCAATAAGGTCGATGTCTTCCTGTGCGGCGTACGTTAAAATGGCCGGCCCCGCAGATACATCACGCTCGGTAGCCTCGCGAATGGGCACGGCCTCAAGCGCCGACGCGGGAGCGGCGTGCGCCTCCGTCTTTAGTTCCTCCCGAATGGCGTCGAGACCCGATGCGGGCGAACGGGTCCCGCTTTTGTTGTCGTGCTCGTGGAGGACCTCCACGTGTAGTACGTGAAGCGTGGCTCCGGTCCGGGCCGCCAGATCCAGTGCGTGGCGGACGGCTCGATCCGAAACCGGGGTAAAGGTCCGCGCAATCAGCAGATCGTCGAGGGCAAGCATAGGCGTGGCGTCTTGATTTGAGAAGCAGATGGGGTCCGAAAACCTAGGGACAAAGAAGGACGAGGTCCACCGCTGTTTATATTACACCGGCGACCCGGCCCTCAATCGTCTGCTGCGTACGATGAGACAGGATTACGGCGTTGGGCCACCAGCCGTACGACCGCTGCCTGGCCATTCAGGAGAGGGCCTTCGTTCAGGGATACATCGACCGGATCACAGCGCACGATGGCTTCCTCAGGAAACGCACGGCGAACCTCTTCCGGCGGGACCATGCGATCCCCCCGGCTGGGCCCGATGCGATCGTAGGCCTCATCTGTGAGATGCGCCGGCCGAAACCACTCGCCCAGGATCCATCCGCCGGGGCGGACGATCGTGCGAAGGAGCCGATACAGTCCCGGTCGCTCATCTGGGAGAAGCTGAAGAAAGGTCACGATGGCGACGTCCCACTGACGTTCTGGGGACCATGAGCGCACATCGGCCTCAATTGTATCGAGGATCACATCCTCTCGCTTGGCCCACGCGTCGGCCGTCCGGAGGGCCGCTTCGGAAAAGTCGACCGCTGTCCCGCGATGGCCGTGCTCGGCGCACAGCCATGCGAGAGTACGCCCCTCCCCTGCGCCGACCTCAACCACATCACAGTTCGGGGGCAGGCGGTGCGCCTCCTCGACGACGAAGGCACTTGGGTCGGTGCCGAACAGATGGTCGTGGGTGGCGTACTGAGGATTCCAGAACGAGGGCTGACTGCTGGCGCGGGCGTCGTCCGACATCGATACGGAGCAGCATGGACTAAGGAGATGCAGCCATGGACATCAACGCAGTGCCCCCTCCTCTCTTTCCTCGTGCTCTCTTTCCTCGTGCGGACGACCGTGCACGTCGGTAGCAAGAGCGTCCGCACGGTCGATAAGCGACTCGATATGACTCAATCCCTGCTCCCACAGGGCAGGATCCTGAAGATCCACCCCGATCGGTTTTAGCAACGCTTGCGGCCAGTCCGACCCGCCCGCCCGGAGGACCTCAAGGTACTGATCCGCAAAGGCATCACCGGCCTCCTGATACCGAGCGTACAGTGAAAGGACCAGGAGTTCGCCGAAGGCATAGGCGTAGACGTATCCGGGGGTGTGGAGAAAGTGGGGGACATAGCTCCACCAGTGACGGTAATGATCGCCCAGTGTCACGCTGTCGCCAAACATCGCCCGCTGCGTCTCCATCCAGTGCTGGGCAAAGACATCCGGCTGCAGCTCACCGTCCTCTCGTCGAGCCGTGTGGATGCGGTGCTCGAACCGGTTCATCGCCACTTGCCGAAAGACAGTCGCCAGAATGTCATCAATTTTGGCCACGATGAGGGCAAGCTGATTCTGGGGGTCATCTTCCCGGTGCAGGAGGCGCCGGAAGACGAGCATCTCGCCAAACACGGACGCCATTTCGGCGGTGGTCAACGGCGTACCGTGGTGGAAGATCGACTGCTCCCGGGACAGGAATTGATGCACGCCGTGTCCCAACTCGTGGGCCAGTGTTTGGACGTCGCGCGGCTTTCCCGTGTAATTGAGCAATACGTACGGATGGGCACTCGGTACGGTGCCGTGACTAAAGGCCCCGCTGCGCTTGCCATCCGCCAGAGCCGCATCGATCCAGTCCTCCGTAAAAAACCGTTCGGCCACGGCAGCCATATCGTCGTGAAAGTTCGCGTAGGCCTCCAGCACAAGCCCCCGGGCGTCGGTCCACGCGTACGAGGTATCCGCTTCCCCCACAGGCGCATAACGATCATAGTCGTAAAGCTCGTCGAGCCCCAGCAGGCGGCGCTTTAACTCATAGAAGCGCTCCACAAGGTCGTAGCGCTTCGTCACGGCCCCCACGAGGGACGCAACGGTTTCATCCTCAACCTCATTTGCCAGGTTGCGGCTCTGCAACCAATGGTCGTATCCACGGAGGCGGTCGGTGGAGGCCTTGTCGGAAAGGATGGTATTGAATACGAACGTAAACGTGGCCTCTTCTTCTTTGAGACCGTCCGTAAACGCCAGTGCGGCGTCCCGTCGGAGCGCCCGGTTCGGCTCATAAAGTTTAGACAGAATCTCTTCTTGGGTCAGCGTATCGCCATCAAGCTCGAACCGCATGCCCCCCACCGTCTCATCGAAGAAGCGGGTCCACGCCTGCTTTCCGGTCACAGCCTTCTCGGAGAGAATTTTCTCTTCCGGTTCCGTCAGGACGTGCTCTTTCTGATGCTGCTCCAGTTCCAGGTAGTGCCGGTAGTCCGCAAGGGGTGCCTCCGCAAGCAAACTCTCAGCTCGCTCCTCATCTACCTCCGCCCATTCGACCTCCACAAAAAGCAACTGCTGATGGATGCGATTGTACTTTTCCCGCACGGACTGGAGCAATGCCCCCCGTTCTGCGTCGGTTGTCTTCGTCGACCAGTGGAGCGAGGCGAAGGCGTACGCCCGGCCCAATCGATCTCGAAGGGCCTCCAGTGTCGAGAGTGCCTCGGCAAGGGCATCCGCGGATAGCTCTGAGATTCGACCTCGGTACCGGTCTGCAAATGCAGCGGCTTCTTCTTCGACCTGAGACATGCTTTCATGCAACGCATCGGGATCCTCATGAAGGTCTTCGAGATCCCATTGAACAGAGCCGGCGCCGTGGGCTTGAGAAGGCATTGGAGATCAGAATTGGGATAACGGGACAGAGGCACACAAACGAGAAATTTCACGACGGGGGCACCGGCACGTTCCTGCAGCGCCCCCTCGTGGTATTGACCGATTGTTCACCCCCATTGTGTATCACGGATCCAGTCTCACGGTACCCACATTTTCCAATGCAGGACTGTTGAATCCATTTCCATTGTCATGCCCGACAACCCGTTTCTCACGCTGGAATCGACAACCGATTGGACGGACGCTCTCACTCATTCGGAGGACCGCCAGATTCTGGTGTTTAAGCACAGCTCCACCTGCTCAATCAGTGCCAAGGCGGAGCGGGAGATGCGCTCGTTGGCGGAGGAGACAAACGTGCCGGTGTACCAGGTGGTGGTCCAGGAGAACCGGGCGGTGTCAGACGAAATCGCCGACACGCTGAACGTGCGGCACGAGAGTCCTCAAGCTCTCTTGGTTGACAATGGCGAGTCGGTCTACGACACCTCTCACCTCAACGTGACCGAAGACACGCTCCGCACGGAGCTGCACCGGACCCTCGCTGAGTAGCCTCTTACGACCCGCCCCCCTCCCATGCGTTTTCTTCGCATCGCATCGTTCTTCTTCTCCCTTCTGCTCGTGGTTGGCCTCCTCGGCTGCGGAGACGATACCGACTCGTCTCGCGCTGATGCCCCAAAGACCAACCAGGATGTACAGCAGAACCGTGTCCACGAACCGGACCCGTATCCCGTGCCCGACACCACCCTGCAGACCATTGATGGGGAACGGCTTAACCTTGCCGAACAGGACGGACGCGTGCTCCTCGTCAACTTTTGGGCCACCTGGTGCGGGCCCTGCCGCGAAGAGATCCCAGATCTTATTGACCTTCAGGAGGCCCTCGGCGACGACGGGCTTACGGTGGTCGGCATTTCGCTGGATAAGGAAGGCGAGTCGGTGGTGCGCTCGTTTATGAGCAACTACGACTTCAACTATCCAGTAGTGGTGGACTCGACTGGCGCTACCGAGCAAGGATACGGCGCAACCCACGGCCTCCCGACAACCTTTGTTGTCAATGCCGATGGGGATGTCGTAAAGCGGGTCCTGGGCATCTTTCCCACCGACGAGATGCGTCCGGAGCTGGAATCGATGCTCGGGGGCGAGGGGGCCGAGAACGACGCCACCTAATAACGCCAGGCGGCTTGACTACTCTTCTTCCTCTCCCTCCTCCGTCTGCTCGCGTTCCATCAGGTAATCCTCGAGGCTCCCAAAGACAACGCGGGTCTCTTCGTCGACCTCTACGTCCTGCACATCACCCGCACGGATCAGCTTCTTGATCTTCTTCCGGTCGATCTGCTTGAGAATGCGGCGGGCCTCTGTGCGGCTCACCACATCATCCCGATAATCGGCCGCAAAGTCTTCGAGAAACTCCAGCGTTTCGTCCGTGAGGTCGATCATGCGAATCTCCTGGTTCGACTCCGAGAGCGACCAATACAGATCCGCATCAATCAGATGACGGTCCGCCCACCGAACGATTGTTTGCTTCGAAAGTTGAAGGTGTTCTGACAGCTCGTCAAGCGGCATTGCCTTCGGCTGCCGCGACGTAGTGGGTTGATTGGGCACAGGTAAAGGAAATGGTTTTGAGTCCAAACGAGCCTTATTTGGATCAGTTTGAGGGGGTTATGTTCCCCTCCCACTCCACAGTCCCTCTCTCTCGCGTTCGCCCCGGTGCATCATGTCCTCCGATCCAAACCACCCGTCGAAGGACGAATGGAAGGCGCGCTTCCAACCGTTCCTTTCGTCGTCGCTGCAAACGGTGAGCGAGCGACTCACCCATGCCCCTCCGGTACAGGCCTGGCTCCGCAAAGCGTCGACCAAGGCAGCCGAGGGCCTGCAACAGTCGCCGGGCCTACAGGGCGAAATGATGGGGTACATGGACTTGACAAACGACCTCGAAGAAACGTTTCCGGCGCTCGTGGACGCCGTCCGCGAGGCTACAGACGGATGTGGGCGCCTGGACTTGGACTGGCGTCCCTTGAATCCAACCCTCAGTCGCCTCTACATCGCATTCGACCGAGACCTTACGGTTGCCCTCTTTTGCCGGCTGTCAGCGTGCAACCAGGAGGCCGCACGGGACGCCCTCGATACAGTCAGGGCCGCTCTGCCCGAAGGCGAGCCGTTCCCCAACCGCCCCAACACCGTCACCGGCCTCGTGGCCCGGAACGGCACCAGCCTCGGCGTGCGGATCAAGGATCACAGGGGGGCGGACCAAGGCCGCTACCGTACGGTCACCCTCCTCCCAGAGGAGCGCTCGCCCCTCGACGGCCTCGCCCCGTCAGACGCTGAGCGGGCACTCCTTCAGTTTTTTTGTTCGTCTTCGGGGTCTTGAGGCCCCGATTCCAGGGCAATCAACTGGTCCGGCCCCTGGATCTCCCATCCGTTCTCTGCTCCGAACCACAACTGTGCGCCAGGCTCCAGGAACTCACTCAAGAGCCGAGCGAGGGTTCGTCCGTCTACGTTCGCAGGAACCTCACCCGTGGTAAGTCGAAGGGTGTTTCCGTGGAGGCGAAAGTACCCAAGGGCAAACGGGAGCGGTCCACTGGTCTTGGTGCTCAGTTCCTCCCGATAAATCTCGCTCTCCCGCCGGAGCGACTGCACCAGTTCCATCGTGAGCCAGTCCTTTTCTTGTCCGGCCACGTAGTCGTGGTGACGACGCTCAAAGAGTTTGTAGATCAAGTCGTTAAGCGTTTCGTGATGCGCCTCCTGGACCCGGGCGTGAGCTACGCGGCAGCGTATGCGGTCGGCTGGCATCGGAACGTTACGGGTTCGGGGAATAAAGGTGGGCTCAGACGACAGGAGGCGGCGTACAAGGCGGTCAAATGTGCGTTCCTCAAATCGCGGACGTGATTATGGATTCGCTAACCCAACTTACCCTTGGAGCCGCCGTCGGCGAGGCCGTGGCGGGGCGGCAGGCCGGCACCAAGGCCCCGCTATGGGGAGCGGTGCTCGGCACGCTACCCGACCTTGATGTCCTTGCGAATCCGTTTCTTACTGAGGCTCAGTCACTCGTTTTCCATCGCAGCCTCACGCACTCACTTCTTTTTGTGGCCGTTATGGCCCCCCTTGTCGGCTGGGCCCTCCATCGGTTCCATGCGGGCACTGCCTCACAGAGGCGTTGGATGGGGCTCGCCGGTGCAGTCCTGCTCACGCACATCGGACTGGACTGTCTGACCAGTTACGGAACCCAAATTTTTTGGCCCTTCAGCCAGTATCCCGTAATCCTGGCCACCATTTTCATTATCGATCCCCTCTACACGGTCCCGCTGCTTGGGGGGCTGCTCACGGCCCTCTTCTGGTCCCCCGCCGCGCGCAGTCGCCGGGTGGCGAACTATACCGGTCTGGCCCTTAGCTCGGCGTACCTGCTCCTCACCGTGGCCAATAAGCTTCACGTCGATCGGGCCTTCGCCGAGGCCCTGGAGTCGAAGGAGGCCTCCGTGAGTCAGCTGCTCATCAAGCCGACCCCCTTCAATAATCTTCTCTGGACGGGAATCGCAGAAACAGACGACGGGTTTTACGTCGGACACTATTCCCTTCTGGATACGGACGCGCGCATTGACTTTCGGCGCGTCCCCAAACAACACGACTTGCTCGGGGACGCAGTCAAAAGCCTGGAGGTACAGCGGATTCAGTGGTTCTCGCGGGGATACTACGCCGTGCGAAAAACAGACGACGGGGGACTCCGCGTGGTTGATCTCCGGTTCGGGCGTAGTGACCTGGGCCTCACCGAGCAGGGGACATACATCTTTTCGTTTAAACTCGAGACGGATGACGGCGGGCAGGTCGTCGGGATTCGCCGGGAGGCGCCTGAGGTCCGGCTCACAACGGACCTCCTCTCCCGCTTCGTCAACCGCATTCGCGGTCATGAGTCGGTCGCCGCCCGTCGGGCCAATCGCATCCACGATCGCGTTGAGAGTCGGTAACATCAGCCTGCCGACTGAGCATTGACTCTCCCCCTCCCGTCCCCCTACTTATGGAGAACTCTATTCAAAAGCCCTCTCCTGTCCATGAATAGCTTCTCCCAAGAGTATTTTACCGCCGAAACCTTGAGCGTAGCGGCAAACTATATCCTGAGTGCCGTGGCGTTCATCGCCATTCTGGTGATTGGACGCTACATCGCCGCCTGGGTGCGTGACACCACCAAGAGTGGGCTGGACCGGCCGGAAATGGACCAGACCCTTACGAAGTTTGCCGGCAATTTTGCCTACTACGCAATCTTTCTGCTGGCCCTCTTCGCAGGCCTGGAGACGGTTGGAGTGCAGACCGCCAGCTTTATCGCGGTCCTGGCAGCTGCCAGCTTCGCCGTGGGGCTGGCCCTGCAGGGCACCCTGGCGAATTTTGCCGCCGGGGTCATGTTGCTGATCTTTCGCCCGTTTGGCGTTGGGGACTACGTTGAGATCGCGGGCAAAACCGGATTCGTGCGAGACCTGCAGCTCTTTTTCACGCGGCTCCGCACGCGGAGCAACCGCGTCATCATTGTCCCCAACGGAGACATCTTTGGCTCCACGATCGAGAATATATTCGCGCAGGACGAGATCCGAGTTGATTGTGACGTGGGCACCGACTATCCGGCCGACATCGATGAGGTGCGTGAGGTCTTGCTGGACGCGGCCCGTGCCGTGGATGGCCGGCTGGAAGACAAAGGCGTACAGGCCGCCCTCGTCGGCCTTGGCGGTTCATCGATTGACTGGCAGGTGCGCGTGTGGGCCCGACCCGACGACTATTTCCGTCTGAAGCAGGAACTGACCCGCCAGGTGAAGTACAAGCTCGACGCCGCCGACATCGGCATTCCCTTCCCGCAACGCGACGTGCACGTGGACTACCTGAACGGAGCACCGGAGACCAATGGGACCTCCGACGACGCGTAACCCCACACGGCCGTCCATCTGTGGTCTTCCTGCAAAAGCGTCGTCTGGGGGGAACGCGCGCTCGCCCATCCGCTACGGAAGCGTGCATGACCTTTTTTGCTTTTCGTACAAACTGACAGATCTGATATGCCAACACGCTCTGCCAACGCGAAGTGGACGGGCAATCTACCCGACGGGGACGGCACCATGTCTCTTGAAAGTGGGGCCTATGAAGGCGCCTACTCCTTCCGGTCTCGGTTCGAGGATGGGGATGGTTCAAATCCCGAAGAGCTCATCGGGGCCGCCCACGCCGGCTGCTATTCCATGGCCTTGTCGAACGTGCTTGATGAGGCCGGCTTCGATCCGGAGTCGGTGGAGACAGACGCCGAGGTTACGCTCCGGATGCTGGAAAGCGGTCCGGCCATCACGAAGATTCACCTGACGACTACGGCCCACGTGCCTGAAATCGATGAGGACGCATTTCAGGAGCACGCGGAGGCTGCCAAAGAGGGCTGCCCGGTGTCAAAAGCCTTGGCCGGAACGGAGATCACCCTGGACGCCAGCCTCGGGTAGCGCACATATGCCTGTGGGTGTCCCCCCCTCGGCCCCACCTCCGCCCCCTGAGGTTCTCTCGCCCCGGTTCTGTTCGCAGAATCGGGGCGTTTTTTCGTTACGCCGAGTCTCCAGGCACCCCGGTTACACGAAGGACGATCTTGCCAGCGTTCTCATTGTTCTCCATCCGGCGGTGGGCCGCCGCCACTTCGGTCCAATCGAAGACCGAATCGATTACGGGTCGAAGTGCTCCGTCGACGAAAGCCGGCAGGAGATCCGCCGCAACCTCCTGCGTGAGTTGCACTTTGTACTCGAGGCTCCGGGAACGAAGGGTCGACGCCAGCAGATGGACCCGCTTTGCCATGAGCTCTCGAAGGCTGACCTCCTCCACGGTGCTCCCCCCAAGCGTGGCAAGCTGGATGATCCGGCCATCCAGCGCGAGCGACTCAACGTTTTTGTGGAAATACGGGGCCCCAATGAAGTCAAGGATGATGTCGACGCCCTCTCCATCTGTCTCCTCCGCAATTCGAGAAGCAAAGTCCTCCGTTTTGTAGTCGATGGTGGCCTGCGCCCCGAGGCGGCGGCATTGATCGTGCTTGGGCGCCGAGGCGGTGATGAACGGTCGGGCCCCTTCGTGCCGGACCAGTTGAATGGCGGCGGTTCCGACCCCGCTGGCCCCCGCGTGGATGAGGACGCGATGGCGGCGTTGGAGGCCGCCCAACCAGTGGAGCGCCTGATACGCCGTGAGAAATACCTCCGGCACGGCCGCCGCTTCCTTCATCGACATGCCCGGGGGAATGGCCATCAGCCGGTCCTTGTGCACAACGGTGTACTCGGCATACCCCCCTCCATCCAGGAGCCCAAACACTCGGTCGTTCTCGTGCCAGTCCACCACGCCCTCTCCCGTCTCGACCACCGTTCCCGCTGCCTCAAGGCCCAAAATCTCCGAAGCCCCCTCGGGCGGCGGATAGTGCCCCTGACGCTGAAACGTATCCGCCCGGTTGAGGGCCGTAGCGTGAACCTGAACGAGGACCTCCTCCGGACCCGGGCTGGGTGTCGGCACCTCCTTGATGGTCATTTGATCCGGACCTCCGGGCTCGGGGACAACAACCGCTCGCATGATGCGCTGTGTTGGATTGGCCAAAAGATTCTGAAGACTCGGGCTCTAACAAAACGGAGACGCCCAAACAACCTCAATGCGCCCAGGAGGTCGTGGTCGTACAAAAAGTGCGCATGCCTGGGCTCAAAAGCCACCGGCCTCACGAAGGGTTGACGGGATTTCTGTTGAGCTTTTGCGCTCCCATCGCCTACATTGAGCGGTGTAGATTTTGCCGGGTGCCCACGTCCTCAATCTTTTCGTCAACACGTCTCTCCCCTATGGCTGCGATCCAACACATCACCGCTCGCCAAATTCTGGACAGTCGGGGCAACCCGACCGTGGAGGTCGACGTGAGCACCGACGGCGACGTGTTCGGGCGTGCGGCCGTCCCAAGTGGGGCGTCCACCGGCGCGTACGAAGCCGTTGAACTTCGGGACGGAGATGACAGCCGCTACGGAGGCCAGGGGGTCCGTCAGGCCGTCCAGAACGTCAACGAGACCATTGCGCCTGAGCTTCGCGGCATGAGCGTGCTCAATCAGGCGGCCGTCGACGCCACCCTTCTAGGCCTCGACGGGACCGATAACAAAGCCGCCCTCGGGGCGAATGCGCTTCTGGGCGTCTCCCTGGCCACTGCCAAGGCCGCCGCAGCCACCCTGGGGCTCCCCTTGTTTCGGTACGTGGGCACGGCCACCGCCGCCACGCTCCCCGTCCCGCTCATGAACATTCTGAACGGAGGGGGCCACGCCGATAACAACGTGGACATGCAGGAATTTATGGTGGCTCCCGTGGGGGCCAACAGCTTTTCGGCCGCCCTCCGGATGGGCGTCGAGGTCTTCCAAACCCTCAAAGGGGTTCTTCGCGACCGCGGATACAGCACGGCGGTCGGGGATGAGGGCGGATTTGCCCCCGACTTGCGCTCCAACGAAGAGGCCCTGGAGCTGGTCATCGAAGCCATTGAGGCCGCCGGGTACGCGGCCGGATCGGATGCGTACGTCGCCCTCGATCCGGCCGCGGCGGAGCTCTATCAGGACGGGGCGTATGTGTTCTGGAAGAGCGATCCAGACACCCGCCGCTCCTCCGAGGACATGGTGGCCTACTGGCAAGACTGGGTTGAACGCTTCCCCATCCTTTCCATTGAGGATGCGATGGACGAGGACGACTGGGACGGGTGGCGCATGCTCACCGAAGCGATCGGCGACCAGGTCCAGCTTGTAGGCGACGACCTCTTCGTCACGAACACGGATCGCCTCAGTCGCGGAATCGAGGAGGGATGTGCAACGTCCATCCTCGTGAAGCCCAACCAGATCGGAACCCTGACCGAAACCCTCGAGGCCGTTGAGATGGCCCACAAAAACGGCTTCTCGGCCATCCTGAGCCATCGATCCGGGGAGACCGAAGACACGACCATTGCGGATCTGGCAGTGGGGCTGGGCACGGGCCAAATCAAAACGGGATCGGCCAGCCGAAGCGACCGCACGGCAAAGTACAACCAACTGCTTCGCATCGAAGAGCAACTGGGCCCCACGGCCCACTATCCTGGTCTCGACGCATTCGCATCCCTCCCCTAAAGCGCCTGCTCTCGCCATGGACTTCTCTGGCACCGACGGTCCAACGGAACGCCTCTGGTACTGGGGGATCGGAGGGACGCTCGCGGGGCTTCTTCTTTGGGTGGCCTTCTTCGACAGCCACAGCTTGCTCCAGCGGTATCAGTGGCATCAGGAGTATGAGGCCCTCCACTCGGAAAACCGAGAGCTCCAGTCTGAGATCGAAGACCTCCAGGACCGGATCGATCAGCCCCTTCCCGACTCGACGGTCGAGCGCATTGCCCGTGAGGACTACGGCATGAAGCGCCCCGGGGAAACGGTGTACCGGTTGAACGATCAGTAGCCCGCGGCCCCTTTCCCACCAGTCCCCACCTGCTCTCCCCTATGTCTTCATATGCTGTCGGTCTCGACCTCGGAGGCACCAACATAAAAGCCGGACTTGTCGACCGTGAGAACGGGCTCGTCGAGACCAAAAGCCGACCGACGGACGCCGAACAGGGACCCGAGCATGTGCTGGACCAGATGGCTGCGCTGGCCTCCGCGTTGATCGCTGACCTGCCAGACGCGGATGTTGAGGGCATTGGGGTTGGGTCCCCGGGGGCCATCAACTGGTCTCGCACCACGGTGAGCCATCCGCCCAACCTGCCCGGCTGGAAGACGATTAACGTCCAGAGCGCCCTGCGCACCCGGGTGGGACCGCTGGAGGTGATCGTCGAGAACGACGCAAACGTGGCCGCCCTCGGCTCTGCCTTCTACGGAGCGGGGACGGCGCACGACTCCTTTCTGATGGTAACCCTGGGGACTGGCGTCGGCGGCGCAATCATCTATCGCAACCAGATTTTTCGAGGAAGCACTGGCGGCGCCGGCGAAATCGGTCATATGACCATCGACTACGAAGGGCCCTTTGCTAACACAGGCGTCGGCGGCGCCATCGAAGGGTACCTGGGCCAGGCGTTCCTCTCTGAGCATGCTCGGGACCGACTGGTCAACTATCCTGAGAGCACAATCCACGACCTGGTTGATGGGGACCTGCAAGCGGTCGATCCCCGGGTGTTGTACGAGGCAGCTCGCGACGGGGATGAGGCGGCCCAGTCCATCCTGGCCTGGGCCGGCCACAAGCTGGGGTGCGTTCTTGGTGCCGCCGTGAACCTGCTCGACATTCGGACCATCATCGTCGGTGGGGGCGTTTCAGCCGCCGAACATTTCATTCTGGATCCCGCCCGCGATACGCTCCCGCGATACGTCACACCGGGGCTTCGGGACGGGCTCACCATCCGCCGGGAAAAGCGCGGGAACGACGTGGGCATTCTGGGTGCGGCCCGGCTCGCCTTTGAAGGCGCGGACGCTCACGTGTAGCTCGCGCGGAGGCCCTGTACTTGTTGGGGGTCCAGAAAGAGGTCCGGTTTCGTCGTGTTGTTTTTCGCTTTCGTTCTCCATGGTTGCGCGTCGGGTTCTTGTCGGGCTTGGGTGTGCCATGCTCGTCTGGATGGGGCTCCACGTGGCCCGTGGGCAGGAGCGTCCAGCCGACACGACCCGTTCTGACTCTGTGCAGGTTGACACCACTCGGCGTGTCCCCACGGATTCCCTGACGGAAGCGGCGGGGGAGGATGAGGACCCTCCTCCCTCCGACCCCGAGGCGGGCCCCCCTGATGGCGCCGGCGCGCGTCAGGGCCAGGGCAGTGCGGAAGCCGTCGAATTCTCAGCCCAGGACTCGCTCGTGGTGGTCACCGACAGTGGGGCGGGAGATCGGGGCTCGCTTCATGGCGAGGCTTCCATGTCCCACCAGGGCGCCACCCTTCGCGCACGGATCATCGAGATGGACTTTGAGAGCGGAACCCTGGACGCAACCGGGCCGCCTTCGGACACGGCCCGGAATGGCCGCCCGGTGTTCGAGCAACGGGGCGGCGGCGAAGGGGGGGGCGCTGAGAGTGCAGGGGCTCAGCAGGGCCTCGGAGGAGGGGACGCGTCGTTTACCGGCACAACGCTTTCATACAACATCAATACGCAGCGGGGGCGGGTTGTCTCGGCCCAAACCCAGCGACAAGACGGCTTCATCCAGGGCGGTGCGGTGAAGGTATTTGAAGACAGCACGCTGTTTGTGCAGGGCGGGCTCTATACCACGTGCGACTGCCCCCGGGATCTGACGCCCTCCTACTCGCTCCGATCCACTGAGATGAAGGTGCAGGATCAGTGGGTGTACACGGGGCCCATCCAGCTCTTTCTTTTCAACGTGCCCACGCCCCTCTGGCTGCCCTTTGGGCTTCTCCCGAATACGGAGGGGCGGCGCAGCGGCCCGCTGCCGCCCAATTACGGAGAGGACCGCCGCGGCCTCTTCCTGAAGGATTGGGGATGGTACTTTGCCCTCAACGATTACACGGACCTCACCATACGGGCCGGGGTGTGGTCGCAGGGCAGCTTTGAAGTTCGGCCCCGATTCCGGTACAACCTCCGGTACAATTACAGCGGAGACGTGTCGCTCACCTACCGCCGGGAACGGATCGGCGAGGAGGAGGACCCAAGCTTTCAAAACCGACACGAGGGCCAGCTCAACTGGACGCATGACCAAACCCTCTCCCCCACCGCCAGCCTGAACGGACGGGTCAACCTGGTTACCTCGTCCGACTTTGCCCAGCGCAACAGCGACAACTACGACGATGCGGTTCGACAGGATATTTCGTCGTCGATCAACTACCGGAAGCGGTGGCCGCAGGGGGGGCGGCAGTTGAACATCAGTGCCAATCAAAAACAAAAGTTCCAGAGCGGCGAGGTGCGACTCACGGCCCCGGATCTCAGCTTTTCTCAGAACCGATTCAAGCCCTTCGACCGCGAGCAGGCCGTCGGGCAGGATGAGTGGTACGAAAAGATCACCACGTCTTACAACTTTGACCTCACGAACAACTTCAACTACGACCCCCGCGATCCACAAGGGTTACGAGAGAACCAAACCCCGGGAGACTCCACCCTGGCCGACAGTATAGATCAGGCCAGCATTGACTGGTACGAGGCACTTTTTGACCGGGAGAAGTACCGCCTCGCGACCGGCGACGACGAACTTTTCGACTTCGAGGCCAGCCACCGCGTTCCGCTGAGCGCCTCTTTTCGGGTTGACCGGTACAACCTGTCCATTTCACCGAATGTGGACTACACATCGGACTGGTACATCAACACGGTTCGTGTCGTTGATACCAGCGATGCCGACCAGCGCAGGGCAACGGACGAACGGGTGACGCCCGGCTTTTACGCCCGCCACGACTTCAGCACCTCGCTCTCAGCCAGCACCGAGGCTTACGGAACGTTTCCGATCGCCCTTGGGTCGTTCGAAGGACTGCGCCACCGGCTCTCTCCGTCGCTCTCGGCGAACTACCAGCCAGACTTCAATCGGCCGTTTTGGGGCCGGACGCGCCCCCTCCGCACCCCCGACGGCACGCCGGTGGTGAAGCCGCAGACAGGCGAGGTTCTTCGATACGACATCCTTACCGGCTCGCTCGTTCAGAGCAGCACCGAACAGCGCAACCTCAGCTTCTCCCTCCGCAACGTCTTTGAGACCAAACGCGTCCGGGTCGACTCAACCGGGGAGCGAGACACCGAAAAAGTCACCCTCCTCAATCTCGACGTCCAGGGCCTCAGCTATAATTTTGCTGCGGACTCCTTTCGGGTGAGCGACAACATTCGGCTCAATGGCCGGACGTCGATCGAACGGTTCGACGTGACAGCCAACGCCTCGTTCTCGCCCTACGCCCTTCGCCCCGCACGGTCCGGCAATGACGGGACCGCATATCAGCGCGTCGACCGGTACATGGTCGCGGAGAGTCCCTGGACGCCGGCGCGGCTCACCAGCTTTCGGATGGGGGTGAGTGGGCGCTTTCGGAGCGGTGACGACGCGGGACGGGGCATGAGCCAGGGACGCGGGGCCGGGGGGGCCGGCCGCGAGGGGGCACCGGCGCGTCCTTCCGACAGTCCAACCCCAGCGCGTGATCAAGCGGAATCGTCGGCCCCCGACGGGATTGCGGAGCTGGACCTGCCCTGGTCGTTGAGCTTTGACTTCAACTATCGGCTGAACAAACCGCAGAAGGAGATCACCAGTCGAACTGCTACGCTAGGCACCCAGTTCAGTCTGGGCCTCACGTCGAAGTGGCAAATCCAGGGCCGCACCGGATACGACTTTGTGGACGACGAATTGGCCACTACGCGGCTGTCCACAAGCCGGGTGGTTGGAGCCTGCGATTGCTGGGTGATGTCCTTTAGCTGGGTGCCCTTCGGGCGCTATCAGTCCTACAGCTTCAACCTCCAGGTCCGGAGTGGACAGCTTGCGCAGCTTCTCCAGCTCCAGCTGCCGAACGCCGGGGGTGAGGGCCGTCTCGGGGGCTTCGGCGACCAGCTGCGGGGCACGGTACAGAATGCTGCCGGCGGCGGACAGGGCCGGGGCGGCGGCCGGTTCCCCTGATGGACGCAGGCTGGTGGTCCGGTTCCACTCCCGCTGGCCCACCGGCTCCGCCAACTGCAAGCCGTCTGGTTACGAAATTTGGCTGCCCCGGGACCCTGCCCTCCTCCGCTGCAACCGCATCTGATCGAGCGGCCCCAAAGGGAACGCTTACGCGTTTACCTCTAAGGCCTGGGTCACCTTGTCGGCGGCCTCCTTTAGCAGCACGGCGGATTCAATCGTGACGTCGCTCTCGTCAAGCAGGCGCTTGCCTTCCTCGGCGTTGGTGCCCTGCAGGCGCACAATGAGCGGGACATCGATGTCGATGTTCTCCGCGGCTTCGATCACACCGCGCGCCACGCGGTCGCACCGCACAATGCCGCCGAAAATATTGACCAAGATGGCTTCCACATTCTCGTCCTTCAGGATGATGCGGAATCCAGCCTCCACCGTGTCGGCGCTGGCCGCGCCGCCCACGTCCAGGAAGTTTGCGGGCTCGCCGCCCGCCAGCTTGATGATGTCCATCGTGGCCATGGCCAGGCCGGCCCCATTCACCATGCACCCGACGTTGCCCTCGAGTTTGATGTAGCTGAGGCCGTGCTCGCCGGCCTCGACCTCGGTGGGATCTTCCTCGTGGAGGTCGCGCAACTCTTCCAGGTCCGGATGGCGGAAAAGCGCGTTATCGTCGAGGTTGATCTTGGCGTCCACGGCTGTAATATCCCCCGAGGGCGTGCGCACCAACGGATTGATTTCTGCAAGGGTGCTGTCCGTTTCCTCAAATGCGTGGTACAGCCCCTCAATTGCCTGTACGGCCTGTTTAAAGGCGTCTCCCTCCAGGTTCATGGCGAACGCCAGTCGACGGGCATGAAACGGTTGCAGCCCGATCGAGGGATCGACCCAGACCTTCTCGATCTTCTCCGGCGCCTCCTCCGCTACAGTCTCAATGTCAACGCCCCCCTCCGTCGATACCATGATGACGTTCATGCTCTTTTCGCGGTCGAGCGTGACGCCCAAGTAGTATTCCTGTGCGATGTCGACCCCCTCCGTCACAAGGACCTTGCGCACCTTCTGCCCCTCCGGGCCCGTCTGGTGCGTTACAAGGTCCATCCCCAAGATGGCCTCCGCGTGCGTCCGGACCTCCTCTACAGTATCGGCCAACTCCACGCCCCCGCCCTTCCCGCGGCCGCCGGCGTGAATCTGTGCCTTGACGACGAAGAGGTCGGCCCCGTTTGCCTCCAGGTCCTGCGCCGCCGCAACGGCATCCTCAACGGTGTCGACCACGGTGTCTGGAGGCACCGCCACGTCGTAGTCACGGAGGAGGTCTTTTGCTTGGTATTCGTGGAGCTTCATGGAGATGGCGTGGGTTCGATGAACGGACCGTTCGCTTGGAAGTAAACGGTCGGAGCCGAAAAGGTCTACTTCTCGTGACGTCTTTGCGGGGTGTTCGAGGATGGATTCCGTCCCCGGCCCCGCTCTCCCTCGCAGCCGCCCGGCGCCCGGCGCCCGATGACCACGTTCGACCGCCACATCATCGCCCGCCTCCTGAAGGGGTTCGTCCTTTTCATCGGGGCGCTGATCATCTTTTTCGTCGTCCTCCACTGGGTGGAGTACAGCGACGATTTTCTCGATGGAGGGGCCAGCATCCGTGAGGTGTTCACGGTGTTTTACCCGAGCTACGTCCCGGAGATTATTCGGCTCACCTCTCCCCTCGCCCTCTTTCTTGCGTGCATCTACCTGACCGGCACGCTGGCCCAGCAACTCCAACTCTCGGCGCTCCAAACCTCCGGGGTGTCACTGTACCGCCTGCTGCGGCCCTACGCCATCGTCGGTCTGGTGGTCACGGTTTTCATGTTTGGCTTCAACGGATGGGTCGTGCCCCGCACCAACGAGACGGTGGTCGAGTACGAGAACGAGTACCTTAACAGAGGCACGCGCTCTCCCACGCTCGACGAGATTCACCGGCAGAACAGCCCCGAATCAATCCTCGCGGTTGGCTACTACAATCGGGACCGGAAGCAGGCCCACGCGGTGTCTTTACAGACCTTCGACGGCCCCTCCCGGCTCCTTCGCCGCCTCGATGCCGACCGCATGGAATGGATCGACTCCCTAGACACGTGGCGGCTGGAGGACGTCACCATCCGCCGCTTCAGCGAGGACGGCTCGACGCAACAAACAATCGCCTCCCTTGACACCACGCTTCAAATTCTCCCGAAGGACCTGGCCCGCTCCCAAAACGACGTGGCGGCCATGACCATCCCCACGGCCCGTAATCACTTGCTGGCCCTCCGGCGGGCCGGGGTTGGCAATCTCGGGCGGGCCCTTGTCGCATACTACAACAAGTTCGCGTACCCCTTCGCCAATTTGATTCTCGTGCTCATCGGCATGCCCATTGCGGCCGTCCGGCGGCGCGGAGGACAGGCCACCCGGTTCGCCATTGGGCTTCTGATTGCCTTTGTGTACCTCTCGATACAAAAACTTGCCGAGCCGTTCGGCTACGCTGGGGCCCTGGATCCGGCCGTCACCGCGTGGCTGCCCCACGTCGTCTTTGCCGGCGTGGCCCTCCTCGTTCTTTGGCGTACCCGTACCTGATAAGCGCGAGCCGCTCAGGAATGATTGCCGTTGCCGACCTTGGCCAGGGCACTGATGAGGTCACTCTTCGTGAGGATGGAGTAGCTTTGCTCCGACTCATGATTCACGAGGACGGCCCCTGCGGTTTCCTCCAGGTAGGCCGACAGGTGCTCGAGATGGAGTGAGGAGGGTACAACCGGGAGCGGCTCCCCCATGATGTTCTCCACGGGGTCGTTTCGCGTCTCCGGATCTTCGATCAAGTGGTTCAGAATGCGGGACTCGGTAATGCTCCCCACCACCTCTCCCCCCTCGTCGATCACCGGCATTTGAGAAATCCCCTGCTCCGTCATTCGCTCAATGAGGGTACCAATCGTGTCGTCGGGAGCCGCCGATATGATATCGTCCTGTTGCGGGCGCAGGCCCAATACCTCGCCGGCCGTCACCTCCGGCTTGCTTTTCAGAAAGCCGTGGTTCCGCATCCACTCGTCGTTGTACGTCTTCGAGAGATAGCGGAAGCCCGAATCCGGCAAGAGCACAACCACCACATCGTCCTCCGATAGCTCTTCACGGTGGTCGCGGAGCCACTGCAGCGCCCCCGCCATTGCCATCCCGCACGACTGACCGATGAAAAGACCCTCTTCCTGCGCGAGGCGTCGGGTCATCTGCATGGCGGGCGTGTCGTTCACCTGCACGAAGTCATCGACGATGTCGAAATCCATGTTTCCCGGCAAGATATCCTCGCCGACGCCTTCCGTGAAATAAGGGTAGATCTCATCCTCGTCGAAGACCCCTTCGTGGAAGTACTTATAGAACACCGAGCCCGCCGGGTCAACGCCAATCACCGTAATGTCTTCGTTCTGCTCTTTGAGGTACCGCGACGTGCCACTGATGGTACCGCCCGTGCCGCCCCCCGCCACAAAGTGGGTGATGCGTCCATCGGTCTGGTCCCAGAGCTCCGGCCCTGTGGTTTCGTAATGGGCCTGGGCGTTTGCCGGGTTGTCGTACTGGTTGAGGTAGATCGAGTTGGGGATTTCATCGGCCAGCCGGCGGGCCACCGAATAGTAGCTTCGTGGGTCGTCCGGCTCCACATTCGTCGGGCACACCAGCACCTCGGCCCCCAACCCGCGGAGCACGTCGACCTTCTCCTGGCTCTGCTTGTCGGTCGTCGTAAAGATACACCGATAGCCCTTGGCAATCGCCGCAATGGCCAGCCCGGCGCCCGTGTTGCCGCTCGTGCCCTCAATGATGGTCCCCCCGGGCTCAATCAGACCCTCCTCCTCCGCGGCCTCAATCATGCTGACGCCAATCCGATCCTTGACCGACCCTCCTGGATTGAAGAATTCAACCTTTCCCAGGACAGTGCACGGAACGTCGTTGGCGAGGGTGTTGATGCGAACAAGCGGCGTGTTGCCGATGGTACCAAGGACAGAATCGTGCCACATGGGTTGGCGTAGACTGTGTGAGAGGAGCAAGAGGGTGAAAGCGCTTCGGCCGGCCCCGGGAAAAACCAGAGGAGAGATCTACGAATACCGGAATGGAACAGTTGCCCGACGAATTTGATCGTTCCCCTTGTATTAAAGATAATAAGCGTCGAGGAGGTTGTCAGCCTCCGTCCCCGTCGCTGTATCACTTCCGCGCCCCACCGCCCCCCGCCGATGGCGCCTTCCGACCCGGTCCCCACGGTAGAACCAACGCTCCTCGCCGCCACGTTTTCTCCGTCCGGCGATCTGCTACACTGTAACGAAGCCTGGACCACCGCCCTCGGCCCGTCCGAATCGGCATGGGCCCACCTGGAGCCCGACGACCGCGAACTGGCCACCAGTTCGGTCCTCGAGGCCGGCCGCGGACGCCTGGTCAGCAACCGAGTCGTCTCGCCGCACATTCCGGACCGGGGGGAAGCCCATCCGGTCCTGCTCAACTTTATCCCCGTCTACACGTCAAGCAACGGCGCGCACTCCGTCTCCGCCGTCACGATCACCGGTGAAGTGATGGCCGAGCCGCCCTCCTGGATGACCAGCCAGACGCAGCGGCACCGAATGGAAACGCTGGGCCGCATGACGATGGGCGTGGCGCACGACCTCAACAACCTACTGAGTGGCTTGATCGGGCACGTAGAGCTCCTCTACGAAAAGCTCACCGCCGAAGTGGAGATTAGCGATCCGCTCCAAACCTCCCTCCGAACGATCGAACAGACGGCCGAAGACGGGGCTGCCCTGATCGAGAAGCTCCAGCGGTACATCCGCCAGGACACCGAAAAGCACTTTGAGCGACTCGATCTCTGCACACTGATTGAAGACTGCATTACCCTCACCCAGCCCTACTGGTACAACGAACCGCGGCGCGAGGGCATTGAGATCGAGGTGGTCCGAAGCCTCTCCTCCGTCCCGGACATCAAAGGCTCCGCGACCGAACTCCGCGAGGTGTTCGTCAACCTCATTCTGAACGCCGTCCAGGCCATGCCCGATGGCGGTACGCTTACGTTCGAGACGTTCGTCGACGACCGAGGCCGCGCCTGCGCGCGGATTCGTGACACCGGCATCGGCATGACCGCGGATGTACAGGAAAACATGTTCGAGCCGATGTTTACAACGAAGGGCAAGCAGGGAACCGGTATGGGGCTGGCCGCCAGCTACGGCATTGTGCAGGAGCACGAGGGGGATATAAAAGTGACCTCGACCCCCGACGAAGGTACGGAGTTTATCCTTTCGTTTCCCCCCGCCAAAGAGCACTCCCCCGATGCGACTGCGTCCACCGTGGACGCGTCGGAAAAGCAGAGCACTCACGTACTAATCGTGGATGATGAGGATATGGTGCGTTCAATCGCCGAACAATTGCTTTCGGTGAACGGCCACGAGGTTGAGTGCGCCGCGTCCGGCCGCGAGGCCCTTTCGAAGTTGGGGGAATCGTCGTTCGACATTGTGTTCACGGACTTCGGCATGCCGGAAATGACGGGGGCCGAGCTGTCCCAGTTGATTCGGGAGGCGTACCCGAACCTGCCAGTGGTCCTCCTCACAGGGTACACGGACACCGAAGCTGCGGTGGAGAATGTGGATGCCATTCTCTCAAAGCCCTTTAAGCTCGAGGAACTGGAGACGCTAATCCAGGAGCATGTTTTCTCCTCCTAGCCGCCGCGGGCTTCCCCTCCTCCGTGCCATCCTCCTGCGGTTCGGGACGGACTGCGGCACGTGCACATCTGGTTTTGGGCTTCCGGCGTCGCACGGGGATCCGCTTCCGCTTGCCAAGGCCCGGGCGACACGGCCGGAGGGCCGCCCCACCTGGGCGTGGGCCGGTCGAGTTGGAGCCGGTCGAGTTGGAGAGCGCGGAGCAAACTGGCGGGCAAAGCAGGGGGTCGGCGTCCGGGATAGAGCGAAGACGGACGCCCTGACCAATCGCGGGCTGCACGATGCGGGTTTGGGGGCCAATCCAGGCGTCCCCGGAATCCTCGCCCGTGCCCGTGGCCAAAGGCGCCTGATCGTACTCAGGACTCGTTGCGCTCCGTCCGCTTTTCCTCGGGAGAACGAGGATATTCCTCGATCACCCGCGCCTCATCAATGTTCGGATCCAACTCGCGCTCAAAGGCCCGCTTCGATTCTGCGGCAATGGACGAGACCCGATCGGCGGTCGTGTCCACCAGATTGGCGGTCAGGCGCATCACGGCCCCGCCCAGATACACGGACTTGCCAAGCCAGTTGAGATCGCGAAAGTTCGTGCGTCGGCGGGGCGGATCGTTCGGCATGGCGAGGGGGCTGGGCTGGGGCTCAAATGGATTGGGCTACTCCTATGCATCGTCGGGGGAGGCCGATCGCCCATTGCGCGGCTGTTGTCGCTGGGACGTTTCCGGTTCGGCGGGACCCGGTTTGGATCCGTCCCCACCGGAACGCTGACGTGCCCGCCGGACGGTATCCTGCAGGCCGTGGGCCAGGGTTCGTCCCACGCTCTCAATTCCTTGTGCCAGCGTGGATGCCGTTGCCTCAATCAGAAATCGGGTCCGCTCTTCGGGGCTAAACGCTTCAAACTGACGACGCGTCTGGTCGTACCGTGACTCGTTGGATTCGTTGGCCATCGGCTGAACCGTTTGGGCGCAGGAGACGTTTGAGCGACACATTATGCTCGCGTGGAGCATTCTGTTGACGAACACCTCCAACGAATGGTTTCTCTTCCCCCCATGTCCTTCGGCTCATGAGTGCGTCCTCTTCTCGCAATGCGGAGGCCCCCTCCGTGGACGGCACCGTGACGTGCTCGACCGGCAGCTGGTACGACGTTCGCGTCGGCGATCGCGTCATCCCCTCCCGCATCCGCGGGAAGTTCCGGCTCACCCACCAGAACGTAACCAATCCGGTAGCGGTTGGCGATCGGGTAACGATTCGAATCAACGACGAGGACGACACCGGTTTCATCACCGACATCCACGAGCGCAAGAACAAGCTTAGTCGACGTGCCGCCGGTCACCGAACCGGCGAAGAGCACGTGATGGTGTCAAATATCGATCGCGTCTGGATCATGCAGTCGGTTGCGCGCCCCCGGTTCAACCCGGCGTTTATCGACCGGCTCCTTGTGGCCGCGGCGGTGAACGAGATTCCCGCGGGCCTCCTCATCAACAAGATGGATTTGATGGGCCTGCAGGAGCAGCCTGCAGTGATGAACCTGCACCTCCGCTACCACGATCTGGGCTACCCGGTCCTGCTCACGAGTGCGACCCAGGGGCTCCGGCTCAACCAGGTGCGCCAGGCCTTCCAGCACCACACGAGCGTGGTCACAGGCCCCTCCGGCACCGGCAAATCAAGTCTGCTCAATGCCATTGAGCCCGGCCTGGACGTCGAGACCGGGGAGGTGAGCGAAAGCACCCGCAAGGGCACCCACACCACCACCCACGCCGAGCTGCACCCGCTCTCGTTTGGCGGATACGTGGTGGACACTCCCGGCATCCGCGAGTTTGGACTTCGGGACGTGCACCCAAAGGACCTCGCACACTTTTTTCCGGACCTTGCCCCGTACGTGAACGCCTGCAAATTTCCCGACTGCACCCACGACCACGAGCCCGGGTGTGCCATAAAGGATGCGGTTGAACTGGGGCACGTACACCCGAGCCGGTACGAGAGCTACCTCCACATCCTGGCCTCCCTGCAGGAAGCGGAGGAGCGCCGCCGTCCCCAATAAGAGGCAGGACGCCGTTCGCTCCCCTGCGATCGTCTAGTTGCGGACCTTCTGGGTCGCCTTGTCTCCCTTCTCCGCAAGTAGGTCCAGGGCCTCGTCCATCGTAAGCTCCTCAATCGACTGGTCGTCCTTCAATGAGGCGTTGGTGCCGTCGTGCTTTACGTAGGGTCCGTAGCGCCCCGTCCAGACCTCAACCGACTCGCCACTTCCGGGATGGTCTCCAATCACCCGATCCGGCTTGTTGCGGTCCTCCTGTGCCCGAAGGAGTTCGAGGGCCCGATCGAGGCCCACCGTTAGCACATCGTCCGCGTCCTTCAGGGAGGCAAAGGTCCCCTTGTGTTTCACGTAGGGACCGTAGCGGCCAATATTGGCCGTGATGGGCTGGCCACTTTCAGGGTGCTCCCCAAGCTCACGGGGCAGGTCGATGATCTGGAGGCCGAGATCGAAGTCAACCTCGGCCGGCTCAACACCCGGGGGAAGCGAAACGCGTTTCGGCTTTCCTTCCTGATCGTTGTCACCCAGCTGTACGTACGGTCCGTATGGCCCCGATTTGAGGAGAACCGGCTGATCGACTTCAGGATGGATGCCCAGGACACGATCTCCCTGGTTCGCATCCTCTAAAATCTCCTGCAACTTCTCCTTCGTCGTGTCACCGGGTGCCAGATCATCCGGCAGAGACGCCGTGACGGTCGAGTCATTCATCGGCCCCTCCACGTACGGACCATACTTCCCGACGCGCACCACGTAATCCCCCCACTGCTCAGGGAAGCGGATCTCGCTGATTTCGCGGCCGTCGATTTTATCGAGGGCCTCCTCAACGCGGTTCTCCAGCCCCTTTTCTCCCTTGTAAAACTCACGGAGGTACGGGTCCGGCGCCTCTCCGCCACGGGCAATGTTGTCGAGCGTATCTTCCATCTTGGCCGTAAAGTGCGGGTCCACCAGCGGCTCAAACTGAGCCTCCATGAGGTTGTTGGTCGCAAAGGCGGTAAAGGTGGGCACCAGCGAACTGCCCTGCTTCCGCACGTACCCGCGCCTCTGGATGGTATCGATAATAGAGGCGTAGGTGGACGGCCGCCCGATGCCCTCTTCCTCCAGCGTCTTTACGAGTGAGGCCTCAGTGTACCGGGACGGGGGCTGGGTCTCGTGCCCAATGGGCTCGATGTCCCGGACGCGGAGGCCGCGCTGTCCATTCTCCGATGGCCCCGCTTCGGTGTTGTCCTCGCCATTGATGGAGGTCTCCCCAACGTCCAGGTCGGGGAGCGGCCGTTCCCGATTCTCGAGTTCGGCCTCCGGGTCGTCTGATCCCTCGACGTAGGCGCGGAAGAACCCGGGAAAGTCGATGTACTTTCCGGAGGCCCGGAAGCGGGCCGTCTCCTCCCCGGCATCGGCCTCGAAGTACACGTTCACGTACCGCACCTTGGCGTCGGCCATCTGGGTGGCAAGGGTCCGCTTCCAGATCAGGTCGTAGAGCGCGCCCTCCATGCCCGTCAGGCCTATCTCCTCCTTCGTTTTCATGGCGGCCCCCGCCGGGCGAATGGCCTCGTGCGCCTCCTGGGCACTGTCGGAGGAGCGATACTGGCGCACGCCGTCGCTGAGATACTCGTCGCCATAGCGGGCAGCCACAGTGCGGCGCGCGCCCGATACGGCCTCGTCCGACAGGTTCGTAGAGTCGGTCCGCATGTACGTAATGTGCCCGTTCTCGTAGAGCCGCTGGGCGATGCTCATCGTGCGGCCGGACGACAGATTAAGCTTGCGGTTTGCCTCTTGTTGAAGCGTGGACGTAATAAAGGGCGCGTAGGGAGACTTCGTTCGGGTCCGCTCCTTTCGGTCGGCCACGCGCCAGGGCCGATCTGGGAGGCGCTCTGCCAGGTTCGTGGCCGCCTCCTCATCAAGCAGCCGGACATCCTCGCCCTCGGTACGCTCCTCTTTGAGGCGGCCGGTATCCTCGTCAAAATCCTTTCCGGAGGCAAGGCGAACGTCCCCAAGGTGGGTCATTTCTGCTTCAAACTCCAGCCCCTGCTTTTGGAGTTGTGCCTTTAGATCCCAGTACGTGGCCGGGATAAACGTGATGCGTTCTTTTTCTCGGAGGACCAGCAGTCGCACCGCCACGCTCTGCACTCGCCCCGCCGAGAGTTTGGGTTTGATCTTGCGCCAAAGCAGCGGAGAAATCGAGTAGCCCACGAGGCGGTCGAGGATCCGGCGGGCCTGCTGTGCCTCCACCAGGTGCTCGTCAATGTCGCGGGTCTCGTCAAGGGCTCGCTGGATGGCCTCCTCCGTAATCTCGTGGAAGACCATGCGCTCAACAGGCACGTCGGGATCCAACACCTGCACCAAGTGCCACCCAATGGACTCTCCTTCCCGGTCCTCATCGGTGGCGATGTACAGGCTGTCGGCGTCGGCCAGGGCCGACCGCAGCGTGTTCACCACGTCCTTCTTGTCCGACGGCACCACGTAAAGGGGCTCGAAGCCATTGTTGACCTTCACGCCAAGGCGGGACCAGTCTTCGTCCTTGTACTCCGAGGGAATTTCTTTTGCCGAGGCGGGCAGGTCGCGAATGTGTCCCATGCTGGCCTCAATCCGGAATCCGTCCGACGGCAAGAACGCGCGGATGGTGCGCGCTTTGGTCGGGGACTCAACAACGACAAGGTGCTTCATGGAAAAGCGATGTGGGGGAAACAATGTGAGACAATCTCTCGCGACACTCGGTTCTCAGCATCGCGGGAGGAGATGAACGGCCCCAAAGGCACGCCTTTTCCCGGAGGGTCGTTCCTGTACTTTCTGTAACCTCCGGGGATTGGCGGGCGGAATTCCACCGGTGCGCTCGAGGTAGGGCCTTCGCAGACGCTCAGACAAACACGAGCGGCCTGTCGCCAAACGTGACGACAGGCCGCTCAGATCCCGTGACAGTGTAAACGGAATTATCCCTGAACCGGCTCCTCTGCCGTCAGGCCCATTTCCAGGGAGTCGTCGCCAAGAAGGTGATCGATGTGGTGGGCGCGGTCTTCCGCCTTCGTCAACACCTTCTGGAGCTCCCGCTTGGTGCCGTGGTCCCCATGCTCGATGGCCAGGTTGATGGCCTCGCGAAGCTGTCCGCACAGCGTGCGCTCCGCGTCGATGTCGTGCTGGAGCATTTTGCGAAGGCGGTACGTGCCTTCTGGCTCATGCTCCACGTGCGACAGTTCTGCTTGCTGCGCCGGGCTGCTCGTGGGGATCCCGCCGAGGGCCGTGATGCGCTCGGCCACGCGGTCAACGTATTTGTGCACCTCCATGTAGTGCTCCTCAAAAAAGTCGTGGAGGTCCGGGAACTGCGGCCCCTCCACGAGCCAGTGGTGCTTGTGGTACTGATGATACTGGGTCCAGAGGGTGCACTGGATCTCATCCAGCTTCGGGATGAGTTGCTCGGCGGCTTCCTGGGCGATCCCCACCGGGTTCTCCTCGATCATCTGCTGAGGACGCCAGGGCTCGCCATGCTGCGTATCTGTCTGTTTGTGCTTGGTTGTGGTAGCCATACTGGTGTAGGTTGGTGTTTAGGAGATCGCTGATACTGTGTGCATTCGCCGGTACGTGCGTCGCGGTGACCAGACTGCCACAATGTCGGAGGGCGTGCCGTGACAGGGTGGCGTGCTATGCTGTCGCTTTGTACGAACTTTCTCTATGGCTGCAGCATTCATAATGTGCGCAAACCCGGTGCCAGACCGGTCGGTCTTCGCACGTCCCGTGTACAATTGCAGGGTCGTAACACCAACGTCTGGGCCCTGCAATCCATTTCGTCTGCGTAAGACATGCCTTGAATCGGTTGCCCGTCGGTTTTGTTGGAAGCCCTTCCAGACGCCACGCCATTCTTTTTCCTTTTCGCCTCACACACGATGTCCCGTTCCCCTGCTCCCTCGAAACAGAAGAAACTCGCCTACCGCTTCGGCAACGGTGCCGCTGAGGGCAACCGCGACCAAACGGATCTGCTCGGCGGAAAAGGCGCCAACCTGAACGAGATGAGCACCATTGGGCTGCCCGTCCCGGCGGGCTTTACGATTCCGACGGACGTGTGTGCGTACTATGTCGAGCACGACGGGTCGTGGCCTGACGGGCTTGCCGCTGAGGTAAAAGATGGCGTTCGTCATATTGAGGACGCGATGGACCTCGAATTTGGCAATGCCACCCGCCCCCTCCTCGTGTCGGTCCGGAGTGGCGCCGCCCAGTCCATGCCCGGCATGATGGATACGGTGCTGAACCTGGGACTCAACGACGACGTGGCGGAGGGGCTTGGCTCCATTATGGACGACGGCCGGGTGGCGTTCGATGCCTATCGGCGCCTGATCGACATGTTTGGGGACGTAGTGATGGGCATCGACCGCAGCCGTTTCGAGCAGGCCCTCTCCGCCCTTAAGGATAAACGAGACGCAGCGAACGATCTCGACCTCTCGGGGCAGGACCTCAAGACGCTGGTGGATCAATACAAGGAGATCTACCGCGAGGCGACGGGCCACCCGTTCCCTGAAGACCCGTATGAGCAGTTGGAGCAGGCGATTGATGCTGTCTTCGAGTCCTGGATGAACGAGCGGGCCGTCCGCTATCGACAAATCAATGACATTCACGGCCTCCGCGGCACCGCCGTGACCGTGCAGGCCATGGTGTTTGGCAACATGGGCGAGCGGAGTGGCACCGGCGTCTGCTTTACGCGCAATCCGTCGACGGGCGAGTCGGAACTCTACGGGGAATTTCTGCCCAACGCACAGGGCGAGGACGTGGTGGCGGGCATCCGTACGCCGCGCGATATTCAAGAGCTCGCCGATGAGATGCCGGACATCTATAGTCACCTCGAGGAGGTCTGTACCACCTTGGAGGAGCACTACGGCGACATGCAGGACCTGGAATTTACAGTGCAGGAGGGGACGCTGTATATCCTACAAACTCGCGACGGCAAGCGAACCGGCCCAGCAGCGGTGCAGATTGCCGTGGATATGGTGCAGGACGAATTGGTGGACACAGCCCATGCCGTGCACAACCTCGTAGAACCAAGGCACCTGGAGCAACTCCTCCACCCTCGGTTTGCGGACGAGAACACGGACCCCGACGCCGTGCTGGGAACGGGTCTTGCAGCCTCTCCGGGGGCGGCTGTGGGTCAGGCTGTTTTCTCCGCCGAAGACGCAGAGGCCTGGCGCGAGGAGGGGCACGACGTCATCCTCGTGCGCACCGAGACAAGCCCGGAGGACGTCGGCGGGATGGATGCGGCGAAGGGAATTCTCACCGCCCGTGGTGGCATGACCTCCCACGCCGCTGTCGTGGCCCGGGGCTGGGGCAAACCGTGCGTGGCGGGCTGCAGCGATATTGTCGTGGATGAAGCCGCCCGCTCGTTCACCAACGGGGACGTCACAGTCGAAGAGGGGGACTGGATTTCAATCAATGGTACGACCGGCGACGTCATTCAGGGCAAGCAGCCCCTTGTGGACCCCGAGATGAGCGGCGAGTTTTCCCGTTTCATGGAGTGGGTCGATTCCTTCCGCGACATGGGCGTGCGTACCAACGCCGACACCCGCTCCGACGCCGAGCAGGCACTCGAATTTGGCGCGGAAGGAATTGGTCTCTGCCGCACCGAACACATGTTCTTCGGCGACGAGCGCATCACGAAGATGCGGCGGATGATCCTGGCCGAGGATGAAGCGGATCGGCGAGAGGCACTGACGGACCTGCTCCCCTACCAGCGCGATGACTTTCGCGACATCTTCCAGGCAATGGACGGGCACCCAGTCACCATCCGCCTGCTGGATCCCCCCCTCCACGAATTCCTCCCTACGGACCCGGATGAACAGGCAGCCCTTGCCAAGCGGCTGGGCCGCCCTGTCGATGCGATTCAGGCCGGACTCAATGGCCTGGAGGAGTTCAATCCGATGCTGGGGCACCGGGGCTGCCGCCTCGGCATCACGCACCCCTCCATCACGAGAATGCAGGCGCGCGCCATCTTTGAAGCAGCGCTCGATGTGGAGGCCGACGGCGTCGACGTGCAGCCAGAGATCATGGTCCCCCTCATTGCCACGGAAGCCGAGTTCAGGAATCAGAAGGACCTTATTGACGACGTGGCGACGACCGTGTTCGACGAGCGCGGGGCATCGGTGGAGTATCAGGTGGGCACCATGATCGAGGTGCCACGGGCTGCCCTCTGTGCCGATGCCATCGCTGAGACGGCAGACTTTTTCTCGTTCGGTACCAACGACTTAACCCAAATGGCCTTCGGCTTTAGCCGAGACGACGCCGGATCGTTCTTGCCGTATTACCTGGAGAACGGTCTGTTGGCACACGATCCGTTCCGCGTCCTCGATCGGGACGGCGTGGGCGAACTGGTGGAGATGGCGACCGAGCGCGGCCGGGGGGCGTCCGATACCCTGAAGGTCGGCATCTGCGGCGAGCACGGCGGGGAACCGGCATCGGTCCGCTTCTGCTATGAGACCGATCTGGACTATGTCTCGTGCTCCCCGTACCGCGTGCCGGTGGCACGACTGGCAGCCGCACAGGCCGCCCTCGCGCCGGACGATTCGTCTCGTTAGGTAAAGGCGTTCAGGCCCGTCACCTCCTGGCCCACCACGAGCGTGTGCACCTCGTGGGTCCCTTCGTAGGTCACCACGCTCTCGAGGTTGGCCATGTGCCGCATTACGGGATACATGCTGGTTACGCCGTTCCCGCCGAGCACCTGGCGGGCCGACCGGGCCACCTCCAGGGCCATTTCGCAATTATTGCGCTTCGCGAGGGACACCTGTTGCGGGCGCATCCGTCCCTCATCCTTGAGCGTGCCAAGGCGCCAGTTGAGGAGTTGGGCCGTCGTGATGTCCTGAACCATCTCCACCAGCCGCTCCTGGATGAGTTGGAAATTGCCGATGGGCTGCCCAAACTGCTCTCGGTTCACAGCGTGTTGGCGGGCGGCATCGTAGCAGGCCATCGCCGCTCCCACGACGCCCCAACAGATCCCGTACCGCGCCTGTGTGAGGCACGAGAGCGGGGCCTTCAAACCTTCGGCCGTCGGCAGCCGATGGGCCTCTGGAACCCGCACCTCGTCGAGCACCACCTCGCTCGTAACCGCCGCCCGGAGCGACCACGTGTCGTCGATCGTCGGGGTCGACACGCCCTCCCGGTCCGTCTCGACCAGGAAGCCGCGAACGGTGCCCTCTTCGTCTTTCGCCCAGATCACCGCAACGTCCGCAATCGACGCGTTGGTGGACCATCGCTTGTGCCCGCTCAAAATCCAATCGTCTCCGTCCCGGCGAGCCCGGGTCTGCATTGCCGACGGATTTGACCCCACGTCCGGTTCCGTAAGCCCGAAACACCCAATCGCCGTTCCCTGCGCAAGCGACGGAAGCCAGCGCTCTTTCTGCGCCTCGCTGCCGTAGCGCACGATGGGATACATGACGAGGGACCCCGTTACGGAGCAAAAGGACCGAAGGCCCGAATCGCCCCGCTCCACCTCCTGCATCATGAGCCCGTACACCATGTTGCCGTGCCCGCCGCCTCCGTATTCTTCCGGGAGGTGAGGGCCCAGCAGTCCATGGTCGGCAAACGCTGGAATGAGGTGTCGCGGAAACTCGGCACGCTGCGCGTACTTTTCGAGAATGGGTTCCACCTCGTCCGTCACGAATGCCCGGACCTCATCCCGTAGCGCTTTCGCATCTTCAGGTAGCACCGAATCTAAATCAAAGAAATCCGGCGCCTCGAATGCCGCAGGATCCCATGTGGACGACACGGCATCGGCCGTTCCGTTCTGTGTAGTAGGATCGATCGTCTGTTCGGAGGGAGACATGGGACGGTGTCGGTTGGGAAAATACGGAATGGTGCGACCGGAGCGCCCCGTCGGAAAACCGTTGATGGGGACACTGCGTTTGAGGGCGCCGGTGCGTTTCTTCTCATCGTGATGCCACTTGCATCCGGCTCGGTAGGTGTCCTACGGGATCGGATGCTACGACCACTGTCTCGGCTTGATTCCACAGTCCCCCCGTCTCTATGCGTTTCCGTCTTTCTGCAGCCCTCATCGCACTCGCCCTCGTGCTGACCCTTCCGCCAGAGGCGGTCGCCCAGCAATCCCCTCGCTACGGCGTGGGCTTGCAAATGCTGAGTACCACCGTGAACGACAAGAACAATCTGGACGTGGGACCCGGGGTCCGTTTTCGCGTGTCGGCCCCCATCAATCGCGATGTGTCCCTCGGATTTGGAACGTCTTTTACCGGGTTTATCTTTGGAGGGCGCGACGATGCCAAGTACGCGTTCGACCCCCAGGCGTCCCTCATCGTAACCCTTCCGGGATCGGGTGAGGAGACCTTTTACGTGCTCGGCGGGCCGGGCGTCTACCTGCCATTTGGAAAGACCGACGCGACCAGCGGACCCACCTTTCACCTCGGGGCCGGCAAGGTCTGGCTGCTGAACGAAAGCTCCTTTTTCTTTGAAGTGAACCCGGGTCTATACGTGGGGTCTGAAACCACGATTCTTCTCTTCCCGCTCCGTGTCGGAGTCATTTTTTAAGTTGACCCCAGCCCCTGGGACGCAGGGTCCTAAAGCACACGCCGGAGGATAGACTGGAGGCGTTCATGATCATCATCAAGCAGGCGGCTCAGGGTGCGGCCGGCCACAACGAGCGCCGGGCGTCCCCCTGTTTCGCCCCCATGGGCCTTGTAGATGCTCCGCAGGACCGCGACCAGAAGATCGTCGACAGGGACGGCCGGATCGGGATGCTCTACGAGGGTCCGGAGTACATCGGCGGGTACCCCAAGGGCACGGAGGGTCTCGTCCGGACACGGATACATAAAGTCGTGGATGTCGGGCGGGTGTGGAGGGCGGGTCTGGCGGAGGTCTCCCTCCGGATCGCGGCACGCCAGGAGCTGGACGCGGACCGTGGTGCGAAGCAACTCTTGCACCATGGGCATCTCTTCCGCCCGCTCCTCCGGTGAGAGCCCAAGGGCAACGGCCTGCCGGTTCGAGTCGTAGCTCCCGGTTTCGACGTGGCTGACGAGCCCAAACAGGTCTGTCCCTTGTGCGTGCGGCACGCGCACCCAGGTCCCAAACGCCGGGGCCTCAGCCTCCTCGTACACTTCGGCGACAAACCGGCGTGTACTCGACTCGATGACCTCCCCAATGGCGTCGGACGTGTCCATGGCTGTGTATAGACGTCAGAACAAACGGTGTTGATGGGATGCCGACGCCCCGTGGGCACCGGCGGCGACGCTAAACCCGTGGGCGCTGCTTAGAGCGACGCTTCCGAGAGGCGGTTGCGGAAAGACCGGCCCGCTGCAGGCGGCGCTCCACGAGCCGGAAAAACGCCTCCCGCTCCGGCCCCCGAATGACGGCCTGCTCGTGTGCTTCCGACAAAATCAGCGGATAGCCGTCGCCTTTTTCACACTCGCGGAGCACCGTGGCGTGGACGCGGTCGCAGAGCGCCTCGTCGTCGGCCACCCACCGGGGGAGCTCAACCCGCGCAATTTCTCCCGCTCCGGTGGACGACGGGACTCGGAGATAAAAGTAACACACCTCTGTGCCGGCCGGGTAGGCAGACTGGATGTGAGACACCGATCCGAATGTCGCGGATCGGTCCCCCTCCTGAAGCACCGCGTCGAACACGTGGCGATCCAGAAGCCCATCGAGCGGAGGGGCATCTGGCCCCTCCACGTCCAGGTCACATCCGGGCGCCTCCAGCTCGCCCACCACGAATCGGAGCAGGTTCGCGACCTCGGTGGTCGCGGGCATGCTGACGTAGGACGCGATCGGATGCTGGTCGTCCCGAAAGGCCTGAAGATAGTCGGTGTAGCGGGCAATTAAGGCCTCCTCCAGCGCCTCATCATTCATCCCCCGGATCATCCACCGAATGAGCGTGCCATCGGCCAGGGCAAGGAGCGGCCGCCCCTCTACCGATTCCGTCCGCGCTGC
>JAWOAQ010000246.1:0-15819 GCA_046498495.1 Salinibacter sp. | reverse complement strand
GATAGTTGGTACGCTTTAGATTTTGATGATGTTCAAGAAACTGTTCAAAGAATGAATAGCCCAGAGTCCGTCCTCGGATTCGGAGCCGCCCACAGAGCTTGCCACGCTCGTGGACGAGTCGGGCGAGCGCCTCGACGGCAGCATGGCCGACCAAGTCGACTCACTCCGGGCCGAGGTCGAGACGGCAGAGGGAGAAGAGCAGCGGCAGCTCCGAGCCGAAATGGCCAACCTGCTCATCGGCGCGGGGGCGCCGGGTCGAGCCGCCTCTGTACAGACAGAGATTGCGGACGCCACAGAAGCGGTGGACGACCGCCGGCGCGCGGCGGATCTGCTCTACCGGTGGATGCAAAAGCTGCAGGGAGAGGGCGATCGAGAGCAGGCGCTGGAGGTTGCCCGTCACGTAGCAGAGGCCTATGGGACCGTGTCTGATGAGCGTCCGGATGACCTTGATGCACGAACCCGGATGGGAGAGGCATACCTCCTGACGAACAGCCCGATGCGTGGCATTCGGGTCATCAACGCCGTCGTGGATGAGGACTCGACCTTTGTGCCGGCACGTTTCCAGAAGGGCCTTGCCCTACTGCAAATCAACCGGCTGGATCAAGCCCTGCGAGAGTTCGCGTCCGTACAGCGACATGCCAGCGAGGACGATCCGTTTTACAAGCAGGCCGAGCGCGCCATTGAAGTGATCCGTGAACAGGGGTCCGAATCATCCGACGGGGCGTCGGGACCGTCGCCTCAACCGTAGCTCCTCCCGTTTGCCTTGCTCGATGTATGCAGGCCCTCATGGATGCTCTCGACCACGACCGTGTCCAGGAGGCGGTGCAACGCGCAGAGCGGCAAACCGCCGGAGAAATTGTCCCGGTGGTCGTGCCGGAGAGCGACGAGTACGAGGTTGCACCGTGGCGGGGGGCGGTTTTCGGGGGCTTGCTGGCCCTGATTGGCGTGCTCCTTGTTCTCCAATTCTATTCAGGGTGGTCATTGGGATGGCTCTATACGCCCTGGGCCCTGGCGCTGATCGTTCTGGGGGCGAGTGTGTTGGGAGGAGGTCTGGTCCGTGTGGTGCCGCCCCTGCGTCGTCTGGCCGCTGGTCGCGAGTTGCTTGAGGAGACTGTGCATCGGCGCGCGCTCCAGGCCTTTGTGGAAGAGGAGGTATTCAACACACAGGACCGGACGGGCATCCTGATCTTCGTGTCCCTGCTCGAACACCGGGTGGAGGTGGTGGGAGACACAGGGATTCACCAGCACGTGGATCCGGACGACTGGGTTGAGGTGTTGGATCGCATCCGAGAGGGAATCCGGCACGACCACTTCACGGACGGACTGGTGGAGGCGATCGAAATGTGCGGCCGACTGCTGGCGCGGCACGGTGTGGAGGCCGAGGCCGGCAATGAGAACGAACTGTCAAACACGCTACGCACGCCCGAGTCGGGGCCTGACGCGCCGGGCACTAATTAACGGAGGGAGGCCGGCGGTGGGGCGCGGGTTTCCGTGGGCTATGCTTTTTCAATTTCCAGGACCAACCCGTCCGCGTCGCGGGCAAAGAGGCGTCCCTCGACCTCCTCGTAGGGATGGTTCGCTGCGTCGAGGCGCGAGCGGAGGGAGTGCCAGTCGCGAGGTCCGAGCGAGAAGCCCAGGTGATGAATGCCCCCCCGGCCCGGCACGGACGGGTGCTTCATCTCCTCCATCTCGATTAGCTCAACCACGTCTCGGTCCTGCGCATCGGTCAACATGGCACGCTTGCGGCCGTCCCGGACGGGATCATCCTCGACTGCCCGTAGCGAGAGGCCAACAAGGTCGACGTAGAAAGCAATCGCCTCGTCGAGGTCGGTGGTCATCACCGAGGCGTGGTCCAGTCGGACGTTGAGGGTTGCCTCCGAATCTGACGAGGAAGAAGTATTCGTAGACATGAGTTCGGGACCGGTGGTGAAAAAACTGTCCGAGTGTGGTCAGGTCGTCGGGGCCGGGCGGGTGGACGACTGAAACGCCGAGGCGTCGATATCAAGGCGCTTCATTTTCTTGTAGAGGCCCTGGCGCGTGAGCCCGAGTACGTCGGCCGACGCGGTAACCTGCCCGTCACAGGCCTGCAGCACACGCTCGATCACAGCCGTTTCGGTTCGGGAGAGGACATCGCTGAGGGTCTGGTCCGGCTCAAGGATGGCGTTCGGGTCGTTTCCGGGCATCTGCGGCGACCGGCTCTTGCGGGCCCCCTCCACGATGGTGTCGAGGAGGAGGTCGAGGTCTATCGTTGGGGCCGGTTCGCTCTGTACGTGCACCAGGGCCCGCTCGATTTCGTTGCGGAGCTGGCGCACATTGCCGGGCCAATTGTAGCGGAGGAGGGCCTCCATCGCGGGCTGGGTAATGGAGACCAGGGTCTCGTTGGTTGGGCGGAGCGTGTCGAGGAAGTGTCGGACGAGCAGGGGAATATCGGCGCGGCGTTCGCGGAGGGGCGGCACGTGAAGGGAGATCACGCGAAGCCGGTCGCGAAGGGCCGACTCGAAGCGCCCCTCCTGGACGCGCGCGTCGAGATCATTTGTGGTCGTGGCCACAACGCGAACGTCGACCGGTCCCGGTGCGTCGGAGTGCAGCGTCTTGCCGTCATCGATCAGACGAAGCAGGGCCGACTGCAGCGACGGGGACAGCGCGTCGATGTCTTCCACCACGAGGGTTCCCCCATCGGCGGCGTGAACGGCCCCGGGCGTAAACGTGTCATCGTCCCTCACCGTCCCAAAAAGGCGCGCCGTCAGGGACTCCCCCGTTTGGGTTGGGGCACAAGAAATGCACTCGTAGGGCCCATCGGCCCGCGTGCTTGTTGTATGGATCGTGCGGGCCACGAGGCGTTTCCCCGCACCGCCCTCGCCGGTGACCAGGACGGGGCTGTGGCTTGGCTGAATGTGTCGGATCGTGTCAGCCACCGTCTGCATCGCGCGGCTTTCCGCAACAAAAGGATCAACGGCCTTCGTGGGGGCAACCGTCGTGGACGAGGCCGTCGACCGGTCTGGTGTTGAGCGCGACCGGGCCGCCTGTGCTCGGCGCTCATGAACGGAGTGGCCCGTTTCGCGTGCCACGCGGAGCGCACGGCGGTACCAGGCATCAGCGTCGTCGGACCGGTCCTGAGCGGCGAAGGCGTCTCCGTACAGCAGGGCAATCTCAGAACGCGTAAGGTGGGGGTCAAATGGGAGCCTTTGCCCGAACGCATCGTCCAGGGTCGACAGTGCGTGCTCTGCGTTGCCTCGGCGGAGCGCGACGCGGGCACGGAGAGCCTGCAGCGGCTTCATCGGTGAGGACTCCGACACCATCGAAGCTGCATCATCAATCAAGCCAAACGCCTCGGTCCACACTGTCTGCCGGCACAACGCTTCGACGTGGGCTCGGGTTGCCCGCAGGAGGGGGGCAGTGATCATCGCGCTCCGGGGACGGAGCAGCGACGTCGCCGTTTCGGCGGCGTCAACGATTTGTGACGGTGTGGCGTCGCGGTCGGCCCGGAGGAGCGCGGTGTACGCAGCAGTGGACCCGCGCAGGCGACGGTCATCCCAGTCCTCCGCGATGGCCTTGAGGGCATCCAGTTGCGCCTCAGCTTGATCCCATTGCCCGGCAACCCGAGAGGCGCGGATGCGAAGCTCGTGGAGCCAGCGAGTGGCCTGGGCGTCGTGGAGCCGGTTGAGGAGGGAGGCGGCATCGTCGAGCACGCGGCGCATGAGCCCGTACTCTTCAAGGACCGAGTACGCCTGCGCCCGCCCGAGCAATGCCCAGCATCGCCCCTCCGGATCGCAGATCGAAGTAAACAGTTCCTGGCCCTCCTTCAGCAGGTGAAGAGCACGGGCCGCATCGTCCGCAGTGTCGGGGCGGCGCGCCCGGGCCCAGCCTCGCCACAGCGCCACGTCCGCTCGCACACACGTGCACAGATCGGAAACCTCTTCAATGTCCGGCATCAACGCAAAGGCCCGGTCCGGGCGGTCCCGGTGCACGACCTCAACACGGGCCATCAGCCCACGGAGCAGGATCTGCCCCGTGCTGGCAGCGGGTGCAGTCACCTGGTCGAGCAGGGGCCCCACCATGTCTACCACAGCCTCCGCACGCCCGTCGGCAAGGAGCGTGCCGGCCATTGCAATGGTGCGTGCGTGTCGCATGGGCGAGGGGTGAGTTGTGACGATTGATGTACCACGGAGCTCCTCCATCTGCCGTGCCGAGAGCACCTCCACAGAGCTACATAAATCCGAGCTCGAGGCGGGCCTCTTCGGACATCATCTGGGGAGAGAAGGGAGGCTCAAACGTCATTTCTAGGTTGACGCTTTCAACGCCGTCGGTTTCCCGCACCGCGTCTTCGGCCTGCCCCGGCAGAATCCCCGCGGCCGGGCAGTTCGGCGCCGTCAGGGTCATGAGCACGTCTACGTGGCCATCCTCTTGCACCTCCAGATGATAGATCAAGCCAAGGTCGTAGATGTTGACCGGAATCTCCGGATCATAAATCTCACGGAGCGACTCCACGACCCGCTCGTACAGGTCGTCGTCCGGGGTATCTTGCACGTGGTCCGGGATGGTCTCCGGAAGCTCGATTTCGGACTGTTCCTTGTCGTCGGGGATGTCGGCGGCTCCGCCGCCTCCACCGGGCATACCGCCCATCCCGCCCATGCCACCGGGCATTGCTCCTCCTGCAGGACTCATAATAGTAGTAGGGGATTGTGGAAAATATTCTGTGAGGGAGCCGGCCGGACGCGAGGCGCCGAGCGCGGTTTGGTTGTGATCGGGGGGGCGTGGCGTATCAAACAGGAAGGAACGGCAAAGAAGGAGGGAGAAGCGGCACCGGTGCGTGGGGTGCTCATCTTTCTTCAGTCTCGGCGCGGGTTTCCCGGGCACGCTCTCGGACCTCTTCAATCATGGCCTTGAGGCCGTTATTCCGCTGTGAACTCAGGTGATCGTGCAATCCGATATCGTCAAGAAAGTCGAAGTCAGCGTCCGCAACGACGGCGGGAGGCTGCTCATTAAGCACGCGGATAATGAGGGCGGCCAGTCCCTTCGTAATCTTGGCGTTGCTGTCGCCCCGAAACTGCAGGACGCGATCCTGGTCATCGAGCTCCGACTGAATCCAGACGTCGGACTGGCACCCGTGAATGTAATTGTCCTCCGTTTTCTGATCCTCCTCGACCAGGGGCATATCGTCGCCAAGTTCAATGAGGTACTCGTACCGGCCCATCCAGTCGTCGAAAAGAGAGAACTCGTCGACAATCTGCTGCGCACGATCCGAGATCGTATCCGGTGCGGGCATGGCGGCGAGCAGGGTTGATGAGAAAAGCGCTACCTTGAGTGCATGTAGAATGCCTCACGGGGGGAGGCCAGGAGGGACACCTTAGCCAAACATGCGCCGAACCTTGTGGAGGCCCTCCACCAGTCGATCCACATCCTCGCGCGTGTTGTACGCGGCGAACGACGCGCGGATGGTGCCGGGAAGGCCGTACCGTTTCAGGAGCGGTTGCGTGCAGTGGTGTCCCGTGCGAACGGCGACGCCTTGCCGATCGAGCACCGTCCCAGCGTCATACGGATGGATGTCATCGAAGACAAACGAGAGGACGCTCGTCTTGTCGGACGCGGTGCCCACAATTTGGATGCCCTCAATGTCCTGCACCTGCTGGGTGGCGTAGCGAAGCAGATCGTCTTCGTGGGACTGCACGGCGTCCCAGTCGAGCTCCATGATATACTCGACGGCGGTGCCAAGCCCAACGGCGTCGGCAATGTTGGGGGTCCCGGCCTCAAACTTGTGGGGCAGTCCGTCGTAGGTCGATCCGTCAAACGAAACCTGATCGATCATATCCCCGCCGCCCTGGTAGGGAGGCATCGCCTCGAGGTGCTCGCGTTTTCCGTACAGAACGCCGATGCCGGTCGGGCCGAACACTTTGTGCCCTGAGAACACGAAGAAGTCGGCGTCAAGTGCTTGCACGTCGACGGGCATATGGGGGGCCGACTGCGCCCCATCCACGACGACGGGCACGCCCTCGGCGTGGGCCACATCGATGACGTCCTCCATCGGATTGATGGTGCCCAGCGTATTGGAGACGTGACTGATGGCAACGAGCGCCGTGTCGTCGGTGAGCATTTCCGGGAGCAGGTCCATCCGGAGCTCCCCACGGTCTGTAACGGGGAGCACCTCGATCGACGCGCCCACCTGCTCGGCCAGCATCTGCCAGGGGACGATGTTGGAGTGATGCTCCATTTCCGTGAGGAGGATCTCGTCGCCCTCCTCTACAACCATGCGCCCGAAGGTCGACGACACGAGGTTGAGCCCCTCCGTCGTGCCCCGTGTATAGATGATCTGGTCGGGGTCCGGCGCGTTCAGGAAGCGCGCAAGCGACGTGCGGGCCGACTCATACGATTCGGTCGCATCCTGACTGAGCCGATGGACGCCGCGGTGGACGTTGCTGTTTTCTCGGCGGTAAAAGGTCTCCAGCCGCTCGATCACCGGCGTCGGCTTTTGCGAGGTGGCCGCGTTGTCGAGGTAGGCGAGGGGGGTGCCCTCGTATACGTCCTGCGCGAGTGCGGGGAAGTCCGCACGGAGCGCCTCCACGTCGAACGAGGCCGTTTCGGAAGTCGGGTGCGTCGTCGCAGGCATAACAGGTTGGGGATGGAAGTGTGGGGGAGGACGTGCGGGCGGGATCGCTTTTGGGGCCCCACGCCCCCGCCCCCACACGCTCATTCGAAGTAGCTGGCGAAGCGGCGCCGGATCTTGTCCGCGATGTAGTTGCGGAGCGCGTCAATCTTGTACTCGCTCAAGACCTCGTCGGTGAAGGCCTGGAGCATCAGAATGTGGGCCCGACGCTCAGAGAGGCCCCGGGAGCGGAGGTAGAAGACGCCCTCCTCGTCCACCTGGCCGGTTGTGGCACCGTGGGTGCAAACCACGTCGTCCGCGTAAATCTCGAGTTCGGGCTTCGTGTAAATCTGCGCGTCGTTCGTCAGGACGATGGTGTCGTTCTGCTGGTAGGCATCGATCCGCTGAGAACCACGGGTCACCAGCACTTTGCCATTGAAGACGGCGGTCGACTCGTCGTTGAGAACGTGCTTGTACAGCTCGTTGCTCTTGCAGTCCGGCTGCACGTGGTTCATCTGGGTGTGGTTGTCCACGTGCATCTCTTCCTTGCCGATGCAGAGGCCATACAGGTTCGACTCACAGAAAGAGCCGTCCGCCTCGATTGTCGCGTTGTTACGCACCACCTCACCACTGAAGGTGATGGTGTTGGTCGAGTACACGCTGTCGTCCTTCTGCAGGCCGGCACGCGTGTGAACCTGTGAAGCGTGTGGGCCCTCGTCCTGGATAAGGTAGTGTTCCAGGTTGGCCCGTTCCCCGACAAACGCCTCGCTCACCGTATTCGTGAACGTTTGGGCGCCGGTAAGGGAGTGCTGTGCCTCAACGATCCGGGCAATGGCCCCATCCTCGACCACGAACAGGTGGCGCGGCTGCAGAAAGAGATCGTCCGAGCCGGCCGTAATGTGAAGGAAGAAGATGGGCTTCTCGACGATGGTGCCGGAAGGCACGTACACAAACGCGCCGTCCTGCACAAAGGCCGTGTTGAGGGCCGTAAGCGCCTCGTCCTCAAACTCGGCATACTGGCCGTAGTGGGCCTCGACTGCGTCGGGGTGCTCCTCGCCGGCCTGGGCGAGGCTGCTCACCACGACGCCCGATGGCAGATCGCCGATGTCGGAGAGCGATTCGTCAAGGCGGCCGTTGACAAGTACAACGCGATGGGCATCCATCGCGTCGATCGTAAACGGCGCGATGTCACTCGGGTCGAGCGACGGACCTTCCGGGGCCAGCGGGAGGGTATACGGCCGGTCGATGGTCTCCGCAATATTCGTGTATTTCCAGGCCTCCAGGTTGTTGGTTGGGATGCCAAGCTGAGCGAAGCGCTCGATGGCGTCCTCGCGCTGCTGGGCGATCGAGGCGTTCGTTCCGTTGAGGGCTTGGCCATGGTTGACCTCAAAGGCCGAGATGAACCGGTCCTCGGGACGAACGTCCGTGTCAAGAGCGGTAGTCATAATGGAGCAGGGGATTGGTGGTCAAAAGCGAGGGATGCAAACAGCCGGAGCCGTCCCGGGCGCGCAGCGGCATCCCGGGACGGCGAGGCCACTATGCTGCAGCGGCCGCGGCAACCTCTTCGCGGATCCACTCGTAGCCGTGCTCCTCCAGCGTCTCAGCGAGGTCCTTGTCGCCAGAGCGTGCAACCCGCCCATCCATCATGACGTGCACACGATCGGGGACAATGTACTGCAGAATACGCTCGTAGTGGGTGATCACCAAAAAGCCCCGATTGCCGTCGCGAAGCTTGTTGACGCCGTTGGCCACGCTCTGGAGCGCGTCAATGTCGAGCCCCGAGTCGGTTTCGTCGAGAATGGCGAGACGCGGCTCCAGCATGGCGAGCTGAAAAATCTCGTTTCGCTTCTTTTCGCCGCCCGAGAAGCCCTCGTTGACCGACCGCTTGGTGAGGTCGGCGTCGAGGCCGAGCATGTCGGCACGCTCGCGCATCTGCTGTAGAAATTCAGTAGATGAAAGCTCATCCTCGCCGCGCGCCTCCCGAACGGAGTTGACCGCCTCCTTCAGAAAGTTGGTCATGCTCACGCCGGGAAGCTCCACCGGGTACTGAAAGGCGAGAAAGATGCCCTCTTCGGCGCGCTCTTCGGGCTCAAGATCCAGGAGATCTTCGCCGTCGTAGCGGATTTCACCCTCCAGGACCTCATACTCTTCGCGCCCGGCCAGAACCGAGGCGAGCGTACTTTTGCCGGAGCCATTGGGGCCCATAATGGCGTGCAGGTCGCCCGTATCCAGGGTGAGATCTACGCCCTTGAGGATGTGAATGTCTTCGCCTTCAACGCCGACATGCAGGTTTTCAATTTCTAAAAGTGCCATATCGTGTCCGTGTGTGACTGGTGTAGTTCAAAATGAGTGTTGTCTCTCGTAGAAGAAGGCCCATTGTGGGCCGGGGAGGAAGGCGGAAGCGCGGGCGGGCCGCCCCGCCGCGCGCTCCCACAGGAATATTCTCCCCTGCTATGTGCTATCCAACGCTGCCTTCCAGCTCAATGTCGAGAAGCTCCTTCGCCTCGACGGCGAACTCCATGGGGAGCTCCTGGAGGACTTCCTGGCAGAAGCCATTCACAATCAGCTTCAGGGCTTCCTCCTCGCCGAGGCCCCGCTGGTGACAGTAAAACATCTGATCCTCTCCCACCTTCGAGGTCGTTGCCTCGTGCTCAATCTGCGCCGAGGGGTTGTTGCTTTCGATGTAGGGGTACGTGTGCGCGCCGCAGTCCGGCCCCAGCAGCATGGAGTCACACTGCGAGAAGTTGCGAGCATTATCGGCGTTCTTGCTCACCTTCACCTGGCCGCGATAGCTGTTGTCCGCCACGTCGGCCGAGATGCCCTTCGAGATGATGGTGCTCTTCGTGTTCTTGCCGATATGCTGCATCTTCGTGCCGGTGTCGGCCTGCTGGTGCCCCTTCGTGAAGGCGACCGAGTAGAACTCGCCGACCGAATCATCCCCGGCCAGGATGACAGACGGATATTTCTGCGTCACAGCCGAGCCGGTCTCGAGTTGCGTCCAGCTGATCTTGGAATTGTCGCCCTTACAGAGGCCGCGCTTCGTGACCAGGTTGTAGACGCCGCCCTCACCGGTGTCCGGGTCGCCCGGGTACCAGTTCTGGATTGTGGAGTACTTAATCTCGGCGTCCTCATGGGCAATCAGTTCCACGACGGCCGCGTGCAGCTGGTTTTCCTTGCGCATTGGCGCCGTACAGCCCTCCAGGTAGCTTACGTAGGCCCCCGGCTCGGCAATGATGAGGGTGCGCTCAAACTGGCCCGTTCCCGCTTCGTTGATGCGGAAGTAGGTGGACAGCTCCATCGGGCAGGTCACGCCTTCAGGAACGTACACGAACGATCCGTCGCTGAAGACCGCCGAGTTGAGCGCGGCGTACAGGTTGTCGGTATACGGAATGACCGTGCCCATGTACTCCCGAACGATCTCGGGGTGCTCCTTGGCCGCCTCGCCAAAGGACTTAAAAATGACGCCCTTTTCCTCCAGCTTCTCCTTGAAGGTCGTGGCGACGGAAACGCTGTCCATCACGGCGTCGACGGCCACGCCCGTGAGGGCTTTCTGCTCCTCCAGCGGAATGCCGAGCCGCTCGAACGTTTCCAGAATCTCGTCCGGAACCTCGTCGAGGCTGTCGTAGCTGGCCTTGTCCTTCGGGGCGGAGAAGTAGCTAATGTCATCGAACTTGGGGGCCTCGTAGTCGAGGTGGGCCCAGTCGATGGTTTCGCCGCCGTCGATGCGGTCCCGGACGTGGCGAAACGCCTTCAGCCGCCAGTTCAGGAGCCACTCCGGCTCGTCTTTGCGGTGCGAAATGTAGCGAACGACATCTTCAGTCAGGCCATCGGGCGCCTTTTCCGCCTCAATGTCGGTGTAGAAGCCATGCTTGTACTCCTCGCTTGCTTTTCCTTTCAGGTACTCAGTTTCGGACGTGCTCATAGGTTACGGTCCCTCGTTTGGTCTCGTGCGTGCTCCAATGCAGGTGACGGCGTATCAGACCCGACGCGGTCGTCTCTCCAGTGTGTAAACGAGTGTTTACGGCCTGGATCAGTGACAACGTGCGGTTACAACCCGGCCGTATAGGCATCGTTCCTCCCCTGGAACGGGAGTTCACGTCTTCATTGCAACTTGGGATGAGGGCTGCGCACCTCTCCTGAGAAACCTCTGGATTGTCCCTGAGGTACAGTGCCTGCACGACTCTTCCGGTAGTTTCTCTCAGCCCTCATGACCATTTCGATCACCGACCGCGCCATCGACCAGATTGAGGAGGTGGCGAGTGATGATCACGTCGATTTGAGCGATACAATGCTTCGTGTGGCGGTTGTGCCGGGGGGATGTTCGGGTCTGACGTACGATCTGGGGTGGGACACGACGGTGCAGGAGGAGGACACCGTGGAGACCCACGACGGGGTCACGGTGGTGCTCGATAAAAAGAGTCGACTGTACCTTGATGGCACCGAGCTCGACTTTACGGACGGCCTGAAGGGCGATGGCTTTCATTTCTCCAACCCGCAGGCCTCTCGCGAGTGTGCGTGCGGCGAATCGTTCGGGGTATAGCGTGGTGTAAACGTCTGTTTACGTCCCAGTGTCAGTCCGCCTCCAGCGGACGCGATCGCCTTCCAGCACGCCGAAGCTGTCGGCAAACCCAGCGGGGGTTTCGAGGACGTACTGCGCCGGGTGCTTGGATCGGATGGGATCGGGGGAGTTGGGGCGAGCGTAGCGCGCAATGCGTACGATTTGGGAGTCCGCATCGATAAAGAAAAGGTCGAGCGCAACGGGGGTGTTGGCCATCCAGAAGGAGCGCTCCTCTTCCTCATCGAACGGGAAGAGCATGCCGCTCGTCTCATTTGGGAAGCCGTCCCGTTGCATCATACCACGCTCGCGGGCGGAGTCGGTGTCCGCAATTTCCAGGTCGAGTGCCACCAGCGAGTCTCGGTCCTGCAAAATCACGAGCTCGCCCTCATTGTCGAATGGAATGGTCTCCGAAGTGTCGGCCGGGGCCTCGGAGGACGAGTCGTCTGGGCCACATCCCGAACTGATAAGAAGAAGCGTCGCAACGGCGAGAAGAAGAAACGAGCGCATACGGGGCACAGGGAAAACGGGTTGAGTTACGAAGTAGGCGTCCAATGAACGCGCGTGCTGTCTGAAAGGCCAAACCGATTGGCAAACCCGGCCCGCACCTCAACGACGAACTTCCGGGGGGCATCGGGCTCAATAGTTTCCTCCGAGAAGGGCGTTGTCCGCCGGGCGATGTCGATAACCTGCGAGTCGGGGGAGACGAAGACAATGTCGAGCGGGAGAGGCGTATTTTTCATCCACATCCCATCGGTACTCGTCTCATCAAAGATAAATAGCATGCCCCGATCGTATCCCAGAGAGCGGCGTTCCATGAGGCCGCGCTTGCGCTCGGCGTCGGTCTCGGCAATTTCAATGGCAATGCTGGCGAGCGTGTCCCCGGCCGGCTGGTAAAACGTGAGCGTGCCCTCCTGTTGGAAGGACGTGTCGTCCCCGGTATTGTCCGAGGTGTTCGTCTCGGAGCCGCAGGCGGAGGCAACGAGCAGCAGCACGGCAAGGAGGGGAAGGCGAACATCAGGCATGGGCGTAGGCACTGTGTCAGAGGGACCGCTCCATATACACGACATCGTCAAGCGGGTTGTGGTAGTACGCTGATCGCTCCTCGAAGCCAATGGAGCGGTACAGGGCCCGCGCCGGCTTCATGGAGGCCACTGTGTCGAGCCGCATGGTGTCGTAGCCAAGGTCCCGGGCAACGTCAAGGATGGCAGTCCCCAGGGTGCGTCCGATTCCGCGGCCTCGGGCGGACGGACAGACGTAGAGCCGTTTCATTTCACAAACGCCGTCCGCGTCCAGCGGCTGCACGGCGACGACACCCACGGCGCTGCCGTCATACTCTGCGAGGAGAATGGCGCCGCCCGGCGCGGCGTACGGGCCCGGCAGGGCCTCCAGTTCATCTTCTACATCCTGAAAGTCAAGCGCAAAGTCCAGACTGTTGATGTAGTCGCGGAAGAGGCGCCGGACCGCCTCAAGGTCCGGGTTCGTCTCGGCGCGTCGGATGGTGGGGGACGACATGGGGCGAACGGGGGATGCTACAGAGAGGCTACAGAGACGAGAGCAGGCGACGTGTGATGGCATCGGTTAACATACGGCCGCGAGGGGTCAGCTGTACGCGGTCGGGGGCATCGTGGGCGAGGCCCTCGGTCCGAAGCCGGTCGAGGAAGGAGCCGGCGGCGGCCCGGAGGTCGAGACCAGAGGCCTCGCGCAGGGTTGTGAGATCCAGGCCGTCACGGGTCTGCAATCGAAGCAGGGCATATTCGCGGCCCAGGTCGTGGGCTGTCAGGGACGCGTGGTTGGAGGCGGGCGACCGCCCTTGATGGAGCCGTCGGGCGTACGCGGCCACGGTCTCGACGTTCGACCAGCGCTCGGCCCGAGGGGGCGATGCCTGCGACCACCAGAGGCTTGCAGCGGCGGGGCCCAGCCCAAGAAAGCCGCCGTGTTGGGTGTAGTGCACCTGGTGCCTGGACCGATGACCGGGGCGTGCAAAGTGGGTGAAGCTGTAGTGCTCGTAGCCGGCAGTGTTCAGGAGAGAAAGGGCGTCCTCCAGCTGGCGGGCGACCACTGCTTCCGGCGCCAGTGGCGGGGCCTCGGCAAGAGACAGGTGGGCGAGGGGAAACGACACGGCCTGGCGAAGCGTCCGGCCCCACGTCTCGTCCGAGAGGCCGTCCATTCCAAACAGAAGATCGAGCGCGATGGAGTCAATCCCGGCCGCCTGCGCCTCCACGATGGTTTGCTTGACGGCGTCGGCACGCACGGGGGCATTCAGGGACTGGAGTACGGCAGAGGAAAACGATAGGCCTTCCACACAGATTCGGTGTACGCCCAGGTCCACGAGGCCGTCGAGGTACGCCGGCGTCGCGTCCGCGGGAGACACTTCGAGGGTGGACTCGGCGACGGCTGAGGCGGGCAAGGCGGCAAACAGGCGGCGGAGATCCGACAGGGACAGGAGGGAGGGGCGACCGCCGCCCACGTAGATCGAGTCCACAGCGCGGTTGGAGAGGCGGGGGGCCGCGTATGCCTGTGCTTCCGTCTCAAGGGCCGAAAGGTATTGGCGGCGCGCCTCCGGCGAGATAACCTCGTAGGCCGCGTCGTCGTACGGACGGGGGGCACTCCGAAACGGGACGTGCACGTAGAGGCTAACGGGAGACAGTGCGGGAGGCACGGCTAGGCAGGAGCGTCTTCCTTCCAGGTGCGGATCTGAACGTGATCCTTAATCACGTCGAGGGATTGTAGCACGATGGATCGGGACAGTCGGTTCAGCCGCTCGTCGTACTCGGGGCTCAGGAGGGCGTCGGACGAAATCGCCGTTACCTCCGCAATTACGCGGTCATTTTCGAGGGAGGCGACATCCGCAACCATCTGGTCAATGACGTTAAAGACAATGTCGCTGATGGCCTGCTCGAGCAGATTTGCGACCGGCTGGCCGATGCCAGGGAGCGACGCGATGGTGTTTATTTCCCGATTCCGCTTGACAGCATCCGCGATTACACCATCAAGGTACTGATGAAAGTCTTCCTGCTGGCTGCCGTAAGCCACCGCGGTGGCCTCCTGCAGTCGATGGGTAAGTGCCTCGATGAGGACCTCGCGCTGAGGGGCCAGCACCTCTTCCCGAATGCGTCGGGTCACCTGTTGACTGCCCCGAATTTCGTTCTGAAGTCCATTGATAATACGGATGGTGACCCGATCGCTGACCTCCTCCAACACGATGTCCCGATACTTTGCGAAGGTGGCATACAGGTACGTATTTCGCAGATCCACGAGCCCAATGCGCTGCATTTTTGGAACCATCGCAATGAGGCGAAGGAGACGCAGTGACCGAAGAGAGCTCACAGGGATGCAGCCCAGCACGTCGTACCAGTGCACAAAGGGGTAGAAGAACCAGCGGTGGTACCGCTGCCGGTAAATGGCCAGGCCCCATCGGATCAAAATTTCCACCACGAAGACGCTTACGAACAAGAGGTCGTAGAAGACGAAGTGCTGGTGGATCGTCTTGTCGTACCACTGGTACACGCTCGGGACGAAGGCCCGAAGCTGGTCCTGGACAAACGCGGTAGCAAACCCCCAGTCGACGATGATAAGGGTGAGGTTGGTCACAATGAGGACCAGCATCACCACGTCAACGACCAGGCCGAGGGCCTCGCGGGTCCGTTTGGGAATCATAGAAAAGGCGATATTGTGAGCAGGACGGCTCCGGGCGCCGGCGGATTCGGTCCCCAATATCTGGACGCGGGCCCGGAATTCCGAGTTGCTGGGAGAACACGTAGATCTGCCCGTCCAACGGGCTTCGAGGATCAACCATCAACGCCTGGCCATGTTAGATCTTCATAGGCTTCGGGACCAACTCGCTGCGTTCGAGTCGCACGAAGCGGGGACCCGCGAGCGGCGGGCCCGTCAGAAGGCGCGGAGCGCGGCCATCCTCCGCGCCTGCGATGCGCAGTGGGCCTCCATCCAGGCGGCCGTCGAGACGGCGGAGCCCCGTCGGCTGGTGGCCTCGCTTCGTGAGTCGCCCGCCAGCACCCGGTCGGCGCCTGAGCGCCCCACCCCGATTACGGTCGTGGCCACCGACGGCTCCCAGATTTACCCCGACCGTCACGTGGATCCAATGTTCTTCTTGCTTAACGTCAGCCGGGTCGCGTTTCAGTATGGCACGCAGGAGTCTCCCCATCTTGATTCCGTGCCCCGTCTCCGCTTCGAGGAGGCCCTCAGCGACCACGTGGATGAGCTACTCCGCTCCTTGACCACGGATCTCGTCTCGGCCCTCCGGGACGAGATGGAGCTGGAGCACCTGTTGGAAGCAGCGCGGACGGAATCAGTAGAGGGGCGGCCGCTCCTTGCCCTGGCCGATGGCACGCTCATTCGGTGGATGATCCGGGGGATGAATGATGAGGCGCTGGAGGAGGCCTTAATTGACCGCTATACCGACTATCTTCAGGTCTTTCGGGACGAACAGCACCCGATCGCGTCCTACGTCAGCATGCCCGCGACCACCGAGGTTGTGAACCTGCTCCGATTCGTGGTGGGCGAACTGGAGGCGCCCGGATGTGACCTGGACGTGGAGGGGCCAGCTGCCCCTCCGCTTGATGGGCTTCTGGATCGCCATGTGTTCGACGCGGTGCTTCAGGAGGGGGACCGATCCGCGACATTCGGATCGGTGTCTCACATCCAGTCTGCCTACCCGGCCGGC
>JAWOAQ010000233.1:0-8641 GCA_046498495.1 Salinibacter sp. | reverse complement strand
GTTGGCGAGCAGGCGACACTGATCATCGTTGAGTTCCTGGCCCAGCGCGGTCTGCTTGAGTTCCTCGCCGTATGACGCCAGTATGGGTGTCCCCAAACTCAACGTGGTGGCGATCGCCAATCCGGTGTTTGGTCTCAACCTTGCCTTCGCGGAGTTTTACGTTCATTGCGGGGTCATCCGACACGAGATATAAGTCGGTCCGGGCCGACTCGGCGGTTGCCCCAAGGCCCTGAATCCAATCGGCGACCTCGGGTGGAAGAGGGCCGTCCAGAAACCACCGTACTTCGAGCGTATCGACCATGAGGTAGAGAAGGGCAGTTGAAAAGAGGGTATTGGTGGAAGTGATATGATTCTCTAACGCGTGTACGCACGACTCAGATCGTGTACACCCTCTGAATTTCCGGACGAAACATGATTAGGTGCACGGGAGAGCTGGTCAATGACGCCGGGGCAGCCTCGGCCATGCGTTGGGCCCGAGACCCCAGTGCAGGGTTCCGATTGTCGCTCGGGTTTCCTACGTTACGGGGCAGTCGCCTAAAGCTCTTTTTGAAAGGATTGATTGGGAATGACGCAGTGCGTGGCCTGGCTACGGTTGATACAAAAAGGGGGCGTGCTCCTTCTGGCCCTCGGGTGTATCGGAACTGGCGCCAAGGCCCAAGCGATTGACCGCGTCGGGACTCAACCGTATGAGGTTGTATACCGACCCGACTCCGTTTCGTATCAGGTGGTTGAGGGGGACCGCTTCGACCTTATTTTCCAGTCGGGGTCAGCGGGAATGGCGGAACGGACGGCCGCCGCTCTTTCCCGAAGTTGGCCCGGAACAGATTCGCTGGTAGGCCCTGTCGCCGATGATGTTCAGATGCCAGTCGTCATCAATAGCTTTACTGACCGGTCGAACGGCATTGTCGACCCGGTTCCCTTTCGGCAAGAAATTGAGGCGCCGAGCATCAAACTGGACCCGTTGGTAGCGCATGCGCCCTCGTGGCCCGCCATTGTGGGGCCGCACGAAGCCGTTCACGCCGCCCACGCGGAGGTGGCATCGGGCCCCGGGGTCGGTGCCGTTTTGCGCCCCTTTGCCCCCGACGTGGCCCGGTCCGTCAACCTGAACGCCCCGGCGGGCCTCATTGAGGGGGCTGCTGTCTACCGGGAAAGTCATCTGGATGCTGGAAGCGGCCGGCTCAATGCCCCGCTCTTTGCTATGAAAATGAAAGCGGCGGTGCTCTCGGAGGACCCTTGGAGCTTCACCCAGATGATGGAGCGATCCACCTACACGCAGCCCTTCAACCGCCACTACATTGGAGGGGGGCACGCCTTCGCGTATTTGGCTGAGCGCGGCGACTCGGTCTCGACGTCCTTTTTTTCCAGGGCTGTGGGATCACATTATCGGTTCCCTCTCGCGGGACACGGTCTGTGGTTGGAGCGAGCAACCGGACAGCGACCTGGGCAGTTGCGGTCGGAGATTCAGGCGGCCCTGCGGGAGGCCTATGCGGAGGAGATGGAGCGCCGGGCCCCCTTCACGGACCCGACAGTTGTAGCGGGGGCGACCGGGCGCAACCACCGACGCCCGTACTGGCTCAATGACAGTACCCTGGTGGCGTACGTGCACGGCTACGACACCCGGCCGGGGTTTTATCGGCTGACGGCAGATACTGGGACCCGCGACCCGATCCGCGTCCAGTCGATCACCGAGGATTATTCCTACAGTCTGAGTTCAGACACGACGGCCCTGTTTGCGTCGCGGTATGTGCAGGCCCCGCTGGTTCCAACCCAGCAGACCGCTGAGGTGGAGGAAATTGGCCTTGCAACGGGGGCCGCCCGTCGACTGACGGAGGAAGGCCGCGCGGTTGCGCCTGCACAAAGTCCCTCCGGGTCCCTGTACGTCGCCACCAATCACGGGCCCTTTTCGCGACTCAGTATCATTGAGGAGGACGGCACGATCCGCCCACTGACGCCTTCGGCGCCCCTTCGCATCCGGCAGGTGGCCCCGTCTCCGACGGACGACCGCGTGGCGGTCCTCGTGCATCACGACGGCACCCAGCGCCTGTACCGGACGGATGAGCCCATTGGAAAAGATCCCATCCTGCGCCCGTGGGTCCATCTTCGGGACGGTGTTATCTACGATGTGAGTTGGGGGCCGGAGGGGCGATATTTGGTGTTTGCCGGAGAGCGGGGCACCACGGCCAACATCTACGCCCACGACACGCAGACGGGAACGACTGTTCAAATAACGAACGTGCGCTTCGGGGCCCTGGAGCCAACTCTTTCGCCCGACCGATCCACGCTCGCCTATATCCATTACCGACACGAGCGGCATGATCTTGTTCGACAGCCCTTTCGTCCGGAGGCGGCGACGCCGCTCGCCGACTCGCTCGTCCAGGTGGGAGGGCCTCCGCTGCGGGGGGCGGACGAACGGGATCGATCTAAAGGAGGGGACACCGTATCCATCCCGTCCGACTCGGCCTCGGCGTATTCGGCGTGGGACTACCTCGCGCCGCGAATGGTGTACCCCACGCTTCAGAGCAACGAGGGCGGGACGTGGGAGGGGGAGGACCCGACGGGGACGCCCCTCGGCGTCGGCGTCGGAATCGGCGTAGCAGGGAGCGACCCGCTCCAGCGGTGGGCGTACAAAGCTCGATCCTGGTGGCAGGACGGCCGCCTTTGGGGGGAGGCAAAGGTGCAGACGGCCCAGTACCTTCTGCGTCCCTCTCTGTCCGTATACAATCGCTCGTTTGCCACGGAGGTTGGAGTGAATAACCAATCCAGCGTTCGTACAGCGGTGCAGGAGAAGGGCTTCAACCTTGGACTTCGTCTCCCCGTTTCACTGCAGTCGAACGCGTATCAGTCCACCCTCCGCGTCCAACTCGATACTGAATTCCGACAGACCCGGTTTTTGGGAGGCGGACTCGATGACCCGTCGCCGTTTACCTCCCGGGTTACGGCGTCACCGTCGGTGGGGGTTGCATACCGGCTGCAGCGAAACCCCCGCGATGTGGTTCCCAATACGGGGCTCGTGATGCAGGCGGTGGGGCAATTTGATGCGTGGACGGACCAGGGGGCCGGCACGGTAGCGGGAATCGTGGGAGCGGACGTGTATGCGCCGTTTTTGCGGGGCAGCCACACCGGCATCCGATTTGGAGCGCGCGTGTTGTCTCAGAAGGAGGGATCGGTCTTCAATGTCCGCTCACTGGTTCCCCGAGGCGTAGCCACCGCCGCTCTGCCCGCAGGAACATTCCTTCAGTTGGAGACGGAAGTGACCCAGCCCCTCTGGTACATCGACGACGGAGTCTCGCTGGTCCCCTTCTACGCAAAGGCCCTCTCGGTGTACGGGTTTGGGGAGTCGTTGGGGCGTGTGCGCTCCGGAAGGTGGAACGAGCAGGTCACGTCCCTGGGGGCCGGCCTCCGATTGCAAGCCCGGTTCTTTTATACCTTTGAAATCGATCTGCGATTGGGGGCAGCCTACCGACTGGCGGAGGACAGAATCGATGTCATTGGTCGATAGTGATCCCCACCAGCGCTTCGAGACGAAACAGAGGCGTAAAATTGGACTGGCGTCCGGCCCCAAGAGGCCCTGAGCGGCAGGCCGGTTGGCTGTTCTTTGAACCTCACCCCGGACGCAACGTTCATCCTCCCACGCTGACTCCCGAATCAGTCCGCTCTCTACACCTTATGGAGAAGGAAACACTGACGTGCAAGACATGCGGGTGCGAAAGCCTGCGCCCGATGCAGGTTGTGCTTGATGAGAATGATGAAGAGATGCACAACGTGCTTGGAGAAGAGCAAGAGTCTCGATTTTACAGCTGTCAGGTTTGTGGAGACAACTGGCTCTCCGTGAAGGAGAAGACTGCGGAGGGAGACTGCACAATCACTTTTGTTCACCAGATGGGCACGTCTCCGGTCCTCAAACGAGTGGCCCATATGGACAATCCCATCGTGGTGTCGGATGATAATGTGGAGGCCTGGGAGTACTACAAGGGCGACAGGCGGATCGGTGAAGACGAGTGGGAAGACACGCTAACCGATCGGCGTGAGACCCTGAAGGCCACCTGCATGAACTGATTCCACGCACCGTGTAGGGCGTGACGTCCAGGGGGAAATCCTGGGCGTTTTTTTGTATCAGCGAATGTTAAGCCGGTAGGGCTGCCTCGATTGCGCTGGTGAGATCGTCCCGGGTGAAGGGTTTGCTCACGTACTGATCAAAGCCCGAGTCCAAAAAATCCTCCCGGTCGCCGGGCATGGCGTAGGCCGTGAGGGCAACGGCAGGGGTCCCGTCCATCCCTTCCTGCTCCCGAAGCAGGTGGAGAAGGTCGGTCCCCGTCTGCTCCTCACTTAAATTAATGTCTAAGAGGAAGGCATCGAACGACTGCTTGTTCACTGCTTCCAGGGCTCCCTCCACGCCAGAGACAACAACGACGTCAAAGGAGGATTTGAGCAGGTGGTTCAGCAACAGTTGGGTTTCCGAATTGTCCTCAACGGCCAGGATGGTGGGAGCGCTGGAGTCACTCATCGGGCACGCGGTTGGTGGAAGAAAGACGGGCCGAATTACGCATGACTTGTAGTGTACGGATCAGCGGGTGAAAAGTGAACCGGCCCCAAGTGCTGGCTCAGTCCCCAAAACAGGAGCGCGACCGTCCGGGGCGCCGCGGTTAGAGCTGCCAGCGGAGCTGGAGCCGGATCTCCCGGTTTTGATTGCCCTCCGTCGTGTTGAGACCGGACCCAATCGAGTCCCGATGGGGATACCAGGTGACTCCATATTTTGCACGCACGGAAATGGACGGCCTCGGGGTGTACTGAAGCAGTACGTATGATCGTTGCCCCTGGCCAAAGAGGACAGGGACCGAGAAGCTATAGCGCAGATCGCGCTCGTACGCATACAGGCGACTCTCGTACCCGTCGGTGTCGAATACGAGGACCCGAGCCTCCATCTCAAGATCGGATTGAGCCTGGAGCCCGATGCCTTGGTAAAAAAGGAGCCCGGTGGATGAGCCCATGCGGGTTGTAGCCAGACGGCTACGGAGGGTCAGGCGATCGCTGAACTCATACTCGACATGCCAGCGGGCGGAGTGCCGCCAGTTCGTTTCGACGGCTTGGAGGGGACGGCCATGGGGGCCTGGCCGCACGGTGCCCTCCTCGGTCCGATCGGCACGCACTTGCAGGTAGGTGGAAAGCCAGGGCCGGAGGTCGGTCTCCAGCACAAGGCGCGTGTCGAGTCCACTGGTGGGCTGAGGCATTCCAAAACGGAGCCAGGGCGAGCGGTACTGGTCGATGTATCCGCTCACCCACCAGTTTGGGGCGATCTGCAGGCGCAGCCCTGCGTATATGCCCGTCTCGTTCTGTGGAGCCCCGCCCCCTCCAAAGGCCCCACTAAACAGGCCGTCAAAGTCGCGAGGATATCGCCGGGCCAACAGGACCGCCTCCACACCGGCGGGATGGTCTAGTCCAACGCCCCCCACCGCCCCGAGAACCCCTCGATCGGACCGGGCCGCCTCGCCGAAGAGCACGTAGTTCCCGAGATGCGCCGTGGCGTAAGCGCTGAACATCGACGTCTGCGTACCGGAGAGGTCAAACCGACGATACGGCTGGGGTCCGGGCCGGAGCGGGCGATCGAACTGGCTGTGATACCCCGTAAGGCCTGCGTGGAGGGAAGGGGAATGATAGGCTACAGCGCCTCCATATGTGGTCGTGCCAAAGGTGCCCTTGCGGTCGATTTCGTTGGGGGTGCGGTGAAGGCCTCCGCTTGAGAGGGTTCGGGCAGGAACCGTGTCGGACGGGGCCTCAGCGAGACTAGAGTCGAGCGTTGCGTCCCGATCCCGGCGGGAGACAAACCCGGTGAGAGAGAGGGAGGGCGTGAGAGAAACGGTTCCGGCGGCGCCGCGGAAAAATCGATTTTCCGACGTGGAGTGAAACGGAACTACCCCACGTCCCTCCCGGACGATCGATGATACAGGATCGCGTCCCTTCCCGAACGTAAGCCCTTGCCAGAGGGCGAGGCCCTGCCCCAGCTCAACGGTAAAGTCGCCCAGAACGAAGGTCTGGAGCCGTCCCAGATCACGAAGCGCCAGGCTTCCGGCCACATGGTCGAATCCGTACGTATCCGTTGCAGGCGCCCAGCGCAGGGGCTCGCCAGCGTCTTTATCCAGCGTAAGGGCTGCCTGCACACGGCGTTCGTAGTAAAGCCGCATGCGGGTGGTAAGGCTCACCGGTGACCCCTCAAAAGATGTCGTTGACGAGTCGGAGACGTACCCGCGGCCCAGGTCCAGGTCGCGCGTGGCCTGCTGAAGAAGAGAAAACTCCAGGTTGGATGCCATGGTGCCAACGGAGGGCGGGGAGGGATACGCAGTTAATTCAGCGTTTGGGGGCGCAGTGGCCTCCACAAAGGGCCGAAGCGCCTGAATTCGGTCGCGTGTCATCCCTTTAACCGCTCCCAGATCGTCCACGGATATGAATGGCATTTCCTCCGACCGATACCGGACGATGCGGTGAGCAAGCGGGAGAGAAACCCCCGGCACGGTCGCAAGAGCTGAGGCGGAGGCCCGGTTCAGATCTAACGGGTTTGCGACGAGGTCGGTAAGCTGCTCGACCAGCTGAGCAGAGGATGTTTCGGAAGGGCGACGGTCCAGGATGCGCTCCAAAGACGCGTCTACACTGATGCTATCCGTGGCCAGAGAGTCGGGCGTGGGTTGAGCGTGAAGGCGATGGAGACAGAGAAGGGAGACGATGAGCAGAAGAATGAGACGCAGCATGGCGAACGAGAGGGAACGTCATCTCACCAATCGAAACGGAGGGAGGCCGAGGGCGACCACCCGAGTTGTTGATGCTGCTGGGCCGCCAGGTCTGCCTCCAGAGGGCCCAGGGCAACGCCAATGCCGGCGCTGAACCGGGTGGGAGCCGTACTGCCCCCGGCCCGAAGGACAAACGCGTCGACGGGGCGGGCTTCCAGTCCAACACGAGCGGTTGCGGGAAAAACAACATCCTTGAAGAGGTCCACGAGGATCCGGACGGTATCGTGGGCCCGGTACTGGACCCCCAACGCCAGCGTGCGCGGCAGGGGCTCGCCCTCAGTCAGTGACGAGCCGTTGATGTTGGTCGCGTGGGCCCCGAGGTGAAGCGAGGGCAAGACCTTGACAAGAAGCCCCGGATTAAGGGCAAGGCCACCGGCGCGCCCGTACCCTGCGATTCGGGTGTGATGGTAGCGCAGCACCAGGCCCAGGTAAACGGACCGGGACGTTCCAAAAGATACGCCTCGCGCTGCACCCAGGGTGTAATGGATCTCGCGGTAGTCTTCAAACCCAAATGTGCTGGCGCCCCCAATGAGGGTTCCCCACTGAAACGGAGCAGATAGGCCCACCGCGCCATACCGGAGAACGGACATGCCAAATGGTTCCTGCGCGTAAAACGCAGCGGAGGATGCCTGCGCCGGGCCATGGGCGGCGGGATTGGCATGGGGGCCTCGGGCCGATGGGGCCGCCGTGGTTGCCTGGGCCAGCCCGTCCGCCTTGGCACTCCCAAAGAGGTCGTACGTGGACTGTGCCCAGCCAACGGCAGGGAAGAGGAACAGGACTCCGAGCATCGGAGCCAAGGAGCGGAGAAGTCGAAGCATTGGAACGCGACAAAAAGAGGAGGCCCCGAACGGGCAACCGGGGCAATCGGTCGCGGCGAAATGCACTTTTAGTTACGAAAGGGGCCGGTGCGAGTCAAATTGAGATCCAGAAATATAGGAACGGCCCAGGGCCCGGTGAAACCTGTCTCTGGAGTCGGTGGTAGCATGAGCCTCATCCTCGGTGTCCAGTGGTTGTTCTCTCGTGACGCTCTTGGCTCCCCTGCGAACCGGCATGCGTGCTTTTGTTGTTGTCGCCCTCCTGGTGGGTGGGGCTGCTTTCGCCGGGCCAGCACACGCCCAGGAACTTGCATGCCGCGTTCAACTCGACAAGTCCCAAATTAGCGGCTCGGACTACGGCTTCCTCGATGAACTGCCCGAGCGCATCGAGGAGTACATGAACACCCAAAACTGGACCGACGATGAGTTTCAGTCCTTTGAGCGTATCGCCTGCTCGATTCAAGTTGTGATTGAGGAGGCCGTAAACCTCTCCACCTTTGATGCACAGCTCATCGTTTCCGCACGCCGCCCGATTTACGGCACGGCACAGTCCACGGTGGTTCTTCGCGTCAACGATTCGGCGTGGGAGTTTGAGTACAGCCGGGGCACCTCTCTAAACCACGACCTCAACCGCTACAACCCCCTCACGTCGACGCTTGACTTCTACGCATACCTGATCCTGGGTTACGACTACGACACGTTCAGCGAGTTGGGGGGCACGTCGCACTTTGAGCAGGCCCGGGAGATCGCCGACCGGGCGAAGGGGTCGGGAGACCCCGGCTGGTCCACGGCAAGCAACCAGCGAAATCGCCTCCAGCTCATTGATGAACTCTTGGAGCAACGCCATCGTCCCCTCCGGCGGGCCTATTACCAGTATCACCTGCAAGGACTCGACCAGTTTATCAACGAACCGCCGGCGGCCCGTGCCGAAGTCCTGGAGGCGCTGGAGTCCGTGCAAGAGGTCAACCGCAGTGTATCTCGCTCGTATGCCCTTGACCTGTTCTTCTCGGCGAAGTACGAGGAACTCACCGCGGTTTTCCTCGGCGG
>JAWOAQ010000228.1:0-3917 GCA_046498495.1 Salinibacter sp. | reverse complement strand
GACTAGAGGCGCTCCGGGAGGACCGTCGTCCGGTCCGTGCCGCCCTTCCCGTCCCGCACGTGCAGGCGGCTGTTGGCAAAGTCGAGTTCTTTGACCCGGAGGCGCAGAGCTTCGGACAGGCGGAGGCCGCTGCCATAGAGAAGATGTCCGATCAGGCGATTCGGGCCTGGGGACATGGCGTCGAACAGGCGCCGCACCTCGTTGCGGGAACACACCGTGGGGAGGCGTTTGGGCCGGTCGGCGCGGTTGACAGGCCCGATATCTTCAAGCTCTACGCCCAGCACCTGTTCGTAAAGAAAGATCAGCGCATTGAGGGCCTGGTTCTGCGTGGACGCGGCCACGTTGCGCTCCGACGCGAGGTGGGTCAAAAAGGCGCCGCACAGGAGGGCAAGCATCCGGGGCAGGGTGAATCCTTCGTTCCGGGGCTCGTGTCGGGTCATAAGGCAGTTGAGGTGGGGGCGATCCTTGCATGCCGGCACCATGGAGTGCACGGGGCGATTGGACTCCGGATACGAGACGGAACGCGTTCCCTCGGCACGACGGAGCGGCCGTTCGGACGCGTTGGGAGGCCTACGCCCCCTCCAGTTACTGTAGCGGCAGTTACCGTAGCGGACAGGACTCCCTCTCCTCGAACGACTCGATGGCAGGGAGCAGAACGGAAGGCGGGCCTCGCCGGGGACGGGCATCAATCAAGTTCGTCGAGATGCTTCCGCGCCTCGACCTTATCTTTCAGGGCAAACGGGCCAACCGGCGGCACATCCAGGGTGCTCTGGAACTGCTCGCGCGCAGCCTCGGGGGTTCCCATCAGCATGTAGGTCCGCCCCAGTTCAAGGTGGTGGTGCGTTTGCGGGCGCTTCTCAATCGCCTGCTTGAGGTCTGCGACGGCCTGCTCAAAGGACGCCTCCGGGAGCCCGCCGTGGGCCCTCACGGCAATCCCCTGGAACAGGCCCAGATCCGCCACTTCCTTGTTCCAGACGCCCCGAATGTAGTAGGCCGACGCGATCGTCGAGTCCAGTTCAATCGCCCGATCGGCATGCTTCTTTGTGGCTCGGGTAAGCTGGATGCTTTCCTTGTTGCTCCCGACCAGAGGGGCGGCCCGGCCAGCCGCCGCAGCCTTGCAAAGATGGGCCCACGCGCTTGTCGAATCCGCCTTGAGGGCCCGGTCCGCCATGCTGAGCGCGTTTCGATACGCCGCCAGGGCGAGGTCGTCACTGGGTTCGGCCCTGCCGTAGTCCGACCAGACAATCGCGGTACGCCACAGCACATTCACCGACTGCAGGTGCTCCTGCGAAACGGAGGAGAGCCGGATGAAGGCAGCTTGGAACTCCCCGGCCATGCGGAGGCTGTCGACGGTCGACAACACACGTTGGAGCGTCGAATCTGCAGACGGGACATCCAGGCTCTGCGCAGTGCCCATCCGGGCCCCTCCCCCCAGAAGAAGTCCGGTCACGAGGAGCGAATAGAAAAAACACGAAGGCAGCTTCCAGAGATCGGTCATATCAAGAGAACATCGAGACCTAGAAAATCGCGTTGCTTCCGCGTCCTTTTCCCCGAGAAACAGGCGGGCGTCTCCCGCCTCATGTCATGGAGCAAGGCAACCGGGTTTCCTCACAGTCCTTATTTCTGTAATGTAACAGTCACACGGATGGACGGGGGCACTCTTCAGCTAAGACCAGCCAATGCTTTTGGAGAATCTTATGGGTAGCGCCTTCACTGGGGGCCTTCTGGATGCGATCGGCATTTCCATCTCACTAAGCTGCTCTGTCCCCAATCGTCCCTCCGTTCTGGAAAGTGGTTTGAGTACAGCCTATTGTCCCTCGGCAGGGGTGAGGTCTGACTTCCGGATGAGACGGGAGAGCCGCAGAATCGATAGGATTCTGTAGGGTCCCGATCCTTCGGGTTGTGTCTTCGGGCGTCCTGCGTCACCATGTGTTGTACCGTCCCGCGCTTGCATCCGCTTTCGCCTCGACCCCGGTCCCTTCCTGTGTTCGCTCTTCTGTTCGCTCAGTCAGCCCCCGTCTTTACCGTCGACATGCTCGTGGTGCTGGGGCTGATCGCCGTGGTGCTCGTGCTTTTCATCTGGGAAATCATCCCGATGGACATCACCGCCCTCGGGGTCATCGTGGCGGTGATCCTGCTGGAGCCGTGGACGGGCGTAGGGGCGACGGATGGCATTGCCGGGTTTGCCAGTCCGGCCACCATCACGGTCCTCGCCATGTTTATCCTCAGTGAGGGCATCCGCCGCACAGGGGTGCTCCGCCAGGTGGGCAACTGGATTGTGGAGTGGGCACAGGGGAGCTTTTACAAGCAATACGGCGCCCTCATCGGGCTCTCGGGGGGCACGGCCGGGATCATCAACAACACCCCCGTCGTGGCGATGATGATTCCAATGACGATGAACATCGCCCGCCAGACAAAGACCTCCCCCTCGAAGCTGCTAATGCCCATCTCGTTTGCCTCGATGCTGGGCGGAATGCTCACGCTCATTGGCACGTCCACCTCCATTCTGGCGAGCGACGTGAGTGCGCGCCTGCTCGACCGCCCCTTCTCGATGTTCGAGTTTACGGCACTGGGGGCGATTGTGCTGGGCACGGGCCTCGTCTACCTGATGGCGGTGGGCCATCGCCTCCTCCCCGAGCGCATCAAGCCGGAGGAGGACCTGACCGACGGCTTCAAAATGAGCGGCTACCTGGCGGAGGTGGTGATCCCCGAGGACTCCCCCCTTGTGGACACCAAGGTGCAGGAGGCGCTGGCCCAGCTGGACCTGGACCTGGACCTCGTGCAGATGCGCCGGGGCGGGGATGCGTTTGGCGCCCCGCTGGGGGGGAGGCAGTTTCGCTCGGGCGACGTGCTGTTGCTGCGCATGAGCCGAGACGCACTGGAGGAACTGATGGACGCGCAAAAGCTGGAGCCGGTGGCGCGAAGGAAAATCACGGAAGCGGACTTCGAGATCGAGCAGGGGAAAAAAGCGCTCGTCGAGGTCGTGCTGCTGTCCGACAATCCCCTCATTGGGGAGACGCTGCGCTCGGTGACCTTTGCTCAGCGCTACGACGCCCTGGTGCTGGCCCTCCGGCGCCATGGCGAGCTGCTCTACGATGAGATCGATGCGGTGCCGCTTCAGGGAGGCGACACCCTGCTCGTACAGGCGTCGGCCCAGGCCATCATGCAGTTCGAGCAGGACCGCACCTTTGTGGTGACGCAGGAGGAAGACAAGACGACCTTCCGGAGCGAAAAGCTTCCGCTGGCCCTGGGCATTATTGGGCTCGTGGTGACGCTGGCGGCGCTGGAGATCGTGCCGATCCTGGTGTCGGCCCTGGGCGGGGTGGTGGCCATGGTCGCCACCGGCTGCGTGCGGCCCAACGAGGTGTACCAGGCGGTGGACTGGACCGTAATCATGCTCTTGGCCGGGCTCATTCCCCTTGGCATGGCGATGGAGCGGTCCGGCACGGCCGCGTACCTGGCCTACGGCGTGACCGAAATGGCGTCGGGCCTGCCTGCCTTTGGTTTGCTGCTCGTCTTTTACGTCTTCACGAGCCTGGTTACCCAGCTTGTCAGCAACAATGCCAGCGTCATTTTGATGATACCGATGGCCGTGGAGGCGGCCCAGCTCACCGGCGCCGACCCCTTCTCGTTCGTCCTGGTCGTCACGTTTGCGGCGAGCGGGGCCCTGCTCACACCCATCGGCTACCAGACCAACCTTATGGTTTACGGCCCCGGGGGCTACCGCTTCACGGATTTCCTGCGGATGGGTGCGCCCCTGCAGGTGCTCCTCGCCCTGGTCACCTGCGGCGGAATTTGGCTGCTCTGGGGCGTGTAGCGCTGGGCCCTGGGGACGTTGGGCGTTGGGCACGATAGGCCCTGGGCACGATGGGGGTTGGGCACCTTCGGCCTTGGGAAAAAGACCCGTGGTGCAGAGG
>JAWOAQ010000212.1:0-7402 GCA_046498495.1 Salinibacter sp. | reverse complement strand
GTCCGGCCACGACGATTCCATCACCGAAATCGACCGCGTGTAGCCGTGGGCGTGGAGGACGCGGCTGTCGCCTGAGAGGCAGTTTACATCATAGCCCTCCCCTCCAGGCGAGATCACCCCGACGACGGGGTGATCTCGCCTGGAGGGGTCGGCTACGACATCAACTGCCTCTCGGGCGATAGCGAGGTCCTTCATGCGCACGGCTACACGCGGTCGATTGCGGAGATGGAATCGACGTGGCCGGACGACCTGCTCCACTGCCACGACCTTGAGGCCTCGCTGCGCGACGAGACGTCCGTCGCCGCGTACCTGAAGCACCGTCCCAACCAACCGGTGTATCGCCTTCGTACCGCCGGTGGGGACGAGGTGCTGGCCACGGGCGATCATCCGTTCTGGACGCCCGACGGCATGACCGACCTCGACGCCCTGGCACCGGGCGACCGAGTCGCGCGGCATCCGTTCGAGGGGGTGCCGTACAAGGCCCCGGGGGATGAGGTACTCGTGAACGAAGACGACATCCGGCGCGTGCTGATGAATCAGGGCAAAGCAGACGCCGGCAACGCTGTCGGACAGGTCCTCCGCTACTTGCACGAGCGCGACCTGCTTCCGCTTCGGCGAAGCGACGATGCGCTCCCATACCTCCTCAAGATCGCTGGCTTCCTCTTCGGGGACGGCACGCTCTACTACAGCGGCGATCGTGGAAAAGGCACGGCCTGGTTCTACGGCGAGCCGGACGATCTCAAGGCCATTCGCGCCGACGTGGAAGCGGCCGGCTTCACGCCGTCCCGCATCTACCAGCGTTCCCGCGAACACAGCATCGACACGCCCTACGACCACTACGACTTCGAACGGACGGAGACCTCGTTCAAGGTGGTGAGCACCTCCTTCGCCGCCCTCATGTCGGCACTGGGCGTACCGGTCGGCGACAAGGCGGCACAGGACTACGGGGTTCCGGACTGGCTGCCGGACGCGCACCGCTGGCATCAACGACTGTTCTTGGCGCCCCTCTTCGGCGCAGAACTGTCCGCCCCGTCCACGATGACCGACCACGGCCGCACCTTCTACGCCCCGACCCTCTCCCTGAGCAAGCGGACTCAATGGGCCGAAAGCGGTCGGCAGTTCCTCAGCGACCTGGCGTCCGTAATCGAGGCGTTCGGCGTAGAGGCAAAGGCCATCACCGAAGTCGCCCCGAAGAACAGCCCCGACGGTCGGGTTCGGCTTCGGTTGATGCTCTCGTCGCGAACGGACTCGCTGCTCGCTCTCTGGAGCCGGATCGGGTACGCGTACAACCACAAGCGGTCGTCTCTCGCGATGGCGGCCGTCGAGTACCTGAAGCAAAAACAACGGGTTCTCGCCCAACGCCGGACCGCCGACGAGCAGGCACAGGCCCGCTACGCATCGGGCACGGCCCCATCCGACATTTACAATGACCTAATCGGCGAGCACGTCAACCGACGCTTTTTGGAGCGCTCGCTATACGGAACGCGTGACACCGACGTCCGCATCGGGGCCTCGTTTCCAACGTTCGACACGTTTTGCGAAAACGCGCTCGACGGATTGGGGCAAAGCGGGATGGTCTGGTCGACGATCGACTCCATTGAACCCGTCGACCTGGAGGCCGAAACCGGCGACCCGCACGTGTACGACTTCACCGTCAAGCACGAGAATCACAACTTCGTCGCCGACGGCTTCGTCGTCTCCAACTGCGGCGTGCGGCTGATGGCGTCGAAGCTCACGAACGACGACCTCAACCGCCAGGACCAGGAGCGGCTCGTCGACGCCCTCTTCCACCGCGTGCCCACCGGCGTCGGGTCGTCCGGCGCCCTGCGCGTGGACGCGTCGACCCTCCCCCAGGTGCTGCGGACGGGCGCGCCGTGGGCGGTGCGTCAGGGCTACGGCGCCGACGCCGACCTCGACGTGATCGAGGAGGGCGGGCAGGTCTCCGGGGCCGACCCGGACGCCGTCTCGGCGCGCGCCAAGGAGCGGGGCCTCAACCAACTCGGCACACTCGGCTCGGGCAACCACTTTCTGGAGGTGGGCTACGTCGCCGACATCTACGACGAGCGGGCCGCCCGCGTGATGGGCCTCGACGAGGGCACTGTCACCGCCATCATCCACTCCGGCTCGCGCGGCTTTGGGTACCAGGTGTGCGACGACGCGCTGCAGGACATGGACCGGGCAATGAACACGTACAACATCGCGCTGCCCGACCGCCAGCTCGCCTGCACGCCCATCGATTCGCCGGAGGGCCAGAACTACATCCGCGGGATGCGGTGCGCGATCAACTACGCCTTCGCCAACCGGCAGGTGATGGCCCACAACACGCGCCTCGCGTTCGAGAACGCGCTCGACGTGACGCCCCGCGAGCACGGCCTGCGCACCGTCTACGAGGTGGCCCACAACATCGCGAAGTTCGAGACGCACCGCGTCGACGGACGCGAGCAGGAGGTGTGCGTACACCGGAAGGGCGCCACGCGGGCGCTGCCGGCGCGCCACCCGCTCGTCCCGGGCCGCTACCAGAAGGTGGGCCAGCCGGTGCTCATCCCCGGCGACATGGGTCGCTACTCGTATGTCCTCGTGGGCACCGACAAGGCCCTGGACGAGACCTTCGGCAGCACGTGCCACGGCGCCGGGCGCAAAATGAGCCGCCGCCAGGCCCGCAAGACGGCCGGCCACCGCAACGTGGCCGCCGAGCTCGCCAACGAGGGCATCATCGTGCGGGGCGAGAGCGGCCGGACGGTCCGTGAGGAGATTCCGGAGGCCTACAAGGACGTGGCCGATGTGGTGGCGGCGGTGGAGGGCGCCGGGATTTCGAAGAAGGTCGCCCGGCTTCGCCCGCTTGGCGTCATTAAGGGATAAAGGGAGTGGGAGCGTGGGGGTGGAGACTGGAAATGTATCTCATTTCTGTCCCAGCGTCTTTCGCAATCGGTGTCCCCCCTTCATTCCCCCTCGCCTCCAATCGCAACGGGGCCGTCGCCGGGTGTCTCCAGGCGGGTGCGCAGGGCGGGCAGGGCCTCGGGATACTGATCGCGAATGTACGCCACCAGCTGCTCGCGGATTTCGCAGCGCAAGTTCCAGAGCGTGGGGGCATCCCTGGCGCTCGCAAGGGCCCGAAGCGTCACGGTCCGCTCCGAGGCGTCGGTCATTTGCAGGCCCACCACGTCGCCGTCCCAGTGCGCCGACGCCTCCACGATGCGCTGCAGCTCCTCCCGCAGGTCGTCGACCGGCACCGAATAGTCGAGGTAGAGGAAGACCGTGCCGATGAGGTCCGACGAGGTGCGCGTCCAGTTCTGGAACGGCTGCTCCACAAAGTGCGTGATGGGCAGCACGATGCGGCGCCGGTCCCACACGCGCACCACCACATAGGTGAGCGTAATCTCCTCGATCCAGCCAAAGTCGCCCTCCACGATTACCACATCTTCGACCCGGATGGGCTGGGTCAGGGCAATCTGGATGCCCGCGATGATGTCGCCGAGCGTGCGCTGGGCGGCGATGCCCACAACGATGCCAATGATGCCGGCGGACGCCAGGATGCCGGTGCCCACCTCCCGGAGCGGGTCGTACTGCAGGAGCACGATGCCGACCGCCACCACCCCGATGACTGCCGTCACGATGCGGCGCAGGATGCGCACCTGCGTGACGACTTTGCGCGCCTTCAGGTTGTCGGGCGTGTCGATGGTGTAGTGTTCGACGACGGCCTCCTCCCCGGCGTACAGCAGGGACACCAGGAGCCACGCCCCCACCGCGATGAACAGGACCCGAAGGAGCACGGCCAGTACCGCGGCGGCCTCGGTGGGAAGATTGCCCTGCATCGCCGGCACCGCAGCGTACACGAACAGGAGGGGCAGCAGCACGCGCAGGGGGCCGGGCAGCCGGCGGAGCAGGGCCGCGCGGATTGGTCCCTCCAGTCCCCGCGTGGCTCCCCGGAGAAGACGAAACAAGACCACATAGGCCACAATCCCGAGCCCGACCGCCACGCCCGCCGCGGCGAGCCCCCAGAGCCAGCCGCTGCCCGCGTCCAACAGTACGTCGAGTTGCAGGTCGCTCATCGTGCAAAACCGGTCTGTGCGCGGCACCACGCAGATCCAAGGGCCGTTTTTCGCCTCCTACTCCGTGATTTCCACGGCCTCCTCGAACTCAACGCCCACAAGGGTCGACACGCCCTGCTCTTCCATCGTCACGCCGTACATCCGGTCCGAGAGGGCCATGGTGCGCTGGTTGTGGGTGACGAGAATGAACTGGGTGTCGTCCTCAAAGCGACGCACCAGGTTCATGAAGCGCTCCACGTTCGCGTCATCGAGCGGGGCGTCCACCTCATCGAGCACGCAGAAGGGGCTCGGCTTCACCAGGTAGATGGCGAAGAGCAGCGCGGTGGCCGTGAGGGCCTTTTCCCCGCTGGACAGCTGATCGAGCGTCACGGGCCGCTTGCCCTTGGGCTTCGCCACGATTTCGATGTCGGAGTCGATCGGATCGTCCGGGTCTTCGAGCTGCAGTTCTGCCGAGGCGCCCTCCCCGAAGAGCTCCGTAAAGATCTCCCCAAAGCTCTCGCGGATCTCGTCGAACGTCTCCAGGAAACGCTCGGAGGCGGTCGCGTTGAGTTCGGTGATGGTGTCGAGGAGCGTGTCCTCGGCCGCCTCCAGGTCCTGCTTCTGCTCCATCAGGAAGTCGAGGCGTTCTTTCTCTTCCTCGTACTCCTCCAGGGCCAGCGGATTGACGTCGCCCAGCGCGTTGATCGTGCCGCGCAGGCTGCGCACCTTGGAGCGGGCGTCCTGGGCGTCAAAATCGTCGGGCACGGTGACGGGCTCGGCCTCCAGGTTGCGATCGAAGTCCTCCGTCACCGTTTCGCGCAGGTCCTGCAGGCGGGTTTCGGTTTCGGCCAGCTGCACGGCCGCCTCGTTCTTCTTGTCGAGGGCCGCCTCGCGCTCCTGGCGGAGCGTCCGCAGTCGCTCCTCCACCGACGCCACGTCGGCCTTGGTTTCCTGCAGGGCCGCCTCAGCCGCCTCCACGGCGGCATCGTGGTCGGCGCGCTCCTCCCGGACCGTCGCCAGCTCTTCCTCCAGGGCCTCCATCTCGTCCTGGGCCGCCGTGATGGTGCGTCCCAGTTCGTCGATCTCGTCGCTCCGGCGGTCGATGCGGCGGTCGAGCGCATCGATGCGGTCGCGGGTGCGGTCGCGTTCGTTCTCCAGGTTTTCGACCCGGTTGCGGGCCTCGACGGCCGCCACGTTTGCGTCGCTGTACGCATCGGCGGCCCGACGCTCCCGGGCCTCCGCGCTGTCGAGTTCGTCTTCGGCCGCGGCCCGTTTGTCGCGCAGGGCGGCAACGGTCTCTTCCCCGTCGTCCACCTCGGCCCGGAGGGTGGCCACCGTGTCGTCGAGTGCGTCGAGTTCGGTGTCGATTTCATCGATCCGGTCGCGGAGATCGGTGCGGCGCTCGTCGATCGACTCGCGCTCGTACTGCAGGCGATCCAGCTCTTTCTCGGCCTGGTCCCGGGCCGCCGTGGCCTCCTCGACCGCGGCGTCGGCGGCGGCCAGGTCGACTGCCTCTACGGCGTCGCGGGCCGCCTGGACGGCGTCCTCTTGCTCGGCACAGGCGGCCCGATGCTCCTCCAACTGGCGGCGGGCGCGGTCCAGCTGCTCGCGGCGCCCCAGCCGGCTGGCGGCGGGCGAGACGCGTTCGGCCTGGCTCCCGCCCCGCAGCACCCCGCGGGCATCGACCCACTCGCCCGTCCGGGCAAACACGCGTACGGGCCCGTCGGCCTGCGCGGCGGCGGCTTCGGCGGCGTCAAGGGTATCGGTGAGGTAGCAGTCGTGCAGGAGCGTGTCCGCGAGGGGGGCGTAGGTGGGGTCGGGCACGCGGACGGCTTCGCGGAGGGGGGTAACGTTGTCGGGGCCGGGGGCGTCGATGGAGGGGGCGTCGGGGAGGCGGTCGAGGACGAGGAACGAGGCCTGTCCCTCGTCGGCGTCGCGGAGGCGGGCCACGGCGGCGCGGGCCTCATCGGGCGTAGCCACCACGACGCACGAGGCGAGATCGCCCAGGGCCGCGTCGAGCGCCACGCGGTCCTCATCGTCGCACGCCAGCAGGTCGGCCACCGTCTGGAGGTCCTCCAGCGGCCCCTCCGTCGCCAGAAACTGCACGGCGTCCGACAACTCGTCGTAGCTGGACACGAGCCCGTCCAGGAGGTCGACCTCGGCGGCCGCCGCATCGCGCGTGCGCTCCAGTTCGCGCAGCCGGTCTTCGGCCTCGCGGAGCGCCTCTTCGTTCGCCTCCCGCTCCGCCCGTGCGGCGTCCCGTTCGTCGCGGGCCGCCTCCAGAGCCGCCGTCGTTTCGGCGAGGGTGGCCTCGGCGGCGGCGATGCGGTCGTCGAGGGTGGCCGCCGTGTCCGCGATGTCCTCCTGTTGCTCCCGGGCCCGGTCGCGCTCGTCCGCCAGGAGCTCGCGGCGGTTCGTGAGTCGGTCGAGGCGTCGGCGGCGATCGGCCTGTTCGTCCTCGGCCGCCTCGGCCTTCGAGCGGAGGCGCCGGACGCGCTCGCGCAGGTCCTCTGCGGCGGCGCTGGCCGCGTCGCGTTCCTCGCGGGCAGCCGCCAGGGCCGATTCGGCTTCGTCGAGGGCCGGACGGGCCTGTTCGAGTGCACTTTCGAGGCGATCGACCTCCTCGTCCAGCTCGGCGCGCTGCTCCCGGGCCGCCGTCAGGGCCTGCTCGGCCTCGGCGCGGTCGCTTTCGGCGCGGTCGAGGCGCTCCGCTTGAAGGCGTTGCTCGGCCTCCAGCTCCTGCAGCCGACTCCGGTGCTCTTGGAGGGCGGCCCGGCGCTCCTGCAGCGTCTCCTCCTGCTCGTCCAGCGTGGCGCGGAGGGTTTCGAGGTCGTCTTCCGCGTCGGCCACGTCATCGGCCAGGTCCGCGGCGCGGGCGGCGTGCTCGTCACGCGTGGTTTGGAGGTGCTTCTTCTTTTCGACGAGCTGGTTGTACTCCTCCTGCGAGAGCAAGAGCTCCAGCCGCTCCAGCGACTGCTGCGCCTCCTGGTACTGCTGCGCCTTCTCGGCCTGGCGCTCCAGCCGGTCCACCTGATCCCCAATCTCGTCCGTAAGGTCCCGAATCCGCTCCAGGTCCGACTGTGTACTGTCGAGCTTGCGCAGGGCCTGGCGGCGGCGCATCTTGTAGCGCGTGATGCCGGCCGCCTCTTCGAACATGCGGCGTCGGTCCTCGGTGGAGCCGGACACCAGCTCGTCCACCATCTTGAGCTCAATCACCGAGTAGGCGTCCGCCGCCATGCCCGTGTCCATGAAGAGGTCCGTAATATCCTTGAGGCGGCACTTCGTGTCGTTCATCAGGTACTCCGAGGTGCCGTCGCGAAACAGGCGGCGCCCGATGGTGACCTCCGTGTACTCCGTGGGCAGCGTTCCGTCGG
>JAWOAQ010000176.1:0-3403 GCA_046498495.1 Salinibacter sp. | reverse complement strand
CCCTGTTTCAGTATCCACAACAAAAATTATCACGTCCGACTCATCAATCGCCAGGTGAACCTGTTCGCGAATTCCTTTAGTAATAACATCGTCTTCGTTTGGAAATTGACGACGTTTCAGAGCTCGCGGACAACGACGGCCGGATTGCCCGCCACCACGGTCCGCGGCGGTTCAGACTGCGACCCCGCGCTGCCCGCCGGCTTCAGCGCCCATTCCGTTGATCTTCCTTCAGAATGAACGCTTCTCCCCCACACCACGCCATCCCCAATCACAATCGGCCGGTGGCGTCGGCGTGGGCGGTCTCGATATCCCCCACCAGTGTCCACACGAGGAACACGACGGTCATGGGCTCAACGCCCGTCGATTGCACGAGCAACTTCCCCCTCCTTGGCCGGACGCACTTGGTCGGGACGCAGGTCGACGACGGCTCGAGTTTCCTCCGTCAAATACGTGAACTCCGCCGTGTACCCCTCCGGTCCGGAGTAATCCCCCTGGGACCATCGGGGTCGTGCACCATCACGATGGTCCCAAGATCGCCGGCCCGAAGCCCCCTCTCCGGCAGGTCTTCGGTTAACACAAAGCGGTCCAGTTCATCCATCATGGGAGGCTTCTCCTTCAATTGGGTCGGCGGTGATGAGCCGCGGAATGGATTCGCCGGTTCGGATTATCCACACGCTGCGAACGAGTGTCCCCGACAACGGCCTTTCCGTTACATATGTCGTGCCACGCCGGGTTTCTTCTACCAATGCAACGGCCCCCATCGCATGCTCCAAAAGATCCTCTCGACGCTGTGTCCAATTGCCCCCATATCGACCGTAGAAGAAGGGGCTCTTGCCCGTGGCATCAGGATGATCTCGATTCAGCAGATACTGAGTCCGCTTCCGCCGATCAATGTGAGCCTCCGCCCGGTTTGGAAGGTGCATCTGTCTTCCCGCATCCGATGAACGTCACGCAATGGAATAGGCGTCCGATGTCGCGTCGTGCGGGGGCGATGTGTCACCGAGCGTTCCAAGCCCCCTTGACGTTCGAAGGGGAATGCCTACGTCCCATCGTGCAGTTCGCGGACAACCGCCGCCGGATTGCCCGCCACCACGGTCCGCGGGGGCACGTCCTGCGCCACCACGCTGCCTGCCCGTACCGACGATCTCCCTTCAAAGTGAGAGCTTCTCTCCCCGCACCACGTCGTCTCCAATCACAATGGGCGCGGCGGCCCGAGCGTTGACATCCTCGGCCCGGCCCTCAGGCGTCAGCGGATGAAAGTCGACGATCGAGGCGTTCCCCCATCAGCACTCGATCGCAGATCGTGATGCGGTCAGCGCGGATCGTCGTGTTTACTCCTCACGCAACCGCTCCACGGGGACGTCAAGGTGCGCCCCTGCCCTGCTCATAATCCGATCAGCCGTTAGCACGCGCAGTTTGTGACGATTTGCAGTGGCAAGATGAACCGCGTCCAGGGTCCGAAGAGCGGTCGAACGCTGCGCCATCCACCGTCGTGCTTGACGAAGATCGGCATCCTGAATCGACTCTGTGTAGTACAATCCCTGATCACAGTGGTCTCGAAACAGCTCCTGCACCCGCTGTGCATCTTCGTCCGTCAGCTCGTCACGGCGTACCTTCTTTGCGAGCGCGGAGTGCAACTCTACATCCGTGAGCCTGCTGATTACGGGCGGATCGAGTGCCCGAACCCGACGCTCGGCCTGTTCGCTAAGCGGCTCCGGGCAGTAGTACGCTACCAGGACACTTGTGTCGACGTAGGTGGTCAATATCGCTCCTCCGTACGTTGCTGTTGAACCGTTTCACTGAGATCTTCCCCACCCACCGTAAGCGAGGCACGCCACTCTTTTAGAGACGGAAGCGAGCTCTCTCCCACCGATTCCTTCGCGGCCCTAACCTGAGCGATATCCCGCCCCTCTCGGGTGATCACGATGTGCTCGCCTTCCTCAACACGGCGAAGCCACTCGCCGAACTGGGACTGGAGTTCTTCAACGGGGACGCGCGTCTCGGGCATAACCAGTATCTCTCAGCTTTGGATGACGTGAATCTTGTGAGCAGATACGTGTACCGTAGCACCGGCGTTTCTCGAAACTTCCTCCAGCAACGGAGATACGCCACGATCTTGGCCCAGCTCCTCTTGGATCACAGCTCGCGCACCACCTGGGCCGGATTGCCCGCCACCACGGTCCGGGGCGGCACGTCCTGCGTCACCACGCTGCCCGCGCCCACCACGGCCCCGTCGCCGACGGTGACCCCCTTCAGGATGAGCGCCTCCATCCCCACGAACACGTCGTCCCCGATCACGATGGGCGCAGCGGCCCCGGCGTTGATGTTCTCGGCCCGGCCCTCGGGCGTGAGGGGGTGAAAGTCGAAGTCCACGATCGAGGCGTTGCCACCGACCAGCACCCGGTCGCCCATCGTAATCCGGTCGGCCGCCACGAGTGTGGTGCCCGTAAAGCCGCAGTCGGTGCCCACCTCAATCCCGGCGTCGGCGCGGCGGGTGGAGAGCACGACGGGCGCGGTCGGCGCAAGGGGGTTTGATCGCGGCCAGGAGCGGAGCGTGAGGCCGTCGCCCAGCGCGATGCGGCTGCCGCGGTGCTTCTGAATGATCGGCCGCCCGAAGAGCTTCCAGCCGGTTCCCCAGTCGATGCCGTGCCACGCAAACTGGGCGCGGACGAGGGGCCACGCCAGGCGGCGGCGCAGCTCCAGACTCGCCGTCCAGGGCATGTTGCGGACTTTGGTCCACGCGTCGGGTCCGTTTCGAGACATTGGGATCAGACCGGAATCGGCGCTAACGACAGGATAGGATCTGTTCCTCGATGGTCTCGATGAAGCGGCGAGCGTCTTCGGCGAGACTCGCGGCATCCTCCTCGGTCAGGTTGGAAAACGCCTCGTAGTCGGCCTGCCCGCGCATCGACTGTGCAGCTGAGAGAATGTCTCCGGTTTGCTCTGAGACCTGCTCCGTGCGGACGAAGTGGTAGCTGAATCGTTGAATCACCCCGGAGTGGATCTTCGGGCGTTCCTCTTTGGTCAAAAGCGCAGCCCGGGCGGCTTGAAAAACGGCGTAGTACCCGCGGTTGACGGCCGCCTCCACCGAACCGTTCTCCAGCAAAAGTTCAGCGTCGGAGCGCGCCTGCGTAGCCTTCTCCTGAAGAGCACGGATCTGGTCCTTATGTGAACGAAGGAAAGGACTGTGCCCCGGTCCGCCGCGATCCTGGTTGCAATCCGGCCGGTTCGCTTCGCTTCTTCGTACAAGCGGACCGGCCCGCCGAGCACGACAAGAAGGTCCACGTCGCTATCAGCTTTCGCGTCTCCACGAGCTTGAGAGCCAAACAGAAGGAGGCGCCTCAAGCGAGGCCCGTATACCTCTCGAAGCGTCGCGGTGACCCAGCGCAGGGTCTCCTGGAGG